>JALYIH010000135.1 GCA_030775865.1 Pseudomonadota bacterium | reverse complement strand
GGGCAGCGCAACGGTATGGATTTTTTCGACATGCCGCGGCAGCGTGGCGCAGCCGGATATCAAGAGTACGAGAACCGCTACCAGCGATATCGGGCAGCCCATGCGTCTCGGCTGAATGACGCATTTTGATTTACGCATTGCGCCATCATATCAGGCACACTTCGCGTCCATGCAGACACAGCGTCACATCCGCAGTTTCGTTTTGCGCGCCGGCCGAATGACCCCTGCTCAGGAGCGTGCGCTCACGGAGCTATGGCCGCGCTACGGCGTGGAATTGGCAGGCGGTCCATTGAATCTGGAGACGGTATTCGGGCGCCGCGCACCGCGCTGCCTCGAGATCGGTTTCGGGGTCGGGGAAGTGATTGGCAGCCTGGCGGAAACTCATCCCCACATCGACTACCTCGGCATCGAGGTGCATCGCCCGGGCGCGGGCCGGCTGTTGCTGCGCGCCGAACAAGCCAACGTACGCAACTTGCGCGTCATCTGTCACGATGCAGTCGAGGTATTGAAGGACACGATCCAGGATGACTCCTTCGATGAAATCCTGGTCTTCTTCCCGGATCCCTGGCACAAGAAACGCCATCACAAGCGGCGCTTGATCGACGCCACTTTCATCGCGCTGGCGGCGGCCAAGCTGCGCTCGGGGGGCGTGCTGCGGCTCGCGACGGACTGGCAAGCCTATGCGGAACAAATGTTGGCGGTATGCAATGCAAGTCCGTGCCTCGTCTCATTGAGCGCGGATGCGACCTACGTGCCGCGGCCGGATTTCAGGCAGCCGACGCGCTTCGAGAGACGTGGTACGCGGCTGGGTCACGGCGTGTGGGATCTGGCCTACACGAAGCGCGAAGGCGGCGAGGATCCCAGCGCAGTTGGCTGATCATTCCACCGCAGTCGGCTACAAAGAAGGGGGCCCACCCCGCGAAAAGACGGGCAGAATTTCACGAGCTACTCGATCAGCGAGGATGTTGCTGCGCGCAAAAATTACAGATTGCGCGAATCACTCATTGGGAGTTGAATGGAGTGGGATTTGAGTGGAGTTGTGCATACCAGACGGAGGCGGCGATGAATGTTATCAGGCCGATCGTTGGTCAATGGTATCGAGGCGGCACCAACGAACTCTTTGAAGTGGTCGCGATCGACGACCAAGATCAAACCATAGAAATTCAGTACTTCGACGGCACCGTCACCGAAGTGGATTTCGACTCTTGGAACGAGCAACTTCTGGACGAACTCATCGATGCGGCCGATGCTCCTGAAGATTGGTCGGGCGCCGTGGACATGGAAGCCGAAGATTTGGATCGCGAATTCGAAGACAACGCGCGTAGTCTTTGGTCCACTCCCAACGATCGCTCGCTGCGTCGCTGACTGAACTGCACGCTACGTTTTCGCGGCTTCGCGGGCCGAGAGCTCATTCAAGGGTCCGCGCAGCACCACCAGCAGGATCAGCCCCGGCACCGCGCTCAGACAGGTGACCACGAAGAAATTCGCCCATCCGATCGCCGGAACGAGCGCTCCCGCGATCGCGCCTGTCACGTTTCGCGGCAAGACTGCGAGCGCGGATAGCAGAGCGTATTGCGTGGCGCTGAAATCCGACGCGCACAGCGACACCAAAAAGGCAACGAACGCCGCCTGACCCATTCCGCCGATCATGGTATCCAGCGATGTTGCAAGTACCAGTAGCCATACTTTCTTGCCGGCCAGCGCCAGCCACATGTAAAGCAAATTGGTGAGTGCCTGGCCGATGCCGAATATCAGCAGGGAGCGAAACGTTCCCCAGCGCAGGTAAACCCAGCCGCCGAACGCCACGCCGATCATCGTGGAGATCGTCATATTCAATTTGCCGGCAATGCTGAGTTCATGCAGAGAAAATCCGACGCCTTGGATCATGAATGTGCTGTAGAGGCTGAGCGCGAGAGCGTCGCCTACTTTGTAGAGCAGGATCAGCGCTAGAAATCCCCAGATGCCCTTTTTCTTGAGCAATTCCCGCAAGGGGTGCCAGACCGCATCGGCCAAAGTGCGCGGCGCATGCCCCGGCACTTCCGGCTCCGGCGCCCACCAGGTCGCAAGCATCGTGACTGCCATGAGACAGGCTACGAACAAGAAGGCCAGCTGCCAGCCGAAACTGGCGGCAATATAGACGAGCACCGCGCCCGCCAACATCGCGGCCGTGCGGTAGCCGAACGCCGCCGCCGCCGCCGCCAGGGCGCGCTCGCTCGCCGGAATGGTGTCCACGCGATAGGCGTCGATGACGATGTCTTGTGAAGCAGACAGAAAGGCGAGGAACACCGCGATGGCGCCGAGTTCGTAGAGCGCGTTCGTCGGGGAACTAAAGCCCATGACACCGATGCAAACAGTCAAGCACGCTTGAAAAATCAAAATCCAGCCTCGACGCCGGCCAAGGATGGGGGGCTGGTAGCGATCGAGGAAGGGTGCCCACAAGAATTTGACGTTATAGGGCAGCGCCGCCAGGGAAAAAATGCCGATGGTCTTGATGCTGAGGCCGGCGGATGCCAGCCAGGCTTGCAGCGTGAAATTGGTCAGATTGAAAGGCAACCCGGAGGCAAAGCTCAGGAATAGAATGGCCGACAGGCGCTTGTCGCCGAGCGCCTGCAGCAAGGTGGGCTTCGCAGCTTGATTCAATCGCGATAGCTCGGCATCGCCGCCGATGAATGAGACTCGGGCATGAGCTTAGATCCGGCAGTTCAGCATGACGCTGTGCATCGCGCGCGATAATATCAGCCCCCATGACCTTGGCATATCAAAGTGATTTCATCGATCTGTGCATGCGGCTCGGAGTTTTGCGGTTCGGCAGCTTTACGCTGAAGTCCGGCCGCGAGAGCCCGTATTTCTTCAATGCCGGATTGTTCAGCACCGGCGCCGCCATCGGCGCGGTGGGACGCGCCTACGCGGCGGCGGTCACGGAATCCGATCTCGAGTTCGATATGCTATTCGGCCCGGCCTACAAGGGCATCCCTCTCGCCGCCATCACCGCGGCGGCGCTGGCGGAGCATGGGGGCCGCGATCTGCCGTTCGCGTTCAATCGCAAGGAATCCAAGGACCACGGGGAAGGGGGCAGCATCGTCGGCGGCCCCTTGAGCGGGAGGGTTCTGATCGTCGATGACGTCATCACGGCGGGCACCGCGATCCGAGAATCCATCGAAATCATTCGGGCGGCCGGCGCGCAGCCGGCCGGTGTGCTGCTTGCCTTGGATCGCCAGGAACGCGGTCCGCAGAGCCGGTTATCGGCGGTTCAAGAGGTCCGTGCGCATTATGGGATTCCGGTCATCGCGGTCGTCAAT
>JALYIH010000134.1 GCA_030775865.1 Pseudomonadota bacterium | reverse complement strand
CGTATAGCCACCGTGACCGCATTCGCTGTGTGTATGACGGCTTGCGGAAAGGGCCAGCAGGCGGCAACACCCGCCGCGACTGACAAGACGGCGGCCCCGGCGCCCGCGCCCGTTGCCACCGTCGATGGCACGCCGATCTCCCGCGTGGAATACGAGATCTATTTGAAGAGTCTGCTCCAGGGCCGTCCGACCACTGAACTGACCGCCGAGCAACGCGGCCAGGTACTCGATGAGTTGATCAGCATGCAGTTGCTGGCCACCCAGGGAGTGAAGGACGGTATCGAAAAGGATCCGGATGTGGCCTCGCGCCTCAACGTCGTGCGCATGCGCGTGCTGGCGGATTCGGCATCGCAGAAATATTTGAAGGACAAGGAACCGACGGACGCGGAATTGCACGCCGAATATGACACGGCGATCGCGGCCATGGATAAGACCGAATACCATGCGAGGCATATCCTGGTACCGACCAAGGAGCAGGCCGAGCAGGTCATCAAGAAGATCAAAGGCGGCGCCAAGTTTGAAGACGTGGCCAAAGCCCAGTCGACCGATGGTTCCAAGGCCAACGGCGGCGACCTGGGCTGGTTCACGCTCACGCGCATGGCCAAACCCTTCGGCGACGCCGTGAAGACTCTGAAAAAGGGCGAAATGACGCAAGAGCCGGTGCAGACGCAATTCGGCTGGCACGTCATCAAGCTCGAAGATACACGCGAAACCGCGCCCCCGCCGTTCGAGCAGGTCAAGCAGCAGGTCAACAACGGCGTGATTCAAAAGAAGCTTCAGGCCTATGTGGATAGCCTGAAGAAGAACGCGAAGATCGATAAATCGCTGTAATTTGACCCGCGCATCCGAAACTACGTAGCGGATTCAGGTGAATCCGCTACGATTTCGGTTGCTACGATTTCAGCAGTTTCAAGAACGCCGCTTCGTCGAGAATCTGCAGCCCAAGCTGTTCGGCTTTTTTGAGCTTCGATCCGGCCTCCGCCCCCGCCACCACGTAGTGCGTCTTCTTCGAGACGCTGCCGCTCACTTTTCCGCCCCGCTGCACAATGGCATCCGTCGCTTCCTCGCGCGACAGGGACTCCAAAGTACCGGTCAACACGAAGGTCTTGTCGCGTTGCGCGCTGCCCGCGCTTACCGGCAAGGGCCGCGGCCAGGCGATGCCTGCGCCAAGCAAACGATCCACCACGGCGGCGTTGTCGGCATCGCGAAAATAAGCCGCCACCTGCTTCGCCACGACCGGGCCCACGTCCGGCACTCGCTGGATTTCCTCCTCTGAGGCGCGCCGCAAATCCGCCAAGTCGGGAAAATGTTGCGCCAGCGCCAGCGCGGTGGCCTCGCCCACATCGCGTATGCCGAGGGCGTAGAGAAAGCGCGGCAACGTGGTGTGCTTGGCCTCCTCGATGGCAGAGCACAATTTCTGCGCCGACCTCTCGCCCATGCGATCCAACGTCGCCAGTTCATCCGCCTTCAAGGCGAAAAGATCCGCCGGCGTTTTGATCCAATCACAGTCGACGAGCTGTTCCACCAGCTTGTCGCCGAGCCCTTGAATATCCATGGCACGACGCGACGCGAAATGCTGGATTTCCCCTTTGCGCTGAGCCGCACAGCGCCGCCCGCCGGTACAGCGCGCGACCGCCTGATCGCCCTCCCGGGCCACGGGCGAGCCGCACACGGGACACACGCTCGGCAGCGTCACGAGCTGCGCGCCGGCGGCTCTGCGCTCCGGCAGCACCCGCGCAACCTCGGGTATCACATCACCGGCGCGGCGGATGACGACGGTATCGCCTACCCGCACATCCTTGCGGGTCAATTCGTCCATGTTGTGCAGCGTGGCGTTGCTCACCGTGACGCCGCCCACGAACGCAGGCTCCAAGCGCGCGACGGGCGTCAATGCGCCGGTGCGGCCCACTTGAAATTCAATGCCGCGGACCACCGTCAATGCTTCCTCAGCCGGGAATTTGTGTGCGATGGCCCAGCGCGGCGCGCGCGAGATGAATCCCAGCTTGCGCTGCAGCTTCACATCATCCACTTTGTAGACCACGCCGTCGATTTGGTACGGCAGCGCCGAACGTGCCGCAGCCATTTCCCGGTAGTATTCAAGGCAGCCGTCGATCGATTCAACCACCTTGGATTGCGGGCAAATCTTGAAGCCCAAACGGCGCAATTCCTTCAGCGTCCCGCTGTGGCATGGCGGCAGTTCACCGCCCTCGATGACCCCGATTCCGTAGATGAACAGATCCAGCGGACGCGCTGCGGTCATGCGCGGATCAAGCTGGCGCAGACTGCCGGCGGCGGCGTTGCGCGGATTGATGAAAGTTTTCTCACCACGCGCCGCCGCTTCTTCATTGAAGCGCCTGAAGCCCGCGAGTGGCATGAACACCTCGCCGCGCACTTCAATCACCTGCGGCACATCGGCGCCGCGCAACTTGAGCGGCAGCGCCTTGATGGTGCGCAAGTTCTGGGTGATATCTTCCCCCGTTTCACCGTCGCCGCGCGTCGCGCCCTGCACGAAGGCGCCTTTTTCGTAGCGCGCGCTGATGGCCAAGCCGTCCAACTTCGGTTCAGCCGAATAGCGAATGGCGCCGGTTTGCGACAGGCGTTCGTGAATGCGGCGGTCGAAATCGCGCACCTCCTCCGCGCTGAATGCATTGTCCAACGACAGCATCGCGACTCGATGCTTGACGGCACCGAATGCGGCAATCGGCGCGGCGCCCACCCGCATGGTCGGCGAATCGGGAACGAGCAGCTGCGGAAACTCGGTCTCCAGCGCTCGCAGCTCCAGCATGAGCCGATCGTACTCGGCGTCCGGAACCTCAGGGTCATCGAGCGCGTGATAGCGGTAGTTATAGCGCTCCAGCAGTTCCCGCAATTCCGCGGCACGCGCCGCCGCCTTGTTGGGCGGTCCGGCTGGGTTCTGCGGGCACATTGGCAGCCTCCTGAAGCTAGGCCCGCGGCAGCGAGGCCTGGAAGCGCGCCACATCATCGCGCAGGGCTGCGGCGCGCTGCGGCGACATGGGTATGCCCTTGGAGTCCTGCACCATCCCCGCCAGTTCCTGCGCCAAACCGCGAGCCGCGCCGAGCAACTCATCGACGGTCAGCAGCGGCTCGACGGGCCCTGGCAACACGGCGAAGAGCGTGACCCCGCGAAACTCCTCCGTGGACATGCGGGCGACATCGAATGTGCCGGGTTCAATCAAACTGGCCACGCAAAACAGACTGCGGCCGTCGACATGTCTGCGATGAAAAACCTGGTAGCGCCCATAGGCCAGGCCATGCAATTCGAGAGCGGACAGCAATGTGGCGCCGGACCAGCGCGCCTCGCCCGCGGCGCACACCCGCACCGTGACGATCTTTTGCTGCGCGCTCAAGTTGGGCGCTTGCGCAGCCACGGCCGGACTTCGATCACTGGGCTCAGGCAGAAGCGTCGGCACGCGTCCCGGCGTCGGCGCAGTCATACCTGCGGCGCCCGCTGCACTGGCACCGACGCCTGCCGTGCTTGCCCCAATGGCGGCGGCACCTGCCCCAATGCCGGCAGCGCTTGCCGCCGGCGCAGGATCGGCATCCACCATCATGGGGCCGTCCAATATGGGAACGTGATCGTACTCTTGGGTATGGATGCTCAGCGGCTCGAAAGGCGGCACGCCCCATTCACGCACCTGCGCCTCGGGTGCCGCCTCGACGTCGGATAGGCCATCGTCGGCGGGCGGTTCATGGCGCCCAGGATCGGCCGTGGGCGTGATCTCGCGCAGCGCGGCGTTTCCGGGAGCCTGTGTCGATCGCCGCCTGCCCCACCACCAGATGCCGGCGAGAAACACCAGACTCAGGGCCAATAGTATCCAACGCAGCTCGGCAGCCATCAGACTTTCGCGCTACATCGCTGCCATACGCACAGCCTCATCGACATCGACGGACACGAGACGCGATACGCCGGGCTCGTTCATGGTGACGCCGACCAGCTGCGACGCCATCTCCATGGTGCTTTTGTTATGGGTGATGAATATGAACTGCACACTGCGCGACATGTCCCGAACGATGTCGCAGAATCGCCCGACATTGTTCTCGTCGAGCGGCGCGTCCACTTCGTCCAGCAGACAAAACGGCGCGGGATTCAGGTCGAATATGGCGAATACCAAGGCGACCGCCGTGAGCGCCTTTTCGCCGCCCGATAGCTGGCTGATCGTGCTGTTTCGCTTGCCCGGCGGACGCGCCATGACGGACACGCCGGCCGCCGTCGACTCCTCGCCGGTCAACTCAAGGTAGGCATGACCACCGCCGAAGAGACGCGGAAACTTTTCCTTCAAACCGGCGTTGACGCGATCGAAGGTATCCTGAAAGCGCGTGCGGGTTTCCCGATCGATTTTGCGCATCGCCGACTCGAGCGTTTCCAGCGCATCGGTCAAATCCTTGCACTGCCGATCCAAGTACTCCTTGCGCTCCGACTGCTCCTTGAATTCGCCGATCGCCGCCAAATTGACCTGGCCCAGGCGCTCGATCTTGCCCTTGGTCTCCTCGAGCTGCGACTCCCAGCCGCCCACGGTTGCGTCCGGAGCAATCTGTGCGACGAGCGCGCTGAACTCGTAATTCGTGGCCGTGAGCTGTTCTGCGACGCTTTCGCGGCGCACGCGCACCTGTTGTGCCGCCAGCCGTGCTTCGTCCAGACTGGTTCGCGCCGTTTGCAGGCGCTGGTCCACCGCCAACCGGTCTTCGTCCTGCTCCCGCAATAGCGCGTCCAATTCGTCGCTGGCAATTCTCGCAGCCCGCAGTTCCGCCTCGACCTCCGCGCGCAGCTGCAGCTCTTTTTCCAGCTGCAATTGCGCCTCGGCCAGCGGCGCTTCGCCATCCGCCAATTGCGCGGCCAATTCGAGCCTGCGAGTTTCCAAGTCCTCGAGCTGCTTCTCGAGGCGGGCCAGTGTCGTGATCAAAGAGGCATGCGATGAGCGTCGCGATTCCACCTGTACCGCCAGCTCGCGCGCATGCTGTTGCGCCGCGGAGGCCGCCGTCCGCGCATCGCTCAAAGCTGTGCGCATTCTCTCGCGTTCCTGTTCAAGATCCATTCGCTGCGGTTCGAGCGCGGCGAGCGCATCGATGGCGGTTTCCATCCGGCCGCGCGATTGGCGCAGTTCATTCTCGCTGCGCGACAGTTCGGCGCCCACGTCGGCCAGCTCCGTCTCGAGCAAACCCAAGCGGCGCGTCGCCTCATCGGTGCGGGCTTGCGCAGAATTGAGTTCAGCACGCCGGTCGACGTGCTCGCGGTGCAGCCGATTCACATCCGTTTGCAATCGCTCGCGGCGATCTTCATGGTCGCGCACACGCTCACGGGTCTCATCAAGACTGCGCTGGAACTCCTGCACCTGGGTATCGAGGGCGCCGACCTGCGCGCGGATTTCGCGCAAGGTTTCCTCGCGTTCGATCACGCCGGTGTGCGGATCGGCGTCGCGCGACACGCGCAGCCAATCGTTTCCCAACCAGATGCCGTCGCGAGTGACCACAGACTCGCCGACCTTGAGCTGGCGGCGCACCTTCATTGCCTCGGCCAGGCTCTCCGCCGTGTACACCGGCGACAGCACCGATGCGAGTACGCTCGTGCCCTGCACCTTCGCCTGCAGCGAGGCGGCATCGCGCACGGTGTTCGAGCCTTCCGTGGTGCTGACCACGGCCAAGTAACCGCCATCGAAGCTCGACAGCAAATCCGTGACGCTGTCCAAGCCGTCGACGCAAACCGCCTCCAAGTACGATCCCAGCACGGTCTCGACGGCGCGCTCCCAACCTTTATCCACCCGCAGCTGCTGTGCAACCCGCGGCTGCCGGTCGAGCGACTGGGACTTGAGCCACTGCGTTACCTTCCCCGACGCCTTGCCCAGGGCCGCCTGCTGCAGCGCTTCGGTCGAAACCTGCTCGCCCTGCGCTTTCTGCAGCCGTGTACGCAGTGCGTTGAGCGCCTGGCTCTGTTCTCGCTCGCGATCCCGCGTGGCCGATATCTCCGCCAGCAGTGCTTGCAGCTCGGCGGCGGCTTTCTCGCCCACGTTGCGCGCAACTTCCGCTCGCTCAGACAGCGTCTCCAACGCTATCGGCGGCTGCAATTGCGCAAACGCGGATCGTTCGGTCTCCAGGCGCTCTTGCTGCTGCAACAGCCGCCGTTGCTGGCTTTCCAGCTGTTCGATGCGGGCGCGCTCCACTTGCGTCTCGCGCTGGCCCAAGGCCACGGCTTGCGCATGCTTGTCCCAAGCCTGCTGCCACGATGCCAGCGTATGTTCGCTGGAGTCGAGTGCCAGGGACGCTATCCTTTCTTGATCGTGAGCCGCATCAAGCGCCGGAACCATGGTTGAGAGTTCCAGCTGCAGCGATTCCAACTGCACACGATCGAGCTGCACCACGCCGGCAAGGTCACCGGCCTGCGTATCGATCTGTTCCAAGTCCGAGCGCTGTCGCTGACGCAGCTCGCGTGTGTACTCGATGCTTTGTTCGATCCGCGTCACCTCGGCGCCCGCTTCATAGTAGCGGGCCTGGATCGCGCTCAAGGCATCGGTCTTCGATGATTGATCGGCACGAATGTGTTCTATCCGCGCCTCGGCTTCCCGCAGATCCGCGAGCACGCTCTGCATGGCTGTCTCGCAGCTCGAAGTCGCGGCATCGCGCGTACCGGCCTCGAGATCGAGACTCTGCAGGCGCAGCACCAGCAATTCCGCAAATAGCTTGCGCTCATCCTCCTTGAGTGTCTGATAGCGCCGCGCAGTGGCCGCTTGGCGCTGCAGGTGGCGGATCTGTTTATCCACCTCCTCGCGCAGATCGTTCAGTCGATCCAGGTTTTCGCGCGTATGGCCGATGCGGCTTTCGGTTTCGCGCCGCCGTTCCTTATAGCGTGAAATGCCCGCCGCCTCTTCCAGGAACGCGCGCAAGTCATCCGGCCGCGCTTCGATGACGCGCGAAATCATGCCTTGCTCGATGATGGCGTAGCTGCGCGTTCCTAATCCCGTGCCGAGAAACAGCTGCGTGATGTCCTTGCGCCGTACTTTGAGCCCGTTGATGAAATAATCCGAGCTGCCATCGCGGCTCACCGCGCGGCGCAGCGCCACTTCGTTGTAGTTGGCATATGGTCCGCCGATCTTGCCGTCGGAATTGTCGAACACCAGCTCCACCGAGGCATTCCCCAAAGGCTTGCGAGACGAGGAGCCGTTGAAGATCACGTCAGCCATGGATTCGCCGCGCAAGTGCTTGGCGGAGATTTCCCCCATCACCCAGCGAACCGCGTCGATGATGTTGGATTTTCCGCATCCATTGGGTCCTACGACGCCGGTCAAACTGCTCGGAAAGGTGACTGTCGTGGGATCGACAAAGGATTTGAAGCCGGCAATTTTGAGTTTCGTTAAGCGCATTGTTTCAGTGACCTTTCAATTCCTGCCGGCCTCGACTTACCGTCGCGGGCCACGACTTGGCGCGTAGTGTAAAGTAAACGTCACATAGGTAAACCCCTTAAGATCGCCACCCAAATCTTCCATGACAGAATCGAATACTCGCCTTGAAGTTTTCAGCAATCCTGCCCCGGAGCGGGACTACACCATCCGCATGACGATTCCGGAATTCAGTTGTCTGTGCCCTAAAACCGGCCAGCCGGACTTCGCCACGCTGGAACTCGAGTACGTGCCCAACGAGCGCTGCATCGAATTGAAATCCTTGAAGCTCTATATCTGGTCCTTCCGTGATCGCGGCGCCTTCCATGAGGCGGTGACCAACGAAATTCTGCGGGATCTCGTTGCCGCCACGGCGCCCCGGTTTATGCGGATTTTGGCCAAATTCAATGTGCGCGGAGGCATTTACACCAGCGTTGCGGCGGAACACCGGGCCCCTGGCTGGGTCGCCCCTGTCCCGGTGACCCTTGGATAGGAGCCCGGCGGGCGCGCATGGGGGGAATCGGCCAGCCGAGGCCCCATGCGAGCCCCTTCGCCCTGACGGAGGATTTGCTTCCCAATCATAGGCTTAAGATAAAAATATGTTTCGCCTGCGCTCTGTACAGGCCTGAATGCGTCGGTATAATCGCGCGCTCTTTCGTTAGGAGGCGGAAAATTCAAATGCCCTCGAAGAAACCAAATAAAACGGCAAAGCGGCCAGGCAAGGCGACCCCCAAAAAAGCGACTCATAAAGCAGCCGCTCCTAAAAAGGCGGCGCGGCCGCCCACGAAAGCAAAGCCCATCGCCACATCAAAGGTAACAGTGAAACCGAACAAACCCGCAGCCAATCCCGTGAGCGCAAAACCTGCGCCCAAGACACCGCGCGCAAAACCCGCCGCGCTGAAACCCGTACCAACGCCGGCTGCACGGCCAGCCGCCGCCGAAAAAATCGCGCCGATTCAATTCGATCCTCGACCGCTCGTGATGCCGCGCTCGCTGCAAAACGATGAGGACGGCGAGGCAGAACTCTCCGTGTCCGCGAGCCTGCTGGCAGGCCCGCGCAATGTGAAGCCGTATATTGCCCGCCGCGGCGAGCAGTACATGAACAAGGAGCAATTGGAGCACTTCGCTCTCATTTTGCAGAACTGGAAGCGAGACCTCATGGTTGAGGTCGATCGCACGGTGCTGCACATGAAGGACGAGGCGGCCAATTTTCCCGATCCAAACGACCGAGCCACGCAAGAAGAAGAGTTCAGTCTGGAGCTTCGAACGCGCGACCGCGAACGCAAGTTGATCCGCAAGATCGACGAGGCGCTGAAGCGCATTGAAGACGGTTCCTATGGCTATTGCTTGGAAACCGGCGAGGAAATAGGCATCAAGCGACTAGAGGCTCGCCCGGTCGCAACCTTGTCCGTCGAGGCCCAGGAACGGCGCGAGCGCCGGGAAAAGCAGTACGGCGACCGCGACGACCGGTACCGCTAGAGAGCCGCCGCAGCCTTACGTAGGGCGTTTCGCACCGACACCGTCGGGCGATCTGCACTTGGGCTCTTTATACACGGCGGTAGCCAGCTTTCTGGATGCGCGCGCCCATGGCGGCCGTTGGCTGGTGCGCATCGAGGATCTCGATCGGCCCAGGGAGGTTGCCGGGTCCGCGGACGGAATTCTGCGCACCCTGGAGCGATTCGGCTTCGAATGGGATGGGCCGATCGTTCGCCAATTCGAGCGCGCCCAGCACTATGATGCAGCGCTGCTTAACTTGGCCGCCCGAAGCCTGACGTTCGCGTGTTCATGCAGCCGACTGCAATTGGAAGACGAGTTGCGCTATCCGGGGACATGCCGCAGCGGTGCGACGACGGCAGGAGTGCCCTGCGCGACGCGCCTGCGAATCGAGCCTGGCTACATTACCTTTCGGGATCGCATACAGGGCGTATACCGGCAGGACGTATCCGCCGCTGTCGGTGACATCGTTCTGAAGCGACGTGATCGGATATTCGCTTACGTGCTGTCAGTGGTGATCGATGACGCCGAGCAGGGAGTCACGCATATCGTCCGTGGCGCGGATCTCCTGGATAACACTCCCCGCCAAGTTTATCTGCAGCGATTATTGGGGCTGGCCGAACCGGCCTATGCACATGTTCCGGTACTCACGGAAGCAGACGACACCAAGTTGGCCAAGTCGCGGCGCAGTGTGCATTTGAGCGCGGATTCGCCGCTGCCGCAGCTGTTATCGGTCTTTTCAATGCTGGGATTGGACCCTCCCGGTTCGCTCCGGACGGCCTCGATTCACGAGGTCTGGGCTTGGGCGAGGGCGGTATGGGACATCGAGACGGTGCCAAAACGCCTCAATTTGCGTGTAACCGGCTAAAAACTATACGAAAAAATGCCGGTTTGCCTTAGCGCTGCATTGCGCTATTCTTGAGCCGTAGGTCCAATTACGATCAAACGTGGACTGGCACGAACCGGCATCCTCCGGTGGTGCCGGCCAACACGAGCGAGGAGCCCCATGAGCGAACCGCGAGTGATTAAGAAATATCCGAATCGACGACTCTATGACACGGTCGAAAGCCGTTACATCACGTTGGCTGACGTCAGGCGCCTGGTCCTCGAGAGAATAGAATTCGTCGTCGTCGACAAAAAAAACAGCGCCGATATTACGCGCAGCATTTTGCTGCAGGTCATTGCTGAACAGGAGCATCTGGCCGAGCCGATCCTGAGTCAGGAACTGATGGTCAGCGTGATTCGAGCTTACGGCACCGGTTTGCAAAGCCAGGTAAGTCCGCACCTGGAGCAGAGCCTCAAGCAGCTCTTGAGCCAGCAGCCAACACCTCAGCTTCGCGAGCGGGTCAAGACCGTGGCACCGGCAGAACCGCCGCGTCCGCGGGTTGCATCGAATCCGCTACGCGACGCCTAGGAGCCTTGAGTTCGATGCGCGGCGGGCTTGACACTTAAGCCCACCGCCCACCGCGCCTAACTTTACGCTGCGTCGACGTTGCGCATGGACAGGCGCACACGCCCTTGGCGATCCACTTCGAGCACCTTGACGCGCACCACGTCGCCTTCCTTGAGCTTGTCGCCCACGCGCTCGACACGCTCCTCGGAAATCTGCGATATGTGCACCAGACCGTCGCGGCCCGGAAGAATGGTCACGAATGCACCGAAATCCATGAGGCGCGCGACTTTGCCTTCATACACCCGCCCCACTTCGACATCGGCCGTGATCAATTCGATGCGGCGCTGCGCCTCTCGGCCCGCGGCGCCTTGCACCGAGGCAATCTTCACCGTGCCGTCATTCTCGATATCGATGGAAGTGCCGGTCTCCTCGGTGATCTGCCGAATGACCGCGCCGCCTTTGCCGATGACATCGCGGATCTTCTCCGGATCGATTTTCAAGGTGATGATGGTCGGGGCCCACTCGGACATGTTCTCGCGCGGCTTGGAGAGCACCTTGTTCATCTCGCCCAAGATGTGCAAGCGGCCGTCGCGGGCCTGATCCAGCGCCACTTTCATGATCTCGCGGGTAATGCTCGTGATCTTGATGTCCATCTGCAGCGCCGTGATGCCGTCCTTGGTGCCGGCGACCTTGAAATCCATATCGCCGAGATGATCTTCGTCGCCCAAAATGTCCGTTAAGACTTGGAATCGCGAACCTTCCTTCACCAGGCCCATCGCCACGCCGGCAACCGGCGCCTTGATCGGGACGCCCGCATCCATCAGCGCGAGGCTGGTGCCGCACACCGAGGCCATGGAGCTCGAACCGTTCGATTCAAGAATTTCCGAGACCACTCGGATCACGTACGGGAATTTCTCCACGCCCGGCATCACGGCCTTGACGCCGCGCTTGGCCAGATTGCCGTGGCCGATTTCGCGGCGCTTCGGCGAACCCATCATGCCGGTCTCGCCGACGCTGAAGGGAGGGAAATTATAGTGCAGCATGAACGGCTCTTTGCGCTCGCCGGTGAGGCCGTCGATGATCTGCGCATCGCGTCCGGTTCCCAAAGTCGTGACCACCAAGGCCTGGGTTTCACCGCGGGTGAACAGCGCCGAGCCGTGGGTTCGCGCCAACACGCCGGTACGGATGTTGATGGCGCGCACGGTCTTGGTGTCGCGGCCGTCGATACGCGGCTGGCCATCGAGAATCTTGGCGCGCACCAACCGATATTCCAGGTTGGAAAACTCGGCGCTCACTTGTTCGCCGGCAAATTTAGGAGTCTCGCCCTGGGTCAGGGCTTCGACTGTCGCAGCCTTGATTTCTTTGATCTTCGCGTAACGGGCCATCTTTTCGGTGAGCGTGTACGCGGCGGCGACATTCGACTCGGCGAACTTGCTGACCGCGGACTGCAGCTCCTTGTTCGGCTCCGGCGCGACCCATGCCCACTTCGGCTTGCCGGCTTCCGCCGCCAGTTCGTTGATGGCATTGATGGCGATTTGCATCTGTTCGTGTCCGAAGGTCACCGCACCCAGCATGACTTCTTCGTTGAGTCCGTCGGCTTCCGATTCCACCATCAGCACGCCTTCCTGCGTACCCGCCACGACGAGGTCGAGCTTCGATGTCGTCAACTGCGTCGTCGTCGGATTCAACACATACTTGCCGTCGATGTATCCGACGCGCGCCGCGCCGATGGGTCCCATGAACGGCATGCCGGAAATCGCCAGCGCCGCGGAGGCGCCGATCAGCGAGGCAATATCGGGATCAACTTCGGCATTTACCGAAATCACGGAAGCGACAACTTGCACATCGTTGATAAAGCCTTCCGGAAACAGCGGCCGGATCGGCCGATCGATCAGACGTGAGGTGAGAGTTTCTTTCTCGGTGGGACGTCCTTCACGCTT
>JALYIH010000133.1 GCA_030775865.1 Pseudomonadota bacterium | reverse complement strand
AAACCGAAGCTTGCCAACGCCTCAAAACCTGCCCATTCTTAACCCCTCTGGGATGTCTGTTTTAGCTACCTAAAACTGGCTCCATTAAGCCGATCATCCCCGGCTCTTTTATGCCGATCGGTGACAGGGTGCCAGTTACTGATTTAATCGCGGCTCAAGACGAAGATCCGGTGGATTTACCCATTGTCGCAGGTGCAGGTAGAGTCAGAGGATTGCTTCTCCACAAGTTAATTGAGGAGGTCTTGACAGGTGAAACCCCCGCCGATCGCCCCACACTTACGGCGCGCGCTGTCACATTGACTGAGCAACTTTCTCAGGGTAGTGAGCTAACAAATCGACCAGCAGCTGAGGAGCTGGCGGCGACGGTTAATAGAACGTTATCTATCCCCGAGCTCGCGGCACTGCGCGCGGGATTAATGCCGGAGATCGGAGTCTTTGGAACTCTGTCGCCGGATGAGGGTGAATTCGTCAGCGGCCGTATCGACGCCGTCTATTTTGAAAGAGGAGAGCCGCGAGTTGCCGTGGACTGGAAGAGCGACGTGGATCCTTCCGAAAGAGACATCGAGATACATTCATCTCAATTACAAGCGTATATGCGTACCAGCGGCATTTCGCGCGGTGTGCTGGTTTACATGTCGACTTCTCGATTGTGCTGGTTAGATCGTGAGAGATAGGCGCAACGAGCCCTCTAATCTTCCTTAAAAACAAGGAATCTCGAGATCCGCGCCGAGATCCGATCCAGATTCTTTAACTCGCACTCCCACACGACCAAACAGCTCCATCCCAGCCTACGCAACTCGTTCTGGGCTCTGACGTCTCGTAATCTATTTCCTTCGAGCTTAGAAAGCCAAAAATGCATGCGGGTGCTCGGTACGGTCCCTCGCGGGCAACGATGTCGATGCCAAAAGCAACCATGCACAAAGATGGCTTTCTTTCGACCCTTAAACACCAAATCCGGGGATCCTGGGAGGTCCTTACTATGGAGACGGTATCGGAACCCGAGAGAGTGCACGAGTCCGCGAACAAGCATCTCCGGCGCGGTGTCCTTTCCGCGAATTCGCGCCATCAAGGCGCTGCGACGCTCTGGACTCAACCTATCCATTTTGCGGCCGTCGGTCGTCTTCTCGCCGACGGAGCGACCGAGAAGGTAAGCAGATCTAGTTTTTGGTGTTCGAAGGCTTCGCTGGCGTGCGAAGTCCTTTCGCAAGCGCGCGCCCATGCGCTGCAATGAAAGCCGGTGGAAGCGCGTTGCCGATCATCAATGCAAGCGCCTCCTTTCCGTGCGACGCCTTGAATCGATATCGGCGCCGAAAGCCCTGAAGGATTGCCGCTTCCCTGAGTGTGATTGTGCGGTGCTGCGCGGGATGGAGAAAGCGGCCCTTCGATGGATTGTGACATCCGCCCGTGATGGTGGGTGCTACTTGTTCCCATGACATGCGTCCGTAAACGTCGAAGAATCCGCGGGCCCGGGCATGGCATCGAAGACGCATATGGCGCGGGAGATCGCTCCTGCTTCCTCCATTGGCGGGAATTGCGCGGATCATTGCCTGCACGCGGGGAGATCGGTTTTCCGGAATGTCGTGCAAATCATCCCCGCTCTTCCCAGGAGTCGGAAGTTTCCCGATGGCCGCTCTTACCGTTTTCCGTTGAACCCTAGGCTTGGCGAGGCTCGGGTGTCCGGACAGGCTCGCCGCTAGGATGAGTCGCTTGCGTCGCTGAGGAACCGCAAAATCTGCCGTATCCATAACCTCGACGCGTGTGGTGTACCCCAGGGATTGAAGATGCTCCACGAGGTTAGTGAAGCGATAGTGTTGCTTAAGCCCCGGAACGTTTTCCATCATGATGAGCTTGGGAGCCATGGCTTCAGCAAAGCGGCCGAATTCTTCTATCAAACTGTTGCGGTGATCGAAGGCGGCACGGGCCTTGTTTCGCTTCCTAATTCGCGAAAATCCTTGGCATGGCGGACAGCCGGCGAGGAGGTCTAGTTCGCCCCGGCGGATTTTCAATTTCCGCATGACTTTTTTTGGATCGGTATCGCAGATGTCCCTGCCAGCGAGCCAAACATCGGGATGGTTGAGGCTGTATGTCTCGCGGGCTCGATCGTCGAGCTCGACCGCAGCCAAAACTCGGTATCCGGCCTTCGTCAACCCGTCCGTCAGGCCACCGCAACCGGCGAAGAGGTCGATCGCCGTCAGTCTTCTCCGGGGGTGCGTCCTGCCGCTGCGTACAGCCTTAGTCATGTATGTCCATACTGCCCCTAGCTGAACATAATTCTACACGAGCGTCGACGGCCAGCATACTCGTCGGGCCGAAAAATGCTACAATTCAAAGGATTAAGAGACTACGGATGGTCCAGCAGCTTGATTACTGAATATCTGGCGAACCGCCGGTTGCTTACGCCGCGTGTTGACCTGAGGGACCGCTGGCTGCGCGCGGAACGATGAAACGAATACGCTTGGTCCGCAGTGCGGCAATCGCCGACTTTGCCAATGCGGTATATACCTATCGAGATGAGGTCTACCGCGTATGGCTCATTACGCCGTGGATAGGCAGCTACACAGACGGCTCGGTCGATCCGTTGGGCGTGCTCATAGATTCGCTGCGAGGCAATACGAAATGCATGGTGACGGTCATCACGCGAGAGCCTCGCGCAGCGGCAACTTGGCACCAAGATGCCGTCCGATTACTACAGGCAAACCTCGGCTCGACGCTTTTTTATTGCGATTCCCTACACACCAAGTTGTACATCATCGAAACAGCGGGAATGACCGCGGCGATGTTGGGGTCTCCCAATCTGACGCCCGGCGGGAATACAGCCAACAAGGAATTGGCGCTGGAACTTCGTACGACATCGCTGACGCGCGTCGACGAGGTTTCCTCGACCGTGCTCGACTTAGTTGAATATGCTCGCGACCTTCTTCAGGACGATTCGGTGCGGCTGGCATCATAAATCTTACGGCATCGGGGTGAACATTAATGGCAACACTTAAGGACTGGTTTTGTCTCGCTGGCAATCGCGACAACTTCAAGCTGAAGGTCCGCGAAGACTCAAATCTTATTTTTTGCCACATTGATGAAATCGACAATCAGATCATAGGCAGCATTGAAAGGCGCTTTGCTGCCAACGAGCCGATTAAGATGCTGATCTACGGTGATTGGGGTGTGGGAAAAACGCATACGGCCTATCACATTGCCTGGTGGCTTAAAAAGAATATGGCGGAATACCCGGCCTATCCATTAATGATCGAGGTCGGTGATCTGGAGAGAAAGTCGCGGTTCGATATCCTGGTGCGGCCGTTTCTGGACGCCATTAGCGTGCACAAGTTGGTTGAGTGGGCCGGGCAATACCTGAAGCTCAAAGGCAATCTGGTCAAGGCCCTTAAAGAGGTAGGCGTCTCTGACTACGTGGCGGCAACGATTTCAAAATTCAACATTGCGGTACCTGGAGAGACGCCGCCACCGGTGGTAATGGATGCGTTCCAGATTCTTCAGGGACGTAAGCCCGGCCCGGGATTCGCGAACAACAGTTTGGGGTTTCAGTTGACCGAAAGCCGGGAACTGTTCGGCGTCCTCTTGGCCATCGGCGAGATGTACCGTGCCATCTACGGCCATCGCATCGTGTTTGTCGCCGATGAGGCTGCGCGACTCGACGAAGTCAGCAACGACGAAGCGACATTGGCGCATTGGGTCGCGGTGAACCGCGACATTTTCGATGACAACAATAATACCTTCGGGTTTATCTATACCCTCACCGGTAAGGCCAACCGGCTGCCGCGGGCGATCTGGGAACCGCAGATTCAAAACCGAATCGGACAAAACGCGTTTGAATTGCGAACGCTGTCAAAGACCGACGTGGAAGAGTTTCTTTCCAGGCTGGTGCGTGAGCTTGTCGATCGCACAAAAGTCGACCAACTCGTCGAGGACGGGACGATTCCTCAGTCAATCTACGACGCCTCCGCCTATCCCTTTACTACGCCCGCCAAACAGCGATTCGTCGAATTCTTTCAACGCACTCAGGAAAACGCCAAGCCTCGAGATATTTCCGACAGGTTGGACCTACTGGGATTTATTGCGATTAAGTCGGGGGCTCGGTTGATCGATGAGACTTGCCTGGAAAAGGCGAACATGTAGGGAGATGACATGGCGGGATATCAAATGGAGCCGCAGCTCCCAAAAGGCGATGTAGTCGCCGGCGATCCGACCGCTCGCGGTGTCGATAGGATATTCCTTGGGAAGTTGACGGAAGCCGGAGCAAGTCGGCGAATTTTCCTGGACATCACCGGGGAGCAGGTGGTCGCGATTCTCGGAAAGCGAGGCACCGGTAAGTCCTACACACTTGGCGTCTTGACCGAGGGGCTCGCCGGCGGCAAAGGCGAGTCGGATATTTGCCGCCTCGAGACCCCACGCGGCGGCTTGGTTCTGGACATTATGGATATTTTCTGGACTTCGACGCTTCAATTGACCGAACAAGGATCGCCGGAGATAGCACGGCAATTTGCGCGCATGACCAAATACGGCCTGGCATCGCGCAAGCTGGCGGTCGACGTGTGGCTGCCGGCCGGATTCGAAAAGCCGCAGATTGATCCTCCGGGGATTCAGGAGCTCAGAGTGCAGGCCAGCGACCTTGAGTTGGACGATTGGGCGGACCTATTCGGCGTAGATATTTTCGGTGAGCCGCGTGGGATGCTCATTGCCGATGCGCTTGCTCATGTGGTGAAGGGCTATACCCGAACGGATGGAAGCGCGGTCGGCCCAAACGCGATGTACGGATTTCCCGACTTGGTCCAATGTATCGAAACGGACTCCGATATTGCGGCAAGCTATCGCGAGGACACGCGAAGGAGCATCAAGCAACGGATGTTGTCGTATGGCAATTTGGCATTATTTCAAGGGGGCGGCACGCCCCTGTCGGCCATCTTACGGCCATTTCGGGTCAGCGTATTGATGTTGGCTCGTGTACCCGACGAATTGAAAAAAGTGATCGTGGCCGCTCTGCTCAAACGCATCTTGCGCGAACGCCGTGACGCCTCGTTTGCACAAAAGCGATTGGATCTGGATACCAGATTGAACGCGGCCGAAAAGTCCCAGCTGCGCAGTTCCGTCCAGAACAGCATTCCCAGATCCTGGGTGTTACTTGATGAAGCACATGTGTTGGCGGGGACAGGTGCAACCTCCGTCGCAGGTGAGGCGCTCGTTAAGTTTGCGAAAGAGGGGAGGAACTACGGCCTATCGATGGCTGTGGCGACACAGCAACCGAGCGCTCTAGACTCGCGTCTGATGTCGCAGGCGGAGACGCTGATTCTCCATCAATTGACCGCTCCCGCAGATGCGGCCGTCGCCACTCAGAATATCCGTTCGGCTCTACCTACGTCGATCAAGATCGAGGGAGAAACCGCAACGGTCGAAACAATGCTGCGTCGACTGGGCCAGGGTGAAATGGTGTTCTCATCGGGTAATGCGCCGAAATTGCCAAGAATGTGCGTGGCCGAAGTTCGCCCGAGAATCACCGCGCACGGTGGCTACGAAGCATGATTGAAATCGAAGGCCGAGTGCTTGCCGGCCTCGATGAATTCATGCTGCGCGCGGGTCATCTGCTGCTGCTGTGTCGGGTCGCGCAGGATGTCGGTGGCTCCTGGTCGCGTATTCACCGGGAAGCAGCGGAGAAGTTGTCCCAGACGGTCGTGGTGGAACCTGAGAGAAATCGCGAAGTGGCCGAATATTTGGCTGCTAAGGGATTGTGTCGACAAGCGGACAGTGCGGTAGCCGAGTCGGCGAGCTACTACTACCCCGATCTAGAAGTTTATACGGACTCCTCGGGTGCATTGGCCGTGCGATCAAGCGAGGGCGACCAGACTGTCCGCATCACGTGGCAAGATCGAAACCTTGCGGCCGTTCGCGTCCGCTCGCGCGTGGGGGCGATTACCTGGTCGGCAAAGAGCGGCTCGAAGACCGGGTTGTCCCATGTTTGCGATTGGGCTCAGTTTCTCGAGTTAATCGACAGCGCGGGGCAGCTCTCCCCGATAGGACGGCTGTTGGTCACCGTCACGCAGATCGATCGCACGCCGTATGAGAGATGGAACCCATACGAATTGGGTCCCGAGCGGATCATCGTCGCGTACCAATACTTTCAGAGAGACGTTGATCTTTTCGCACGTTTTGCCCCGTTGTTGCTGCGCACCGAAGTCCCATTGAGCAAAGCCTCATGTCGCGCGCTTTTCGTCGAGGCGCTTCAGGCCTGCGTGAACGATGCCGATGCCTCGAAGGGCGTTCCGTCTCACAGAATGTTCGAGCTCGCTCAACAGATTCGTGATTTGGAACGTGCAGCCAGAAAGGCGCGTCGCGATATCGGCGAGACTTCTACAGCTTGGCACAGGGCGGCCTCCAGAGTCGAACTCTACACAGACCTGGGCCTTCTGGAGAAGAACCGGCGAGATCCGGCCGATACATACAAGTATGTCTATTTTCCCACGGTACAACTTGCCGAAGCAGCGAAGGACTTGGAAGCGACGGAGTCCGGCGATGACTGGATAGAGCGACATTTGGTCGCCGCCATCTTGGGCGAGGGCGGAAATGGCGAAGGCGAGCCGACTTCTTTGTCCGATCGAGAGCTGGCCGCCGGACTCAGGCGCATCGTGGAAGGAATGAAACTGCCCACCACTCAATTCCCGATTGATTGCCTGATGCTCGGATTGGCATATTTGCACGCCCACGCTCCATCGCCGCCTTCGCTACAGGAAATTAGACGGATGATTGAGGCGATGCCCGGCAGGTATCCACAGGTTGCGCGCCTCGCGCGCGGCCGTGAAGGAATCCGCGCCGAATATCTGTCGCTCAACGTCCGAAATCTCGCGGAGCTTTGACGATGGCCGATTCGAAAACGCAGATCTTTCGCAGCTCGCCGTTTTCACTGGTCGCCGACCATTCGTCCTCCGCGTGCTGGGCTGGTCGAACCCAGGTGCTGAACCAGCTCAAAAAGCTCTGCCGTTCTTGGGTGAATAGATCGGATTCAACGCTAGACGTTGTCTGGGCAAACCTAGGCGCCGGCAAGACCCACGCGCTGTTCCATCTCAGACATCTGCTGGAGACGGAATTCAAGACTGATCCCGAAGCCATCGTTGTATATGCGGAAGTTCCAGAGCGCGATAGCCACTTCATCGAGATCTATCGACGCCTCGTCTCAAGCTTACGCCTGGTGGACATCGCAAAGTTGGCTGTGGGAGCTACCAAGGGATCGCTTAGCCCCAGCGTCGCTCGGGCGTGTCGGGCAATCGAATTCGGTAGCGAAAACGAGAAGCGGGTCGCTACCGACTGGATCACCGCGGGAAGGCCCGCGATGCGAGAGTTGAGAGCCGTTACGGGAATCGACTCGCGAATCGAGTCGGACGTTGAAGCAGAGCGTGTGCTGTCGGACCTTCTGGGTCTGGCGGCGGCAGGCGGAAGGCGCGTGGTCGTGCTGCTTGATGAGTTTCAACGCGTCGGACATTTGGCGCAGCGCGGCCGCGAGGCGATGCTATCGCACTTAAGAACCCTATACAGCCGGCAGTCGTCGCATTTTTCCATGGTTCTGGCGGTGGGTACGCGAATGGAGAAGACGGCGCTTGAACTTCTTCCGGGCGAGCTCAAAACCATCATGGGTATGAGACCGACCGTCTCGTTGCCGGAAATGAGTAAGGACGAAGCCGTAGAGTTCGTCCTGCGGCGCCTTGAATGGTATCGCCCCGAAGGTTACGGCGGTTCAGCGGAGGCTCCGTTCACGCGCGAACAGGTCGAGTATGTCGTTGCCTACCTGGCCGACCAGGGTAAGGCCCGGTTGACTCCCAGGGTCCTGCTCCAGGTATTTGGCATTATCTACGACGAAATCAGCGTAGAGGGTATACCCATGGGAACGCAACAGCTGCGCGATGCCCTCGACGCGCTTCGATGGGAAGAGTAAGGGATCACCAGCCGTCGTATGAGCGCCATCGATCACGTCAAGTCGCGGCGCGATCGACTGCGGCCAGCGCGTCGGGCGAGGGATGCCGTCTCTACGAAGCTCGGTGGACTCACTGTTTGGGCCGAGAATGACGACATTCTCAAGACTGGGATACGAGAACTGCAGGGTTCAATCGAACAGACGGCCACCATGCACCTGACCATCGTCCGATCGGTTCTGAAGAAGTTGGTGGTTCAAAGTCTTGAATCATCCGACCTTGACGATAAGGTCTTCTCCGGGGTTTTGGGGGCGACGCTACGAAGCGGTCGACTGGATTCGGTGGTGTGCAGCTCGACGAACGACAGGCCGTATCGTGTGCTCATGCACACGTCCCAGTCGGCTCGGTGGTTAACGTCTCGCGAAACCGCGCTTGAAATGCTTCGAACTAAGGGAACCGTGCGCGTTAGGGATCTAGAGGGGAGGATATTCGGCGCCCGCGCCTACAACACATACAGCTCGGCCATGCACGTGCTCGCCCGACTGAGCTATCTCGGCGTCGTACGTTTGGAAGGCGATACCGCATACTGCGCCATTAAGGATTTCGCATAGTGCCCCGCGCCGTGGTGATGCGGGAGTCTTTGCTTCTTACCCAATCCGGATGGGCAGAATGCGCTCGGGATTCAATCAATTTGCGTGTGGTGGGAATTGATCGTTACGGACGTACGTCTGTTGCACCCGTCGCTGTCAAATCCCTTGAAGAACGAAAGTGTTCCGTTTTTGTCGGAACCTCGTTGTGCTGCGGCGCCTTCTCTCCATCGTCAACGCTTCAGGACGCCACCGGCCAGATACACAGGGCTGCTGACATCGCCGACAGCGGGTTGATCGGCGATCTTAAGTTCGAGACTCAACTGGCTTGTGGCGCACTCTCTCTTTGCACGGATCAAGTCGCGCAGGTGTGGGAAGCGCTCGCTTCTGAAGTTGCACACGCCGATGACTCAAGGGCGGCGATCAGATGCCGCAAGAGTCTCTCCGAGGGCGCCGACTTAATCGGCCGTTTCGGGCTCTTGGAGCGCAGAGAAGGTCGGCGCTATTATTGGATCGATAAGGATAAGCTCGATCAGGCTGGAGCAAGTTCAACGGCGATTCTCGACGAACTTCTGCAGGTCTTCCAAAACGATGACGGATTGGGCGAGTTCGGTCGTGAGTCGCTCTATCTGCCGATGACTATTGCCGCTTCGTGGGCTGAGCGAAATCGAGCCTACGCGATGTCCTACGATACACTGCAGCACACCGCCGTTGTGTTTTTGCAGCCTGACGCGGGCGTTACGACAAGCCTAGCTGCGGGTCGCTGCGTGACCTCAATCGGTGAGGCGCGCGACGAGCGGGAGATTTCTTGGCGCGACGCCTTGTGGAATCCGATTTGCAACGGCCTGATTCTGGTCGGAGAGCAGTAGGGATTCATTTGAGATCCGGATAGCAGCTTATTCTCGAGGTCGCCGGATTATTGATTTGCCAATTGGTGCGTTCGGAACTGCGATCGCACGCGTTTGAGGGGGCGGGGCAGGACGGAATGGAAGGCGACGGACGGGTTGTATTGCGCGAGAAGATTGCGCTTCAGAGAGAATTTCTCGATCGATGGAAGCAACCGGTGGAACCACTGCTTCTTGAGACGCTTAGAGCGATCGATCATGTCTTTTGCGAGGAGCTCTTTCGAGGGGGGCCGCCGGAAACACGCGGGACTGCCAATTTAATTTCAACGCTTGGCTGGGGCGTAAATCATGCGCTGACACGTATGATCCCGGATGGGCTGCCCGACGCCCCGTTTCGGTACTTCCCAAGCAACGCACAGACACAAGCTCAGGCGGATGAACTCCTGCTGCATGCGGGGATTCTGGAACGAGCGGAGCGCTTGTCTGGGTGGCTGGAGGAGGGGCTCGTCACTCAAACATTGCGCACGCTTGACGCAACTCTTCCATCCGGTATTCGACAGATTCTCGTGCTCAAGACGATCCATCCTTCGATGTATCGGGAGCTTATTTCAGACGCGCATCGGAAGTGGGCGAGCGACCTGCAAGTTCATATCGATCGGCGCTGGGAGGAGGAAGTCGGTAGAAGGCATGCTGCGCTTCTTCCATTGCTTGAAAAGTGCGTGGATGTGCATGACGGGTGGGGGATGACATACCGAACGACGAAAGAGATCGACGATCATTTTGTTGAATGCGGACAGATCTACCTCCGGCGGATGTGGAGCGGGGATTTGTTGGGGCTGGAGGACAGAATCGGCGGCCGCCAATTCAACGAATACCTAGGTGTTTTGGTGGCTCTAGGCGCACGCGCCCAAAAGCACCTTTGCATGGCGACGATCCTCAAACGTCGTCGGCCGGAGCTGGACCTACGGAATTTGCTGACAACGTTCTCGCCGTATGAGGAATTCGTCTCCTTGTTGGCGGCCAGCCTGGACGCGGATCGGCGGCACATCGAGGAATTGTTGATAAGTCTGACCTTAGCACCCTCAAATCGAGATGTGCACACGAGATCTGGCGAGGCCGCATGGGCGCCGGTGGTTCGATCAAGTCGAGGCTTCTGCTTGTTGCCTTTGTACGGTCTCGAGATAAATCCCTTTCTGTTCCTCCTTACGGATCTTGAGGCGAGGTACCCCGATGACTGGTTTCGGGCTGCCAACCGGAGGGAGGACCGCTGGCTAAAAGCACTTGCTCTGATATTCGCACCGGAGCGCTGGACTACCGCGCGCAACGTAAAGCTGCGAACCAGCGGCAGGACAGTTACGGATATCGACTTCCTGGCCTATGACAAGACAAGCAATGAGATCGGGATCTTCCAGCTCAAATGGCAGGGGCCCGTCGGGATGGACAATCGAGCGCGAAGAAGTGCCGGAAAGAATCTCGGCGTCCAGGGGAACAAGTGGATAGAGGCGGTATTGGTGTGGCTGGAATCACACGGGACACGTGAACTAGCAATCCGAGCCGGAATTGAGGTGCTTCCCGGGGTGCGTGTTCGCCTATTTATCGTCGCCCGATACAACGCGTTCTTCTCCGGCTTCGCCGACCAAGACTCTAGAGCGGTTTGGACAGACTGGAATCATGTATCGAAAGTCCGACTTGAGAGCCCGAAAGCATCTGTTTTCGAGCTGGCCGATCTCCTTACCGAACAGGCGGCGGCGCTGGCGTCATCTCTCGCCGGTGAATCATATGTAATTCCCCTTCAAGACCTGGCCGTTATTCTGAATCCGAAAACAGAACCTGAAGCCCGGGACGCCGATCCCCAAGCATGATTAGAAACCGAGCGGACAGGGGTATCGTCTCCGTGCCAGTAGCTGGTGCGGGCCAAGTTCGCATAATGCCAATTGATACCGCGCAGCTTATTTGTCGGCTTTCGGCAAAGCAGGCAGCGGTCTCCACGTTTAAAACAGCTGTTAGCTGTCGTGGATCAACCGCTCAGCCTGCAACAGCCGCCGGGTAACTGTGATGTGCCTCGCACCTAATCAATTTGAAACTAGTTTGCAGCATCTGTTTCAGGATGAGCCGGTGTAATATCGCGGCAGGAACAGGGAGCGTTGCGTGCACATTCTCAAATGCGCTTAAAGCCGATATCGTGGGAGATCAAGATCAATTGCTACGGCGTGCGCACGCTGGAGCTTGATCTGGTTCCTGACGGAATCATTGAGGTGTTTGGGGCAGGTCTCAATGAGCGCTGCTTCTTCGGTGACCGCGACAGCCCAAGAGCGAAAAAACTCGCCGAGCGATTGCCCCATCCACTGATTCGGACTTTCTCAGCCAGGGTGGTCGAAAAGAATTTTCCACTTGTCAGGCCTGAAGAGCCGGAGCACATGGGATACGCGGACTTTTGCTCCGCTGAGCTAACGCTGGTCGGGTCAAGATCTCTGTTTGATGAAATCATTGCCGAGGAAAGACTTGGCAGAAAGATCGCGAGCTTCTGGATAACCATGAAGGAAGGGATGAAGGTCGCGCAGAAGCAGAACAACGAGGATCACCTCGTGTCGTACATCTGGGAGATACCGGATGGGGATCGCTACTACCATGGCTCAACCGTCACAGACTGGGTTGTCTATTACGATCAAAGCCCGGTCTACGCACCGCCAGCACCCAGAGAGGACGCAGAGCCGGAGCCGAGCAGCCGCATCGATATTGCGGCACTGGCGCACCGGCTCGAGCTGCTCATCGCGGAGACACGAACTACCAATCTGCTTGTTAAAATTCTGTGCGGTGTCGCAGTCTTGGGAGTGATTGTGGCTTGGTGGAAAGGTTAAGGAGGACGCATGTACAAATTCATTGCAGAAAAGACTGACGGAAACGGCACAATCACAAACACGCGGACATTCGAAGCCACAAGCTACACCAGCTCAAGGCACGCTAGCGGGAAAAGCGGCGACGTGACAATCAATTCGGCTGAGGGCTTGCATACCCCTATCAACGTTGGCGAGTCAGACTGGCAATACGTCCGAATGTTCGACGTTGCTGGCATTCTTGTCGAATCAATGACGTTTGCTAGTGGCATGTTGTTCAGATCAGCAAGGCAAACTGGGGACCGGCCATGAAAACGACGACGTTTCCGTGTTGATACTGAATGCGGCAGCGCAATTTCGCATGATGCTTCGTGAGTAAAAATTGGCCACGGCGCCGTCATGCATGATAAGGCGCCGCTTATCGTAAAAAAATCTCCGCAATCGGGGGCCATTGCCGACGCTGGCCATCCCGAATTGACCTGTTTTCGAACGGGGCAGCCGGGATTCTTGAGCGCCTGTTTCGGGGACACTTCACCAGTTGGCACTATTGACAGTCTCGCCGAGGTGATACAGAATCGTATCACAATGAGCACCAGGGTCACCGTGCGAGACCTCCGCAACCAGTTCCCCAAGGTTAGAAAGCTGGTAGAAACGCAAGGCGAGGTGGTATTGACGGAGAAGGGGCGGCCCCGTTACCGGTTGATAGCCTATACGCCCGCGGCTCGAAATAAAGCTCCCGCCCCCAAGGACTACATCGAAAGGATGAGTCGATTCCAACCACGGGCCCTCGGCGCTGCGCAGGCCGAAGCGCTCCACGATGACAATCGTGGCGACCGCTAAACCTGCGCCGTACGTAGATCCCAGCGCGCTCACAAAGCTGTACATCCGCGAGCCCGAATCGGCTGCGATGAATGCCTGGCGCAGGCGCCATCCCCTGGCTCTGACGGTGACCCATCACGGTCGAGCCGAAATCACAAACGCTATCGGGCTGGCGGCCTTCCGTCAACAGATCACCTCCGAAGCCTGGAGCGATACGATCGCCTCGTTCGAGGAGGACTTTTCCGACGGCCGCTATGTTCAAAGCGATATCCTCTGGCGCGCAACGCTTCAACGGGCGGTTCAGCTAAGTCGTGAGCACACACCCACGATCGGCTGCCGAACGCTCGATATTTTGCACATCGCCAGTGCGCTTGAGCTCGAATTCAAAAGCTTCCTCACGTTCGATGCACGCCAGCAACGACTGGCACGCATTGTCGGGCTCAAACTCATTATTCCCAAAGGGTAAGAGTTCCGCATCGCGGAGGTGAAATGAATTCGGCTGGCGAGTTAGTCCCGGAGACGGCGGTGAATGGCCGAGCCTCTGCAATGAAGAGGGCGGCCGCTGAATTAGCGGCTACCGAAGGCGCATCGCTCAACCAAATACATCGCGGCTGCAGTGGCAGAAAAGATAGGCTCCCTGCGCGTCTCCGATGACTTTCTGCGAGAACGCGCGGGTACGGCGAAACCCAATCACACGCTCAAGTATCTGCGCCGCGCACAGAAGGTTGCACCGAACGCGGACGACACGCCGTAGGGCTGCGATTGATAAGTCTTAGCTTAGCGGCCGTATCACAGCCATGATCATTGACGCCGACCAGGCGCCCCGTTGTTCAACGCTTGATAAGGCTTCAGGTTAACAATCAGAAGGATTTGGCCGAAATTGGCCAAGACGCCATCACCGAGATGGTCAATATATCCGCCACATTGATAGGGAAACAAAGCTAGAAGTCGATTTATTCGTTAGCCCTTTTCGCCGACCGCGATGTACGCGCCGCCGTGGAATAATTCGCGGCATTCAGCCCATGCAAAATGCTTTCTTAGTGATTCCCAGGGCTTGCGCTTGGCCATCTCGATAGTGCCGCCGAAAGGGCCCGTCATCAATTTGGCGAGCGCCGGCGCGGCCTTTTTCATGTACCTGCCCGTTGGCATTTTGAAGTCCAGAACGACGAAGCGTTTACCAAACCGCAGCGCCTCAGATCCCCTGCGTACCGCCTCGTCGAACTCGGGCACCAGAGTCGGCGCAAATGCCGAAATGATCCCGTCCAGCGAGACGGGGAAAACATACCGCGCAGCGTCGCTCTTGACGAGTTCGACATTTAACCAACCCTGCGCTAACACCCGCTGTTTGGCTTGCGCCAGCATGGCATCGGTCAAATCAACTCCTATGATTTTGCCATGGGGACCAATCTGCGCTTGAAGGAGCGAGAAATTGAGTCCGGTTCCACATCCCAAGTCGACCACCGTGTCGCCTTTCTGAAGACCAAGCGCTTCAACGGCGCGCTTGCGATAAGCCCGGTGACGAAACCCGATTAAATACAGAAGCAAAGTGCTCCAGTCGTACCGCTTGGCCCTTTTGCGGTAGATCGAAATCATATTAATGGAGAGGCTGTCATCCATGTTTCCCTCGGAGTCGAAGCGCGTTGGTGATGACGGAGACGGAACTTAAGCTCATGGCGAGCGCGGCGATCATGGGTGACAGGAGCCATCCGGTGAAGGGATACAGAACGCCCGCGGCCAAGGGCACGCCGAGCGAGTTGTAGAGAAACGCAAACCCTAAGTTCTGTTTCATGTTGGCAACGGTTTCATTGGAAATGAGACGCGCCTGCGCAATGCCGCGAAGATCCCCCTTCACGAGAGTGACCTGGGCGCTGTTCATGGCGACATCCGTGCCCGTGCCCATGGCCACACCCACATCCGCTTTGGCGAGCGCCGGTGCATCGTTGATGCCATCGCCGGCCATGGCAACAATGCGCCCCTCATGCTGCAGCTTATCGACGAGTGCGAGCTTATCCGCTGGCTTGACCTCGCCATACACTTCATCGATGCCAAGCTTCGCGGCAACCGACTTCGCGGTCGTCAGACCATCGCCGCTCGCCATGATCACGCGTATTCCACTGGCTTTTAGAGCGCCCAAGGCTTCGACGGTATTCGCCTTGATCGGATCGGATACCGCAAGAAGTCCGGCGAGTTGGCCATCAGCGCTTACGTACATGACGCTCGCACCCTCGGTGCGCAGTTTCTCGGCCTGGGATTTCAACCCGTCGACCGATACACGGACTTGCGCCATCAAGGCGGCGTTACCCACGTTGATCTGGCGATTTCCAAGAGTGCCCCGCACACCGGCGCCGGCGATTGATTCAAAACCAGTAGCGTTTTCCAGCTCGAGTTTGCGCTCTCCAGCAGCTGACACCAGCGCCTCGGCCAGCGGATGCTCGCTGCCCTGATCAAGACCCGCCGCCCATTGAAGCACCTCATCCTCCGTGTGACCCGCTGTGGCGATGCTCCGGTCGAAACGGGCCTTGCCCTCAGTGAGCGTTCCTGTCTTATCTACGATGAGCGTGTCGACTTTGCGGAAATTCTCGATTGCCGCGGCATCCCGAAAGAGCACGCCTTGTGTGGCCGCCTTGCCACTTGCGACCATGATCGACATGGGTGTGGCGAGTCCTAAAGCACAGGGGCAGGCGATGATGAGCACGCATACCGCATTAATCAGCCCGTAGGCCCAACTGGGGGACGGCCCAAATAAGCCCCAACCAATCAAGGTCAACATCGCGACGCTGACCACCGACAGCACAAAGTATTTGGCCACGTGGTCCGCCATGCGCTGCATGGGGGCTTTGGAGCGCTGCGCCTGTGTCACCATTTGCACGATGCTCGACAAAACGGTCTGTGAGCCCACGCGCTCTGCGCGCATCACGAGGGCTCCTGAAGTATTAAGCGTCGCGCCAATCAATTTGTCGCCCGCGCGCTTCATGACCGGTAGCGGTTCGCCCGTCAGCATCGATTCATTTACTGCGCTGCCGCCCTCGAGTACGAGCCCATCGACGGGGATCTTTTCGCCCGGCCTTACGCGCAGCGTATCGCCGACCTGAACATCACCGAGCGGCACATCCACCTCGGTTTTGTCCACATTGATCCGCCGAGCGGTCTTGGGGGCTAACCCCAACAGGGATTTGATCGCAGCGGAAGTTTGCGATCTCGCATTCAATTCCAGGAGCTGTCCGAGCAAGGTCAAAGAAATAATCACTGCCGCGGCCTCGAAATAGACCGGCACCCGACCCATCACGATGAAAGAAGTTGGGAATACACCCGGGGCAAGCGTCGCAATGAGACTGTAGAGAAAGGCCGCTGAAGTGCCTAAGCCAATCAAGGTCCACATATTGGGGCTTCGGTGAATCACCGATTGCACGGCGCGCACGAAGAACGGCTTCCCGGCCCAAAGCACAATCGGCAAACTCAACGCCAGTTCGATCCAGCTTTCCATGGCTGCGTTGGGCCAGTGGATGCGATGGCCTACCATGGCGAGGACCGCGACAATCACGGTCAGTGGCAGGGTCCAAAAGAATCGGCGTCGAAAATCCTTGAGTTCGGGGTTTTCGTCCGGGTCGAGGGTCGGCGTCTCAGGCTCCAGCGTCATGCCGCAGATCGGACAAGATCCCGGACCGATCTGGCGAATCTGTGGGTGCATGGGACAGGTGTAGATGGTGCCTGTTACTAGAGTTTTCAGGGTCGGCGCTGGCGCTTCGTGGACACTGCCCGGGACGATTGAATACTTCGCGGGGTTCGCGAGAAACTTGCGCTTACAGCTGGCGTTACAAAAATACACGGCGGTTTTTTCGTACATCGTCATGTGCGGCGAGAGCACCGTAACCGCCATTCCGCAGACGGGATCTTTCAGCGGTGGATCGTTGGTAGTCGCGGGTTGTCTTCCCGATGGCAGCTCCTGTTGCGTCGTGTCTGTAGGGTGCTCGACGATGTCTACACTCATAGCTTTTCTCTTTCCAGGGTAGCAGGGCACGCCCGGGCGACGACGATGTTCCTACCACCTCAACAGTTCTATCAACCGCAGCACCCACTTTTGGATTGCACAGTCCCATCCACGCCATACCCGGCATTAGTCACTGCTGATTTCAGCTGCTCGACTGAGATTAGCCGCTCGTTGAAGCGCACCGTCGCGTCCCCATCCGCAAGCGAGACTTTTACATCGTCAACTCCGGAAAGCGCATTCAGAGCTCGGGATACTTTGCTCGTGCAGCCGCCGCACGTCATTCCAGTCACCATCAGGTGTTCGGTCTGCATAAAATCTCCTTGAATATGATCGTCCCCACTTCAGGGACGCTTTGCGAATTCGTCCGCGCTGATTTTTAGCGAGGGAACGCATATTCGATACTGGGCGCAATTCTGAATATTGTCGGTACGCTGGCGTACGTTGTTCGCCCGAGCACGACAATAAGCTAATTGGCCTACCCACAGAGGGTCCGCGCGACCGGCAACATTGGGTCCGTTGGGAGAGCGCTGCCAGGATCGCGTCGGCGGGTTGTGCGAAAGAAATCGTAAATCAGGTTTACACCGAGGAGAGGCTCCGCAAGGACGGGGGCCTCGAGAACCGGATCCGCGGAGAACGCGGATGAGAATGGGCATACTGGCCAGACCGAACCCCTGTCATCGCATCATGGAATCAAGTAAGCTGGTCGGAGAACTCATGGGCGCACGGGATGCGTGTCGTCTTCCAGGTTCTCAATCTCCTCGACCGCCGCCAAACCGTTCAGGATTCGGAGGGGTTAACGCCGATCGCCTTCGCGCCGGCTTATCTGGATTCGGTCGGTCGCGCGGTGTGTGGTTCACCGTCCGCAGAGTCTTTTGAGTAGCAGGCGAGAAATTGGGGAATAAATCTCTTGCATGCTGAGTCATCTAGTACAACGACCTGGGAAAAGCGATGAAAAAATTACACAGCGACGGACGAAGCGATGAGACCGACGGCCTCAGCCGGCGCAGGTTTCTTGAATGCATGAGCTGGGCGGGCACGGGTGTCCTATGGACCTTGAGAGCCGGCGTGCCATTTTCACTCGGCTTGCTCGGCGAAGCGAACGCACAGGAGGCGGGTGGTTTTAGCTTTCTGCAAATCAGCGACAGCCACGTGGGTTTCGCCAAGCCGGTGAATAAGAATGTCAAAGGCACGTTGCAGGAGGCGATCGATCGGATCAAGGCGATGCCTGTACAACCGTCTTTCCTGATCCACACCGGCGATATCACGCACCTCTCGAAGCCTGATCAATTCGATGACGCTGCACAAATCATTTCGGGCGCGGGTCTGCAGACACACTATGTGCCTGGCGAGCACGACGTTCTGGATCCGGAAGTCACGCTCTATTTGGATCGCCATGGACAGGGCACCAAAGGTGGCGGCTGGTATAGCTTCGACGTCAATGGCGTCCATTTCATGGGCCTCGTCAACGTACTTGGCAGCGGGCGTTTCATGAGTCTGGTGGACACTGCAAACCCAGGCGGCCAGGCCGGCGGCCTCGGAACTCTTGGCGAGGAGCAGTTAGCCTGGATCGAAGACGATCTAAAAGGCCGCCCCGCCTCAACGCCAATCGTCGTGTTCGCGCACATGCCTCTGTGGTCCGTATATCCGACGTGGGGTTGGGGCACCGAGGATGGTGATCGCGCTCTAACGCTGCTGAAACGCTTCGGGTCGGTCACTGTGCTCAACGGTCACATTCATCAAGTGATGCAGAAGGTCGAGGGCAATGTCACGTTTCACACGGCCAATTCGACGGCGTACCCGCAACCAGCTCCGGGCAGCGCACCGAAGCCTGGGCCGATGGCGGTGCCCCCCGAAAAGCTGCATAGCGTGATTGGTACAACCAGCGTCACCTATAAGCAGAACGCGGAGCGGCTAGCAATCGTTGATGCGCCGCTTCAGAGTTGAGCGCACATGGTTATGAACAATGCTAATGGCGCCGGCCAGACGGCTGTCGAGTTCACGGGAGAAGCCTGATGTTACGTAAAGTATTATTGCCGGTGGCGGCGATCGTAGTGATCGGGTTGGCCGCATTCTGGTTTCTCACGAGTCCGGCGACTGTATCGGCGGACTCGCTCGGTCCTCACACGCCCAATCTGGCCAATGGCAAGACCATGTTCCTGGCCGGCGATTGCTCCTCCTGCCACGCTGTTCCATTGCAGGCGGACAGCACCCGGCTCGGCGGCGGTCTCGGCCTCGTGTCGAAGTTTGGCACGTTCTATGTGCCCAATATTTCCGCCGACCCCAAAGACGGCATCGGCTCATGGACGGAGGCGCAGTTCGTCACCGCGATGAAAAAGGGTGTTTCACCGGAAGGGAATCATCTGTATCCGGCGTTTCCGTATACATCGTTCCAGCGCATGAAACCCGACGATCTGCGCGACCTCTTCGCCTACCTTAAGTCGCTGCCGCCGGTATCCGGTCCGGAGCATGAGAACAACGTGCCGTTTCCTATGAACGTACGGCGCCTGGTCGGCGGCTGGAAGCTGCTCTATCTCGATGGCGAGGAATTCAAGCCGGATTCGTCTAAATCAGCCCAATGGAACCGGGGCGCCTACTTGATCAATGGCCCCGCGCATTGCGCTGAGTGTCACAGCCCGCGCAATAGTCTTGGCGCGATCATTCCCGGTAAACGCTTCGCCGGCAACCCAAACGTCTTCGGTGGTCCCGGATTTCCGGACCTCACCAAGTTGAAAAAGTGGTCGCAAACGGATTTCGCCGAGATGCTCGCGACTGGACTCACGGCCGACGGCGGCCGGGTGGGCGGCCCGATGGGGGAGGTCGTGCGCACGACCTCACAATTGAGCGCCGAGGACCGTGCTGCGATGGCCGAATACCTCGTGTCGCTTCCCACGGCTGCCGGTGGCGGCAATGCAGATTGATTGCTTTCGCTGACGGGCACTACGCTGCTCGTAGCAGCGTAGTGCCCAGCATGAGGCCCCAAACCAAGTGCGCGGCGAAAATGGATGCTGGCGTGCGCATGCCGTAGTTTAGCCCCAGAAACCCGGGCGGCTCCAATTGCCTCATCACGGTGGGCCCTTCGTGTTCACTCGCCATGCGGGGATGCAGTCCGGGCAACAAGGTCACACCGAAAGTGAGAAAAAAGGCACCCTGGATCGCGCCCAGGATTAGACCCTTCCACCAGGCAGAGCCGCCCCAGGCCGAAAACGCCAGCAGGTAAAGGAGAGAAAACAAAACGCCGAACACGAGATGTGCACCGAGGCCATAGATTTTTGCGCGATCCCGGTCCGCGGTGAACATGGTGCCGAGGAGATAGGGAATGTTCATGCGCGTGAGGCCAATGCCCTGGCTAGCCGCGAGCAACGTCGTGAAGACGATGGAGGCTAGGAGCCCCCACATCGAGCAATGTACGAGTACCATCATGATAATAGCTCCGCCGCTGGTTCAGTTTGCGCCTTCTCCGCCCGCTCTCTTTCGGCCAGAGAAAGAGCCGCGTTAATCAGACCTACATGAGTGAAAGTTTGCGGCACGTTGCCGAGCGCAGCCCCCGTTACCGGCTCGATGAGCTCGGCGAAAATACCTAAATCGTTGCCGAAGGCCAGTGTGGCTTCAAAGGCGGCGCGGGCCTCTTGCAGGCTGCCGCCGCCGCGAGCCAGGTGTTCGGCGAGCCAAAAGCAGCAAATTCCAAAGGCACCGTCGTCACCTGCTTCCTTGTTGCGAAACAAGAGTCCGGGTTGCGGCGAGAGCGCCGCGCAGAGAGCTCGGCAGGTGCTGCGCATGCGGGCACTGCCTGGGTCCACAACTCCGTACCAACCGAGCAGCAGCGCCGTTGCATCGAGCTGATCGCCATCGAGCGTTGAGGTGTAACTCTGCAGAGCATGGTTAAACCCGCGCGACTCGATTTCGTGGCGAATTTCATCTCGTGTTTCGGTGAACAGCCTGCGGTAGAGCGGGCGCACGTCGCCGCAATCCTGCAGTTCGATCAGCCTGTCAAGCGCGGTCCAGCAAAGCGCCAAAGAGTGCGTATGCTGCTGCTGGTCGCCGCGCGGCTCCCAGATGCCCGCATCGGCATCGCTCCAGTGAAGGCAGACATAACGTCCAAACCCTTCAACGGCACGAGCGGCAGTGTCGTCAAGTCGGTGGCCTGCGCGGGTGATGCGCCATACCGCATCGATCACCTCTCCGTAGGCATCCAACTGTACCTGCTCGTCAGCCCCATTGCCGGTTCGCACCGGAGCGGCGTTTTGGTAGCCGGCAAGATTTGGGAGCGAGCGTTCAGGGGGCGGATCGCGACCGAAAACATCGTAAAGCACCAACAGACGCGGCTGCGTCAACCGAGTCGCATGGAGCAGCCAGTTCGTGAAACCGAGCGCCTCCTCAGGATGACCCAGCTCCAATAAACCTCGCACCGTAAATGCCGCGTCGCGTAGCCAACAGTATCTGTAATCCCAGTTATTCTCACCACCGCGCTTCTCGGGAAGTGAAGTGGTTGCGGCCGCGACGATGGCGCCGCTTGGCGCGAAGGACAACAGGCGCACCACGATCACGCTGCGAATCACTTCCTTTGAGTACCTGCCCGTATAGCGGGTACGTGATGACCATTCGTGCCAAACATGCAACGTGCGCTCGATGACGTCGCGCGTCCAGTTCCCCAAGGGCGGCAATACGGCCGGCGCATCCGCAGTCCAAGTCAGTGACAGATGAATGGATTCCCCGGCGCGTAGGCAACGTTGCCCGCAAGCGCCCTTCTTGTCGGCGGTCAGCACCAACGGCAGATCCGAACGTAAGGTGAGCAAACCCTGGCGGGTGTCGATGCGGATGCCGAGTTTGCCGCGATCGCGGAGCTTGTCGTTCCATTGTGCGAAGCCAGGGCGCGGTTCAAAGCGCACTTCGACGTCACCTTGACCGCGCGTGCAGGTGATCATACGCACGATTTCATGTTCGGGACTCAAGGTGGTCTTGGCATGTCGCGGACTTGCGATGGGCATCGCGTCGGTCAAGACGAACTCACCATCCTCAGTGTGGAATACAGTCCGCAACACGGCGCTGTCGCCCACGTACGCGCGGGTGACACGGGCAGTGGCAAGGGGTCTTACGCTGAAAAACCCGCCGCGTTCGGGGTCAAGCAGGCCGCAGAAAATGGCAGGACTATCGAACCTGGGCCAGCACAACCAATCAAGCGAGCCCGTACGAGACACGAGGGCGGCCGAGCGACAGTCGCCAATAATGCCGTAATCTTCGATCGGAGGGTTACGTCGCGACACGCTGGCTGAGCAAAAATCGCGTCTCTGCGTGATTGATCATAGGTTAAGACCCCGCATCATTGCGGGCAGAGCGGGCTAAGTCGCACTGCTGCTTAAGCCTAGGACTGTTTCAACTCGGCGTATATTCCATCCGGCGCCTTTATCGCTCAAGGTAGCCCTGGCCCTTAGCTTTGACTGCCCTGAGACAGCGCGACGGCCGTCAACAAGAGAATCGTCCCGCTGAGCCATGAAGCGCGCTCGACTTACCTCGGAAGGCATTAGCTATTTTACGATCAGATCGACGGTCATGCCGCGCGACTTATGACCGAATACGGGGCAATACACCTTATAAGTCCCAGGTGTCAGCGTAACCTGCAAAGAACCGCTCTCACCCTTCTTCAATCTTGGTTTGAGTGCTTTCTCGATGCCGTTTCCCTCGACCTCGAAGCCGTGAGTTTCCACGCCGGTGTTGATCACGTTGAACGTTTTCGTTCCGGCAGCGACCGACAGCGGCATCTCGATCTTGTATTCCGTGAGCTTCACGTCAACCGACTCACCGGCCGAATGCATCGCTTCCGATCCAAATGCGCTACCGAACGCCAGCATCAACCCCAAACTCGCCATGCCCCCGACAGGGTTCACCATCCGTTTCATTTCTGAGTCTCCTATCGTTTAGCAAACAATAAATCTGAACGTGACGTCGGCCGCCTTAGAGGAGACCGCTCGGCGGTCCGCTTTATTCCCAAAAAAAATCTGGACAGCGACGGGCAACGAGGCAAAGAAAACTTTTACAGCCGACGCAGGTTCCTGGAATGCACGAGTTGCGCCGGTACCGGGGGTCCTCGGGCGATCAAAGGTAGCATACCGTACTCGCTCGGCTTGCTGGGCGACGCAGGCGTAAGGTACAGCGCCCCTCACTTTCTTGCAAATCAGTGACAGCCATGTGGGTTTTGCCAAGCCGTCGAATCCGAACGTCCAGGGCACCTCGGAGGAGGCTATCGACCGGATCAGGGTGATGGCGGCGCAACCGTTTGTTCTTGATGCGTACCCGCGATATCGCGCACCGTCGAAGGCGTCGCAGTTTGACCAAATCCAGCGCTACGGCTGCGACACCCAGGGTGCCGGTTGGTATATTCGGTATAGGACCGATCCGCCGCAACGCCGGCACAACAATTCGTGGATGAACTGGAATAAATTCCCCATCCGAACGGTCTTGCTCAATACATACAGATCCACTTGTAAATACTGGAACAACCTCTTGCAAGGACAGAATTCCTAGAGCCGAGGCGTCGAGGAGCATCATATGCGGAAGCAGCTGGCCGGCAACGATAGGCACTCTTTTCTCGGCCAGCTCGCAGCAGCGACTCGGCCAATCCCGAAGCTGTGGACGTGGCTCTTCGGCGGTATTGCGTGGCCTTACATCGAATTGGCGATTCGTCTTTGGATCGCCAAGCTCTTCAGTGTCTTCGGCTTCATGCAGATGCTGCACTGGGAGACCACCCTGGCGGTGGCAAGCCAAGAGAACCCTATTCCCTTCCTCGCGCCGCACTCTGCGGCCTTTCTATGTACGGCAATCTACCTCGTGTGCTCGGCCATGCTGGCGATCGGCTTAATGACTCGATACGCCGCAGTGCCGCTCCTGCTGCTGTCATTCATCACGCAGCTTCGTTACACTCCATTCGATACCCAGCTCTTTTGGATTGCATTGACAGGTTGGTTTGCAATCTATGGCGCGGGCCCGATTTCGCTCGACAACTTGCTGCGCAGGGGACTAAGCGACAGTGCCGTCCTGCTCATCCCCCGGATAATCCGCTTTTCGAAGCGCCTGCGGGCATACGGCACGCCGCTATACATCTCTTTCATTCGGGTGTGGTTGGGAATCGCTTTGCTCGAGACGGCGCTCTCCCGTGCCTACGGCGCTGAATGGAAGGATCTCGAGCGATGGCTGCCGTTGGATGTGGCCGTGCGCGTTCCACTCGGCGCAGCCTGGGTGGGCGGCGTGTTACTCCTCGCTGGGTTGGCGACGCGCTATATTGCCGCGGTTCTGCTCTTCGGGCTGTTTGCCTATTCGATCATCGACCCGCGGGTCACCGACTCGATCTATCTATTGATGTTCCTGGCGATTCTCGGCGCGCTCGGCGCAGGATTCTTGTCGCTCGACGAGCTCCTCGTGCATTGGCGCGATCGCTTTTTCCCTTTGGCCAAGCGGCGTGGTCTCGACGGTCTCGAAGGATTACCGAGAGTCGTCATCGTCGGCGCAGGCTTCGGCGGCCTGCGCTGCGCGCAATGCTTGTGTGACACCGCGGTGGCCGTGACGCTGCTCGACCGCACGAATTATCACCTGTTCCAGCCGCTGCTTTATCAGGTCGCCACGGCGGCCTTGTCTCCGGGTGATATAGCGACGCCGGCACGCCACTTGTTCCGAAACGCGCCGTCGATCCGACTGCTGCTCGGCACCGTCAGCGGAGTAGATGCGCAGCGGCAAATGGTGTCGACAGCGAATGGCGAGATTCCATACGACTACCTGGTGCTCGCCACGGGCGCCACCCACAGCTATTTTGGAAAAGATGAATGGGCGCGCTTCGCACCCGGCATCAAGCGCATCGAAGACGCGTTGGAGATTCGGCGCCGGATCTTGACGGCATTCGAACGCGCCGAAGCGGCTACTTTCGAGGAAGAACGTAAAGGGCTACTGACATTTCTGGTCGTGGGCGGGGGGCCCACGGGCGTGGAACTCGCGGGCGCGATCGCGGAGTTAGCCCGTTTTGGCTTGGAAAAGGATTTCCGCGCCTTTGATCCGGCTCAAGCCCGCGTGATTCTCGTCCAAGCCGCCCCACGATTGCTGCCGAGCTTCCCAGAGCGGCTGGCTCAGATCGCGCAACGCTCGCTGGAGCAGCTGGGAGTGGAAATTCTTCTGGGCAGCCGTGTCGATCATATAGATGAAACGGGGGTGGCCGTGGATGGAATTCGCATCGATGCGAGTACGGTCCTTTGGGCGGCCGGCGTGGCTGCATCGCCGGCAGCGGCGTGGTTGAACGCGCCCGCCGACAAGGCCGGACGCCTTATCGTGGGCGATGACTTGCGAGTGCCGGGGCTGGCCAACGTATTCGCGATCGGCGACACCGCGGCGAGCAAGGCGTGGAAAGGCGAAATTGTGCCAGGGTTGGCTCCGGCGGCTAAACAAGGCGGAACGTATGTGGCAAAGCAAATTCGGGCCATGGTCGAGTCGCGTCGGCCCGTGCCTGCATTTCGATATCGCCACTTGGGCTCTCTTGCCACCATTGGCCGAAAGTCTGCCGTGGCGGATTTCGGAATCTTGAAGCTTTCTGGCGCACCCGCATGGTGGCTGTGGGGAATCGTGCACATCGCCTTCATGCTGGGGGTCAGAAATCGCGTCGCGACGTTGACCAACTGGTTTTGGACTTACCTTAAATATGGCGGCAGCATCCGCCTGATCACCGGCGGCACGGGCTCGGTGCAATAAACCACCTGATCCGGCTGTGAGTTTTACCGCAGCATGTCCCCTTATTTCCTTAAAAATATCACGGGTAGCACGATCGATGAAGACCCGATCCTGCGTTGCCAGGTCAGCCTTCATGCTCGTGAAGCAAAGCAGATCGCATCCCAGCGGATTTGATCGCGATTGAGTTTACATCGCGACGAGATAGTATCCCGATTGTTCAATGTCGTAGGGCGCGGAACCGCTTGCCGGCCGATCGCATCCACGCATCTACAATCGTAGGCCACCGCATTAACGCTTCCTTAAAACTATTGCGCTAATTTGTTCATCGCTCCGGTTCAATCGCTATTTAAAAGCTGACACAGCTCTCCCCCCGGATTCGATTGACTACCGAGCTGTGAGGTTCTCATGCGGCAACTATGGATCATCAAGCTTGTTTTTAGGTACCTCCTGTTAGGTGAGAACTGCGCTGCTTGGCCGACGCAGCCCGAAGGCCTGGTATGCATGCCGGTTAGCGGGACCAGAGGTCCCATCAGCGAGGACGATTCTGATGTGTCCCTCGCTGTGGCAGCGCATTTCGAAGGGGGTGAGCGCGCCGGAATTTAGGTTTCGCGCGCCGCTGAGGAGAATTAGTGCCAAGTGCGTGAGGTGCTTCATTACGTCGGTTGGCAGCACGTCGCCTGGAAGCGCCCTGTGCTGCGACTCAAAGCCGGCATGGAGATCGATCTCGGCGGAATCGGCAAGGAATATGCCGTCGATAGGGCGCTGTCGCTTGCCGAATCACACACCACCGCCCCGGTACTTGTGAATTTTGGCGGTGACCTGCGTGTGTCGAGTGCGCGGCACGACGGTGGGCCATAGTACGTTGCCATTGAGAATGTGGTTCGAGCCGGGACTGCAGCAGGGTTATTGGAACTCTTAAGCGGAGCGCTTGCACTTGTCCTGCACAGAGTCACGCCACGGATGGAACAGCTCAAGACGATCATGAGTTGAGGGCTCGGTGAGCCTGAGCGTCACGGCCGCAGCTTCTTCCAGCGGTGGCGGCGCCTTCGGTGAATTTACACTATTGGGCCTCCTGGCCTGGCCTGGCCTGGCCGGTCTGGTCGGCGCTCGGACAGTGCTGCGAACGCGGCGCCGCGCAGCCGACGTCAATCATTCGTTGCATTTCGAGTCCGCGTAGAGTCCATCCACAACGCCCAGGGATCCCAAATCACGGGAGGGGACCTCGGGCCTTGGTTAGGAATTTTTACGATGAATTGGGTGCCCAAACCGGGTCCTGCGCTCGTGGCTCGGATGGAGCCGCCGTGCAACTCGACCATCGCTCGGCTTAATGCGAGTCCGAGCCCGAGCCCCGAACGCGAAGAACCATTCTCGGGCTTGAGCTGAGCGTACATCTTAAATAGCTTGCCAAGATCCTCAGGTGCGATGCCTTCACCACTGTCTTTGACGATGAAGCCGGAATAATGCGAGCCCCCTCGAAGCGTCAACTCGATGTGGCCGCCAGCCGGCGTAAATTTGGTGGCATTCATTAGTAGATTCACCATCACTTGCGTTACTCGCAGCGGGTCCGCAAAGAGTGTTGCGCATTTGTCGTTGCGATTAATGGCGAATATTTGTTGTTTCGCCTCGATGAATGGGGAAACCGTGTCGATCGCGGCATCGGCGAGTTTCTCTAATCGAATGAGTTCCGGTCGGATGGTAAGCATTCCACTTTGGACATGAGACATGTCTAGCAAATCATTGATGATCATCGACATGAACTTAACTTGCCGCTTGATTCTTTGTTGTCCTTTGATCCTTTGCACAGCCGTGATGTGCGGACTTCCAGAAAGGTGCGATGCCAACTCGATCACGGTGAGTGGTGCCCGCAATTCGTGCGCCACGATGGCTAGCATATGAGATTCGCGGCGAAGGCGTTGCGTCAACTCGCTGGAATCAGTACCAGATAGACTTTCAGCTGTGATGAAATTAGCGTTCATGAATAACTCCATATCAAACGGCAAATAAGGTGGATTGACCGCAGCCGATATCGATACGCCGAACAAACCAGGGAGGCGTTGTAAACAGCGCGACGGGAAGCAAAGCAAGGGTCTCGTCGAGGTCGCCAGAGGAGGTGCGACGGCTATCAGCCACCCCATGGATTGCTGACAGCGCAGACTTCATTTCGCGAAACGGCGGGAAGGAAGCATGCGCTTTAGCATTCCGTCCTTGTTCCAGAAATGATGTTTGAGGGCGGCAGCCACATGAAACAAGGCGAGAAAGAACAGGACCCGACTCAGCATACCGTGCGTCGCGCGGAACAGGCCGAATGCCTGGGCGTTTTGACCAATAAGACTCGGCCAGGTCCATATTCCGAACCAACGGGCAGAACTGCCCTTCGCAGAGGTCATCATCCATCCGGACAGCGGCATCGCGATCAAGAGGACGTAGAACGCAATGTGTGTCGCCCGCGTCAGGACTCGTGCGGCGGGTTTCATGGTCTCCGGTAAATCCGGCGGAGCATTGCGCCAGCGCCACAGGAGACGCAGGACCATCAGCATCAACACTGTCATGCCGGCATTCTTGTGCCATGCGAGAAGCCCTAGCTTGGCCAGGCCGAAGGGGGGATTCACACGGACGCCCGGCGGCAAATTCTCCGGGATCGGTGCCAACAGGAATTGCACCACGACGAGGGCCGCAACGATCCAATGGAAACCGCGCGCTACGCTGTCATATCTCGTCGGTGCAGGTGTTGGTTGCATGTCATCAAGCTTTGCGGGGAAACGGGACCAGGAAATGCAGCACGGCTTTACTTCGGCGGAGCCTGTGGCGCGCCGCCCCGGGGAGCGCCCTTAATGATAAGACGCCTTGCATGGTTTCAGCCGTTAAAATCACGAAAGTGTTCCGCTCAGGTAACTCAGTTGAAATCGGGTCGGGCGCAATGCGCGATGAGGACTGTGTCAGATCTCTTTTAAGAACCGATTAAGATACTCACCGCGAGGTCTCGACCGAAATGTAATTTGAGTGCAATCTGTGGCTGCGTTGTCCTTGATGCTTTTGGCGTCAGTCTGGGAATCGCTTACTGGTGTACATAAGCGTCAGCCAACCGTTTTGGTACTCGATTAATCGAGCCTTAATAAACACTACGTATAATGACTACGTGGGATAGCACTACCTGAGTGGTAAGACAATAAAGGAACTCGCTGCAACCGGCCACCGCGGAATCAATGTGAGATGTCGCGCGCATCCTCGGTTGGCGACTGGTATCCATCGTTCTAAGCAGCGCAACCCTGGTATTGCGCTTCTGTTTCCGTTTTCCGCTGCGGCGAGAAGTGCCGGTGTGCAGCGACTCGATGACTGGTTGGTTAATATCCGAGACTTAAGGTCAGGTGCGGACGTCGTTATGGCTGGAATTACTATTAGACGTATGGAAGCCGTTCGGCTAGATAAGGATTTTTTAGGCGCTGTGTCACGGTGGATAAATCAGCGATATCGTCAAATGCAAGCGCACGGGACGGCGCGCGTTCTCACTCCACGTATTCTGGGTGGCCTGTATCTCAAGATATGGGCGGGCGATTCGCAGGTCGACCTTGGAAATCCGAACCGCATGCAACATACCCGACAAGCATTCGTCGTCGACGGCGCGATAAATCAACTAATGGCAACCGTAAGCCCGCCATGAACACGGGGCGCCTTGTCCGGCTAGATCCCTCAATGGACATATTGGTCGTTGAGGATGACGACATGTTGGCCGAGGAGATATGCCGCGGTCTGCGGCAAGAAGGGTGGCTCGCCGAGTGGGCCAAGGATGCAGTCTGCGCCAAGCTTTCGACATTGAACCATGCGTACGACGCAATACTACTCGATTTGGGGTTACCCGGGGCCTCGGGCCTCTCGTTCCTAAAAGCGCTGCGCGCAGCTTACGCAACCACCCCGGTGCTCATAGTGACCGCCCGTCATAAGCTAAGCGATCGCATAGCGGGGCTCGACGCAGGTGCGGATGACTACGTCGTTAAGCCGTTCCAGATTGATGAACTTTGTGCACGTGTGCGAGCGGTTGTGCGACGCACGCAGGGACGTGTTTCACCGCTGCTTACTTATCGCCACATCGTGGTTGACCCAGCTAGACGCTTGGTCACACAAAACGGTAATCCCGTCGACCTAAGTACTTATGAGTATCGCACGCTGCTCGTGTTATTGGAACGGCAGGGGCGTCTGGTGACGCGAGTGGAGGCGGAAGATGCCGTGTATGGCAGCTCGGGCACAATCGAGAGCAACACGATCGCTGTATTTGTACACAACCTACGGCGCAAGCTGGGAGAGGACATCATCGCCACCGTTCGCGGGAGCGGCTATAGGATCGGGGAAGCGCGCTGAACATCCATGAATATGTAGGGAGCTTGCGTCGCTCGAAGCGGCTTAAGTCGCTACGCGGGCGACTTTGGCTAGGTCTCTCCCTTACGGTGATTGTGTTTTGGGGTTTAATTTTCGCAGTTGGATTTTTGATGGCTGGAACGAGCGCGGCACCCTGGGATGCATCGTTGGAACCCTTCGCGCAACTTCTGCTCGCTGGACTCCCTGCGAATGTTTCACCCAATCCATCCGCGCACACAAGCGAAGCAAGTGAGCCGCGTTCTCCTGCAATCGCATCGCCCCGCCTAAACGAGCCAAATTTTCAGATTTGGGTAGACCATCGCTTGATCATGCGCTCCAGGAACGCACCCACCACCCCCTTAAAACCTGACTTTCGAGAAGGGATTGCCGATCAAGCTATCGGTGGAGATCTTTGGAGGGTGTACGACCTTGCAGACGCAACAGGGTCGACCCATATCCAAGTAGGCAGATCGCCCCGAGAACGCAAAGCCGAAATCCTTCACGTCGCCTCCATTTGGGTAACGGTGACAACACTTTTGCTTACTTTGCCCGGGGTCGCCGTATGGCTGGTCATTCGGTGGTCATTCGAGCCCGTCGACGCGATGCGTGACTTGATGCAACAGCGAAAGCCGTTTGATCTGATGCCCTTGCGTCAAGAAAAAATACCGAGTGAGGTACAAACGCTGGTGGACTCCTTTAACCGCATTCTCGAGCAACTCAACAGTGCCATTCAGGCCGAACGTCGTTTCATTGCGGATGCTGCTCATGAGCTGCGGACTCCCCTCGCTTTGTTGGCGGCGAACGCGCAGGTCGCTTTGCGAGCCGAAACCCGGCAAGAACGAGAGGCAGCACTCCGACGGTTGAGCACCGGCGTTGAGCGCAGTGCCCGACTCTCGGAGCAACTGCTGGACCTAGCACAACTGGACTCCGCAGAACATGTCGCCGCGCACCCAACCGTGAACATCTCCGATCTCGTGATGATGGTCGTGAGAGATTTTGAGTCTACCGCACGGCAAAACAATCAAACCATCGCGCTAAATGCCGAGACCGCATCAATTTGTGGCAACACAGACGAACTCGGTATTTTACTGCGCAATCTATTGGATAATGCTCTGCGCTATAGCGGTACTGGGAGTCACATTGCCGTTTCGTGCGTGAATGCGCTTCGCTCGGGCGCCGCATGCGTGTGCGTGACGGTAGAAGACAACGGTCCTGGTGTTCCAGAAGCATCTCGGGATCGCATTTTCGATCGCTTTTATCGCATTGCCGGCAGCGGTCAGACCGGCAGCGGCATCGGTCTATCGCTTGTTGCGCGAATTGTTGCCTCACACCACGCGCAAATTGAGGTGGGGCCTGGTCCCGACAATCGTGGCTTTCGCGTCACGGTGTATTTCGCCGTTGCCCGGGATCCGGATCCTCACAACGCCGCGGGATAATCTACAGCAACGGTTAGCGCACCCGTCGGCTCCGTTTTAGCCCACGCAAGCCGAGTCGAACGAAAGTGTTACGGTGCGACTTTTCACAGCACCGGCGGAATAACTGCCGCGTGCATGCGCGCGCCGCCAATAGATGATGCTGCCCCGCCTTACCAGGTGCCCGCGCACATGATGATGACGCCGAAAGCGGCTATTGGACGTGCGTTGGTCCACATGTTGTGCGGAGTGGGTAGCCAAGATCGATAAAGAGGCCTCCACGTGGTCAAGCAGCGGATCCTTGCCATTGCGTACGCGCTTTCGATTAAGGTGCTCGCGGCAAACAGGACGGCGCGCCAAAGCGTCGTTGCTTGCTAGGAGGAGAAAGAAGGCCATTAATATCGGAACATCTCGGGCCACGGAGCTGAGCGAGGAACGGATGACTTGACTCCGCTCTGCGTCGCTTCTTGCCATGGTGCGGTAGTATGCGCCCCAAGAACTCTCGAACTGATAGCGTGCGCAATTAAGCAATTTGGCCACGTAAGGATCCGAATCTGTCACTGCCGACCAACCACCCCAGAAAATGTCACCCACTTTCTCCAGCCGCGCCGATTCCTGGTTAAAGTCTAGGTGCACGTCCACTGCCGCAACCAACGGCTCTTGATCCGCATCCGCCCACACGGTGTGCATCACACCGCTTTGGCCGCTCGGGGTCGACAATAGCATGGCCCCTGCGCGGCGCTGACGATGTCCGGCGTGATTAAATGCCTCTCCAAAGAACTCTCGAGCGCCGAGCAGTGCTGCGGAGTCATGCCACTCCACCCACACGCTGGGCCCCGGAATACGTATCAAATCCAAACAGCGCACCAAACGATGGCCGCCGGCATACGCTAACTCGGCGCACGCGGTTGCCAACTCATCCGCTAAGACGTATCGCATAGGGCACTTTGCAATCATCGGCGCCAAGTCGTTGCAACCGCGGAGCAAAAAGCGTTCGCCGGTGCTTTGTTGCACGATGAACGGTTGGGTCGAAGAGAGGACTTGGTCCAGTAACAGCATTGACTGCCCCAGTGGTGCGACCGACTAGTCGCATCGTCATAGTGACTCGCCAGGCTGCGGATCGTTCCGCACACTCGCGAGAAGCAGGGCGCCTCTTTACTTTATTTACCAACCTTTACAAGCATGCTCGGTCGTTCACTTTGAGTGCGAGCGATGTTTCGTTGCGTCGTGGTGCGTCGAGAATTCGACTTAATGATGCCTTAATCCTACGCGCTCATAGTGTCCGGGCTCGATCTAGAACAGTCACCAGAGACGTAGCCGTCATGTTCTCGCATGCAATAATTAAAACCGGAAAAAACTGATGACTGGGCTCAGCGCGGAAACGCGATCCGGGGCTGTCGGTTGGCGTGGCTGCGATAGTAATAGGCCACGGACTCATCGTAACCTTCCAAACGGGAACCCGCGAGCAAACGCTATTTCTGCTGGGGAATCTCTAAGTTGGGTCGCATTCCGCGACGCGACGCGATATGTTTTTCGGCGGCAGTTGAACGTGAGTTTTGCGCGGATGCACTCGCCCGCCTGTCACCCATGATCAACATGCTATCCACCTTTGCCCAGAGAGCGTCAATTAGCGAGTATGCACTCACCCGACGACGAGCCGCAGGGATACGCAAGATATTGTCCCGTAGAATACACGGCTTGTTGATCGCAATGGCTCCGTTCCTCGCTGCCGGATGCAACATGATTCCCCCCTATGCGCGCCCCACCGCACCTGTCGACGGTCAATATTCAGGAGGCGCGGCAATCCAAGCTGAGCACATCGCGGCCGACATCGCCTGGAGTGACTTTGTCGAGGAGGAGACACTCCGAAGACTAATAGACATCGCTCTTCAAAATAATCGTGATTTACGAATCGCCGCCCT
>JALYIH010000132.1 GCA_030775865.1 Pseudomonadota bacterium | reverse complement strand
ATACCGCCTTATGCCCAGTCCTTGTTCCGCGCGACTTACCTCAAGCTTCGAGCCGCTTCACTTGGCATTCGCAAGATCGATGCGGGCGCCAGCAACGGCTACATCCTCTTTGAGGAGCAGAATAAGATCGATCCGAAACACGTGCTCAAGCTCATTCAAGGCAAGCCGAAGGAATATCGTCTCGACGGTCCGCTGAAGCTGCGGTTCGCTCATATCGCGCGTACCGAAGAGACACTCTTTGGTCGCGTCGAGCAACTCATCGATCAGCTGGCGTGACGGCCGGCCGGCCCAGCAGGGGTGCAGCCGACGCTGGGCGCGGCCCCGCGCGCCGCGGCCTCGCCGCTTCGCCGGCTTTCTGCCCTGCTACTGGATAGCGCCCAGAAAATCGCCTTTGCCGATCTCGACGCCACTCTTGCGCAGCAGGGCATAAACCATGCTGGAATGAAAGTAGAAATTCGGCAGTACAAAATCGTTGACGTAGCTCAACGCCGTAAATTTCCACACTCCGTTGGGAAACTTGAGCTCGATGGTGCGGCTTTCGTCGCCGGCAACTTTTGCCGCCGTGACGGTTTTCAGAAAATCCAGGGTTTTGCCGATTCGCGCCTTCAGTTCCGGCAACGTGGTCTCGATGTCTTCGTGCTTGGGCACTTCCATCCCCGCCAGGCGCCCCGCCGCGCCCTTGGCCGTATCGCATGCGATTTGCACTTGGCGGCTCAAAGGATGCATGTCGGGGAACAAGCGCGTCTGTGCGAGCACGGCGCCATCGATTTTTTTTGCCGCCGCATACGCCGCGGCCTTGTCGAGAATCGCAGACATATTGGTGAGTCCGCGCGTCAATGCAGGAATCGAAAAATCATACAGGGAAGTCGCCATCGAATATCTCCTAAGCCAGCGTAAGGCGGGGGGGCGTCACTTTAGCTAAAGATGCCTGTTTTGAATAGCAAATCCAAGGATTGCGCTAATATGACGACACGTATGCTGCCCTTCTCCGAAGCCTGCGAGCGAAACAAGGCGCCGATACTCAACGTATTGCGGACCGCTTTCGCCGAGCGAACGCAAGTACTGGAAATCGGCAGCGGCACCGGCCAACACGCGGTGCATTTTGCCGCGCATTTGACTCACCTGACCTGGCACCCCACAGAACAATTGGCGTACCTGCAGGATCTTGGCGCAAGGGTGAAACTCGAGGGCTCGCCCAACTTGCACGCACCCACCCTGCTCGATGTCAATCAAAGCGTGTGGCCGTTGCGTGCTGTCGATGCCATTTTCACCGCCAACACGCTGCATATCATGGCTTGGTCCGAGGTCATGGCCCTGTACCGAGGACTCGATGCCGTGCTGTCGAGGGGCGGCATCCTGTGTGTATACGGTCCCTTTCGCTACAACGGCCGCTACACATCCGACAGCAACCAGGACTTTGACCGCATGCTGCAGGAGCGCGATCCCAAGTCGGGATTGCGTGATATTCAGGACCTCACCGCACTCGCTGCGCGGTACGGACTGCGGCTGCGCGCCGATCACGATCTGCCTGCCAACAATCGATTGCTGGAGTTCGTCAAGGACTAGACCGGCTGCTAGCTTCGCAGCAATGCCGCGAGCAACGCGCGCTGCTCCAATATTCCATCGTAACGCTCGCCATTGATGAAAAACGTGGGCGTCGCCGCGACGCCGCTGCGCATGCCCCCCATGAAGTCGCGCTTCACGCGGGGCCGGTAGCGGCCGGCATCAAGATCCGCCTCGAATCGCGGGATGTCCAATCTCAGGTTGCGCGCCAGCCTGGGCACCAAATCCGAGCCCAGATCGGATTGGTGATCGAAGAGAGCATCGTGCATTTCCCAGAACTTACCCTGCGCGCCGGCCGCCTCAGCCGCTTCCGCGGCATACTGCGCGCAAGGATGCATTTCGCTGATCGGCATGTGGCGGAAGACGAAACGCAGGTTCGCGCCCATCTTTTCGGCAATGGCCGGAATCATGGAATGTACGTCAGCGCAGTATGGACACTGATAATCGCCATATTCCACCAATGTCACCGAGGCATTTTGAGGGCCCTGCGCATGGTCGCTTTTGCCGACAGCCACGGAAAGAGTCATTGCAGCAAGGAACCGCAGTCCGCATCCTTCCCCTTGCCGCGGTCGACCAGCACCAGTTTGGAATCGTGCGCTTCGATCCCGACGGAAGGATGCGCCAGGGTGCCGCGAATCAAAATTGGCGAGCGCAATTGCAGGAACCGCACGCTCTTGGGATAGCCGCGCAGCATAAGATCCAGAGTCTCCGTATTCAGATGGACAGACCCCTCGCCGGCGATGAGCACGGGCTCGGTATCGAGTACCAAACTCTGTACCGTGAGCGTGCCGTCGCGAGCCTGAAAACTCGCAACGCCGCAACGGACCGGGACCTCTTTCTTGTTCTCGGTGAGCAACAAACCCAGCCCTCGAAGATCGATACCGGTGAGCTCCGCCAGCGAATCGCGCACGGTCCCGCTCGGCAACGCGGCCTTGACCGTGCCGTCGGCGCTCGCCGCGAACTCGTGCATGGATTTTCCGTGACCCGTGAGGCTGACTCGCAACCCCAATGGACCTTCGATGGCGGGCGGGCCGCTTCCCTTGTGAGCATATTGTCCCAGTTGTAAGCCGGTGATGCCAACGTCCAAGTCAATCGCGGGAATTTCCTTTCGCGCATCGATCTTCAGCTGCACATTCATCTTGCCATCCAGCACTTCTGCCGACAGCGGCGTCACGGCGAGTACGCCGCGATCGACCGTCATCTTCGCCGCGAGCGTATTCAATGTTATGCGGCCTACTGCCACGCGCCGTGCTCGAAATCTTAACGTAGCCGTCATCGGGCGCAGCGCGCGGGCATTCGGCGCCGCATTGGATAACAACATCGGCTGACCCGATTCAGGCTCCGGAACGCGGCCCGCCGCGCGCGGCCCTAGATCCGCCAAGCGCAGGGATTGAGAGGTCAGATCGGCGTCGATACTCGGCTGCCCCTTTTGGAGCGTAATCGATACAGCGCCGCGAATATCGCTTTGTCCGGAGGTTACGGCAAGATCCCTATACCAGGCGGTGTTACCGCGCCGTGAAAATTTGCCGGTGAGATGATAAGCACCGGTATCGATCAATTTGGTGCCGGTGAGATAGTAGAGGTCCCGCAGATCGGCGCCGCTTGCTTCAAAAGACGCGTCTATATTGAGCAAATCGAAAGCTTTCGAAAGCGCACCCTTGGCGGCGACATGCGAGCCGCTGGAACGCTCGGTTATCGTAAAGCCATAGGGTTCGCTGTGACTTGCGCTTCGCAGCGGATCACCGATGAGTTCGAAGCTGACCGGCCTGCCGTTCAGCTGCCCCTTCGCCTCGATGTGCAAGGGATCGGTTCCGTGCGCACCAGGGATATCCTGGACGGTGACTGTTCCGTCGAACTGCCTGTTTTTTTGCGCGTCTTCCAAAAGCAAGTGCGCATCGACCATGGATGCGGCATGAATGATCGGCAAACCCGAGGAGATCGCCTCGTCAGGGTTTTTCATCTGCCAGCTGGCGTGGCCAGGCACGTCGCGAATCAAATGCAGCGTGGCCCCCTCGACCTCCAGTCTCGCGATTTCGAAGAAGCGGCCAAACCGCGGTGTTTCAAAAAGCACGGTGATCTTATCGGCCTGCGCGGCGGTGCCGGGCGGCGTCCAAGGCGGGTTTCCGATGATGACGCGTTCCGCAACGAATCGAGGATTTCGGGAAAAGAGATGAAGCCGCAGCGGCCCATCCACGCGTATCTCACGCTGCGCATGGGCGGCGAGGAATTTCACCAGCGGCCCGTGAAAATAACCGGCATCCAAGGCCGCCGCGAGCAGCAACACGACGACGATGAGCCCCAGAAGCACCCAAAGCAGCCAGGTCAGCCCGCGACGCAATAGAGAAGCCGAAGTCATGCCGCATTCACCTCCGAACCGCGGCCAAAACCCCGGCGCCCCGGCCGTCCGAGACCGTTATGTTGAGCGTGGATGGGCGGCCGCACCCGAAATTGTAGCCGCTTGCATTCATGAGACAGGCTCCACATTTGGTGGCATAATGACACTGAAACGTAGATTCCGCGTGCCATAGAGCGCGCGCAATAGCATGGCGAACCACAGGGGAAGGTTAACGACTATGAAGAAGACTCGTACATCTGTCGCGGCAGCGGCGTTCATTGCGGTCGCGTGCCTCAGTTATATGGGCACAAGCTTCGCGACAGCGAATGTGGCTGCCAAAGCGCCGGTCGAGGTGGTGATGCCCGTGACGGTCGATGACTTCCGCCTGCCCGACCAAAATATGCATTCGCACGAACTGCGTCAGCTCGGAGATGCCAGCGCGATCGTGCTGATCACGCAGGCGAACAGCTGCCCTGTCAGCCGCAATACCGCCAGCTCGGTAAAAGCGCTGCAGGACGCATACTCGTCGAAGGGCGTCGAGATTTTCATGTTGAATTCCACGCCCACCGATAAGCGCGAAGCCATCGTTGCCGAGGCGCAAGCCTACGGCTACAACCTGCCCATCCTGATGGACACCAATCAGCTGGTTGGCGAGCAGTTGGGTGTGACGCGCACCGCCGAAGTGATCGTCATCGATCCGAAGACCTGGAAAATTGTCTACCGCGGTCCGATCGACGATAAGGTCACCTACGAGCGGCAGAAAGCGGCTGCCGAGCACACTTGGGCCAAGGATGCACTGGACGCGCAACTGGCCGGAAAGCCGGTCGCAGTCGCGAAAGTCGAGGCAGTCGGTTGTCTGATTGATTTCCCGGAGCGCGCGAAAGTCGCGACCAGCAAGGTCACGTATGTCAAGAACATCGCACCGATGTTCGAGGACAAGTGCGTGTCCTGCCACGAGCCCGGCGGCATAGGTCCGATGCCCTTCACGAAGTTCGAAGAGATTGCGCCGTTCGCACCGATGATTCGCGAAATGATCCGAACGCAGCGGATGCCGCCGTGGCGCGCTGACCCGAGCGTTGGACATTTCCTCGGCGACAGGAGTCTGACGGCCTCGCAGATCAAGACCTTGGTTCACTGGGTCGAAGCGGGTGCGCCGCGCGGCGCGGGTCCCGATCCGTTGGCCGCCAAGACCTTCACCGCGCCCGAATGGCCGCTGGGCAAGCCGGACCTGGTGCTCGATGTTCCGGCGTACACCATACCGGCCAATGGCATCGTCGATTATCAACGCCCCTACATCGTCAATCCTCTGAAGGAAGGCAAGTGGCTGCGCGCCTCGACCATCAAGGTCGTCAATCGCCAAACCGTGCACCATATTCTCACCGGCTATTTGGCTGAAGTGCCGGGACCGGGCCAGGTGGCGAACGAGAGCAAGTGGGGAGTGTCGTTGGGAGGCTACGCGGTGGGCGCCGAATCCTTCGTCGAACCGCCCGACACCGGCGCATATCTGCCACCCGGCGGCGCGGTCGGCTTCCAGGTGCATTACACGCCATATGGCCAGCAAGTGACCGAGCACTCGCAGATCGCGCTCTATTTCTACAAGGATAAGCCGAAGTATGTGATGCGAAACTCGGTCGTGTTGAACGCGGACATCGTCATTCCGGCCAATTCGGAAAGCACGGAGCTGCAGGCGTACATCGATGTTCCGAAGGACATGCTGTTGTACGGCGCGTTCCCGCACGCCCATTATCGCGGCGCATCCTCGCAGTTTTTCTTGGTGGAGCCGAGCGGCAAGAAGACCTTGCTCGTTTCCCTGCCCCACTATGACTTCAACTGGCAGCGCGAATACAATTTTGTTCAACCGGTCAAGGTTCCGGCGGGATCGAAACTGCTGGCCGTGTATACCTACGACAACTCCGTGCGGAATCCGGCCAATCCGGATCACAATCGCGTCGTTCCGTGGGGCGATCAGTCTTTTGACGAAATGCTCTACACCGCATTCCATTACGAATGGGCCGGGGAGACTTCCGACAAGATGGAGCAATATGCGGCCTATGATAAGGAGCTGATCAAGAACCGGCTCTTCGGTATGCTCGACACGAAGATGAACGGCAAGCTGGACATGTCGGAACTGACCGGCCCGATCGGCAAGCAATTCGCGGCGAGCTTCGCCAAGATCGACACCGACCATGACGGCTTCATCGAGCCCAATGAGTTGGCGGCGGCCGAGGCTTCCATGCAAAAACGCCGCCAGCAGGCATCGCAGCAAGGATCTGCCGCTCCTTCTGCAGCACCGGCCCCGGCGCAGCCGGCGGCGGAAAAGACCGGAGGCGGCCAGTAACGCAACGTGGCGGCCCGTGTATTCCTTTGAGTCATCGAAGGGGTTCCGGGCCGCCGTCTTCATTTCCCTGGTGGCGACAGCCGTCGGTGCGGGTGGATACGTACATGCCACGGGCTTGAGCCGCGTGAATGTCGGGGCGCAGGCGCCAAAGTTCAGTGCGAGGGGTGCGGATGGCAAGCAGCACAACTTGCGCGACTACGCCGGCAAGCTGGTGGTGCTGGAGTGGACCAGTCCCGTGTGTCCCTTCACCGCCGTGAAGTACAAGAGCGGGGCAATGCAGGCGTTGCAGCGCTACGCGGCTTCGCATCAGGTCGTGTGGCTTTCCATTGATACTGCGGCGCCCGACAAGGCCGGCTACCTGACGGCCGCCGCCGCTAAAGAGCGCATTGCGCAGACCCACGCGACCGTCACAGCATTTCTATTCGACCAGGACGGCAGTATCGCGCGCAGCTACGGTGCCAAGACGACGCCCAGTTTCTTCATCGTCGATCGCGACGGCAAGCTCGCCTACGAGGGAGCCATGGATGATCAAGTCTTTGCCGATCAGGCCCAAGGACACGAATATATGAAATCGGCGCTGGATGATCTTTTTGCCGGGCGTCGCGTGAGGGACTCGGAAACCCAGCCTCAAGGCTGCGCGATAGAATACTGACGATGAGTCTCATGAACAAAAACGCGGCCTCTGCCCGCCGTATCGAATCGGGCGCAAAGTCCCGGCGCGAGCAATTGCTCGACGAGGCGGCGCGGGAATTGAATTCCAAAGGCATATCCATGACGTCCTTGACCGCCGTGGCGGACAAGCTCGGCTTTTCTCGCGCCTCGCTGTACTACTATGTCGAGGACCGGGAAGACCTGATGTTTCAGGTCTACCTGCGGTCATCCGAGATCATGGCTCGCCAGCTCGGTGAGGCTGCGCAATCCGGCAGCAGCGCATTGCAAGTTGTCGGGAACTTCATCTCCAGAACCTTGGATCCGTCGGAGCCGGAACTCGCGGCCTTGAGCGAGATTGGGCTGCTTGACCAGGCTGCACGGGAGACCGTGCTCGGCATCTTCGAAGCAGTCGTGGCGCGCCTTGCCAGCTTGCTCGAGAGCGGCGCCAAGGCCGGCAACATACGCATTTGCGATTTTCCGATTGTCGCGCGAACCATCATCAGCATCATTCACTCAATACCGCTGAATTCGCCCTTGGCAACCGCGCTGCGCGTGAGTCGAAGCGAAATCATTGCCGCGGCCAAGGACATACTTGCCGATGGCTGGGCCGCCGACCGAACCAGGGAGGTAAATCCCCCGGCGATTGATTTCTCGCCGCTGCTGACTCAACCCGGCGGCCTGTTCGATCGCGGGGCCCAGTTCGATGCAAAACGCGAAAAGATCCTCGCGGCAGCCTCGCAACTGTTCAATCGACGGGGCGTCGATACGACGTCGCTGGATGATATCGCCGCCGCCGTGGGCGCGACCAAGCGAACGCTCTACCACTACGTGGGCGACAAGCAGACCATTCTTTCGGCCTGCTACGCGCGCACCGACCGGATCTTTTCATTCATTCGCGAACAAGCGACCGCACAAGGCGGAACAGCCATCGATACGCTGATCGCAGTGTTGCGCGCCAATTCAATCTCGCATCAACGGGACGATATCGAGCCGCTGCGCTCATCCACCGGCTACGATGCGCTGAGCGCCGAGGAAAAGGTTCTCGCCAGCGAACGCGGCAGAGTATTGGTCCAAGCGTACCGGGCGCTTTGCCGCGAGGCCCACAATGAGCGCTCCATGCGCGATGTGAACCGTGATTGTCTGTTGCTCTTCATGCGCGGCGCCGGCAGTTGGCTGGCGAAAGGTTTGGTCCGCGGCGATGATCAGCGCAAGGCGCAGATTGCCGCGGAAATCACCGATCTTTTGCGGCTTGGCTTGAACCCGATCTGATTCGCACTCACGGGGCCTACAAAATACCAGTTGCCAGAAACATCATAATCGGTACAAAGTGTTCGCAACTAATCCCCCGGGCTGATGATGGCAGGCTGGACGATCGTCCTCGATATCGGCAAGACGCTTTCCAAGGCATCGCTCTGGGACGAGAGCGGAGTTTGCGTAAGACAACGCTCACGACCCAATCAAACGCTCACGGTCGGCGCTTACCGGGCCTTGGATGCTGCCGCCATCGAGGTATGGCTGAAGGCTGTACTCGCGCAGTACGCGACCCTGGGCCCGATCGAGGCCATCATTCCCGTGGCTCATGGTGCCGGCGCAGCCTTGATTCGGGACGGCCGCCTGCAAGCCGCCCCGCTTGACTACGAGTGGGCTGGTGTCGCGGAACAACGCGCGATCTATCAGCATGAATGCGATCCCTTTGTTTTTACCGGTTCACCCTCGCTGCCCGCGGGCCTGAACTTGGGGTTGCAGCTGCATTGGCTCGATTCGCTGCATTCCAGCAGCCTTTCCTCCGCGCAAATTCTGCCGTGGGCCCAGTATTGGGCGTGGCTGCTGTGTGGCGTCGCCGCTTCCGAAGTGACCAGTCTCGGATGTCATACGGACTTATGGCGTCCCTTTGATCGCGCACCGTCCGAACTGGCGGTGCGGCGCGGTTGGGCCGAACGACTCGCGCCGCCCAAGCCGGCAAACACCATTCTAGGAACTCTCTGCTGGGATTTGGCGCTTCACACAGGACTTTCCCCGGCGGTCAAAATTTATTGCGGTTTGCACGATTCGAATGCCGCGCTGCTGGCGGCCCGCAGCCATCGCGAGATCGAGAGTCATGATGCGACAGTGCTGACCACCGGGACCTGGTTCACCGCCATGCGCTCGCCCCTGCAAACCGATGCAGCACGCTTCACGAGTCTGGCGGAACGACGCGATTGTCTGGTGAATGTCGACGTTTCAGGGGCACCGGTGCCATCGAGTCGATTCATGGGCGGGCGCGAGATCGAAACGCTCATCGGCGCGAGTGCGCGGCAAAGCGACGCGCCGCCCGCCCCAGAACAAATCAAACATGCCGTGCGCGTGGTCCAATCCGGCGCGATGATTCTGCCCTCCGTGGTGCCAGGCGTGGGCCCCTTTCCGAATGCGACATTGCGCTGGGTGGGCGCGCCTCAAGACGCCGGTGATGCCGTTGTCCGAGCGCACTTGTATGCGGCACTGATGGCGGATGCATCCCTCGACCTCATCGGCAGCAGCGACACGCTGGTGATTGATGGACGATTCTCGAGCGCCCCGGTTTTCGTGCAAGCGCTGGCACGCCTGCGGACCGCCACCCGGGTATTCGTCAGCCACGATGAGAATGGCGTTGCGCGAGGCGCGCTGCGCTTGGTGAAGGGAGCCGAGTCCGAGACAACCGCTTTAGAGCGTGTGCCGCCGCTGCCGATCGACTTGGCCTACTACCGTCACCGATGGCGGGAAAGCGCCGAGGCGAGCAACCAAGTCATCTAGGAGTGCTGGGAGCCTGTCCTACACCGGCACCAGCGCCAGCACCCGCAGCGGGCTGCCCGACCCATTCACGATTTTCAGCGGAGGTGCGATTACCACCGCGCCCGTGGGGGGCAGTTGATCCAAATTCGTGAGGCTCGCGAGTCCAAATCGATTGGCGCCGTGCATGATGGTGTGACATGGAAACATGGGATTGAACGTGTGCGCCTGCCCTGCATCGGTGCCGACGGTTTCCACGCCGACGCCCAGAATATCGCGCTCGCGCGCCAGGAACGGCACGCACTCCGGATGAAAGCCCGGCGTATGCGAGCCGTCGCTTGAGAAATTGAGAAAGGATTCGCCCGGGCGCTTGGACCAATCGGTGCGAATGAGCACCCATGCGCGGCTCGGAATCCGGCCGTGGCGGCTCTCCCACTCCTCCACGATGCCCTGAGTGAGCAGAAAATCAGCGCTGCCGCGCACCTGAGGAGAGACGTCGATCACGCACGCGGGACCGATGAAGCGCTCGACGGGAATGTTGTGCGTGGCGTTGTCGGGATAGTCCTTGCCGGTCACCCAGTGTATCGGTGCATCGAAATGCGTGCCGGTGTGCTCGCCGCAGCTGATGTTGTTCCAGTACCAGGCCGGCCCGCGGGAGTCGTAGCGCGAGATCTCTTCCAGTGCGAATGGCTTCGACGGTGCGAACTGCTCCGGCAAGCGGATCGTCTGCGTGGCAGCCTCCAGCGGGACGGTGAGATCGACGACTCGGATGCCGCCGCGAAGAATGCCATCGACGAGTGTGGAAAGCGTCTGTGAATGAGTGGCCATTTTTTTCTCAGTTGAACGGTGCGCGTTGAATCTAATAGTTGATGGAAGGATTGTCCCCAGGATAAATCACGCCCACGATATCAAATCCGCTCGGCGTTGTGCATTGAACGGAATGCAGCTGCTTGCGCGGCAAGAACAAGACATCACCCGCGACCACCCCGGTCTTGGTCCGCTCCGTCCACACCACGCCTTGGCCATTTAGAAAGATCAGCGCCTCTTCGTACAGGTGCCGATGCGGCTCCGCCTTGGACAACGGAATGTTGCCGATGAACTGCGTCACCACGGATGATCCATGTTCTCGATGGACCAGCATCTGATAATAGCGTTCGGCCATTTTGTGGCGCTGGGAAGGATCGATCGATGCGATGCGATGCGGATGCTGCGACTCAAAGTTCGCCGGCATTTCGTTCAGCCACACGAGATCCTCGGCGCCGGGACCTTGGGAAATAAAGAGCTGGATCGGCGCCTCGGCGCGGTTGTGAATGCGGTAGGCTTCATCCGGCCGAATGTAGATGCCCATGAGCGGCTCAACGGCGAACCGGCGCCCGCTGATTTCGATCTCGCCCTCGCCTGCGACGACGAACAGCACGGTATGGCGCCCGTCCGCCGCGATGACGGGCGAACTGCCGGCGGCGACCTTGGCATAAAACTGCGATTGAAACAGGGCCCCCAGACTGGGCGTGACAACCTGGCAGTAGCGCATTGCGCCGCGTGGATTCAGCGTTGCCCGAGCGGTGGAGAAGACATAGCACTGGCCGTCGAGCGGGACGATCGGGCCTAGGTTCGGATGCACCTTTGCCACTTGCTGATTCGCGGGGCTTTCGGGGTCGTCGGTGAGGTAGCCGCCCGGCAGATTGCTGTGGGCCCCATCGCAGAATGGCCCTGTGCCGGTTTGCTTGCAGCCGCAGAAGATGACGTCCTCGTCGCGCTCGGCTTTAAAGGCGATCGGCAGAAATTCGGTTCCCGCATGGGACCCATCACAGAAAGGCTGAGACTTGGAGCGTCCGCAGCTACACCACATGTAGCGCTTGCCCGCCTTCACCTCCCAATAAAATCCCTTGCGATTTGCAATGATCGGGTCAGTCACGCGGACACTCCAAAAACTCGAGGGTTAGAAATTCCGGTTCACGGTAACGCCAACGGTCCGCGGACGCACCGTCAGCAACGCCTCAGGATCTTGAATGGAACTGATGGCCGACACCTGCGCCCGCTTATTGGTCAGATTACGCACAAAGCCGGTGATGCTCCACAGGTTGTTCTGCACCCCGGTCCGAAAATTGACCAATGTGTAGGAACTCAACGGAATATTGAACTGGTTGGAGGCGAAATACGAATTCACCGCACCGCGATAGTCTGCGTCCGCCGCGACCATGCCGTTCCATGTGCTGTTGATGGGCCGCGTATAGTTGAGGCCCAAATCCACCTGGAATTTCGGCACATTAGGAATGTCCTCGCCGGCGACGCCCAGCGTCTGGTTGGCCGTCTTCTCGTCCTTAGTGGCGCCCTGAGTGAGATATGCGTGCTGGTAGGAGCCGGCGATGCTGGCCCTCAAGTATTGCATCGGTCGCACACCGAATTCGAATTCCACGCCCTTGACCCGCGCATTGCCCACATTACCCGTGAACGGAAACGCGCCGTCCGCCGTGGTTTCTTGGACCTGAATGTTCTTCCAGTTAATGACATACAGGTCTGCCTGATAGTCGAACACGCCGTCGAACAGGCGCCCCTTGGCCCCCACTTCGAAATTGGTCAGTGTGTCAGGCGAGAACGAGCGGGGGATTGGCTCGAATGGCTGACTGAGGGCATTCAAGCCGCCGCCGCGAAACCCGGTCGAGACCGTCTCGTATGCCAATAGACCTTCGTTGAATTTATAGCTGAGGTTTTCCTTCCAAGTGACTTTATTGAAAGTTTGCGATGGATCGGCAATCGGTCCCGGCTGGCCGGAGGGCGGAAATCCGCCGAAGGGATGTGTCTGTTCCTGCACACCCTCCAGCTTCTCGGTGAAGTACCGCAGACCGCCGGTCGCGATCAAGGCGTCCGTGATTTTCCAGGTCACTTCTCCGAAGCCCGCATATTGGGTGGTGGTCCGATCATCCGTGCGGCCGAAGAAAGTGTGGCCAACGCCCGGAAAGTTCAATGCGTCCTGAGAGTTTTGCCTGCTGAAAGGCCCGGACGGCAACCCCAGGTCATCAGTGGTGATGACGTTCACGATCAAATTGTTGGTTTCATACTGACGAAACACGCCCGCGACAAAATTCACTGGACCGGCAAAGTCGCTGGCGTAGCGGAGTTCGCTGGAGTTCAGATTCCTGGTCTGCGGCTCCATGGATTCGCCAGGCACAGGCACACCAAAGAAAACCAGAATGGGCGTCGAGTCGAAGTTGAAATTGAGTTTGCGATTGTACTGATTCGTGGTTCCGGTCAACGTGCCGCGGTCGAACTTATAGTCGAACTTCAGGCCATAGACCGAGAGGTTGTCGACCCACGGGCTCTGGGTCACGTCGGTGTTGCACAAGTCGCAGCCGAGAATTTTCTGAAGGGGCCCACTGTTTTTGGTGCCCCAGGAAACCACGCCCGCCGGCGTATAGCGCGAGGAGCCGTCAGAGGTTTCCCTTTGCCCGGTATAGGAGGCCTCGATATTCAGATTGTCGTTTGGCTGAAAGCGCAAAATGGCCCTGCCGCCGGCGACATCATCGTTGTTGGTGCCCTTGATCAAACCGACGGTACCGACTCGGACCTGATTGATGTAGCCGCTGTCCTTGCTCTCCCATCCCACCAAACGCAACGCGAGCACGCCATCGATGATCGGCAAATTGCCGGCGCCGTTGACGTTGTAGTTGCCGCCGCCATTTCGAGCGGTATTCGAGCCTTCGGCGGAGAGGTAGCCGCCCATTAAGTTAAGATCGGGCGCTTTGGGGATGAAGCGGATCGTGCCGCTCATGGAGCTTGCGCCATACAACGTGCCTTGCGGGCCACGCAGGACCTCGATGCGATCGAGATCGTACAGGCGAATGTCGGAGGTAAATCCGCCGCCGTCGTTGGCGTTCGAGCCGCTGATCACGGCTTCGCCGTAGTACAGACCGAGCGTGGAGTCACCGGTCGAATTGATGCCGCGGATGACGTATTTTTTGTCTCCGGGTCCCAAGTCCTGCACCGACAAGCCGGGGATCTCGCCCGCTATGTCCATGAATTGAGAATCGCCGGCGAGTCTCAAAGCGTCGCCACTGATCGCTTGGATCGAACTGGGTGTGTCGAGCACCCTTTGGGTATTGAGCTTGTTGGCGGTGACGATGATCTCGTCCAGGCCGCCGGAGGTGCTTGCCGTCGCCGTCTGGCCGAGAGAGGTCAGCGGCACCTGAATCAATGTGGCGGCGATGCCAACACTTAGCCCCGGCATCCAGCCGGAAGCCCTGAAGCTGTCGGTCAAATATCGAGCGATCGTTCGTTTCATCCCGGATCCCCCCTTGATTGTGCGAATACAATATGAGTTATCATATGAAAGATCAAATAAGCGCTTGTCGTTGCGCACGACGCACAAAGCGCGTCATTTTGGGGCGAACCTGAAGATCGCGCGCGCCAATGCGGGGCGCACGCGGGCGTTCAGGTGTTCATGTTGCCGCTCAATCGCCGGATCAGCGCGAAAGCCGCGGCCACCTGCGCAGGGGAGAAGCCGTCCAGCAGCCGCTGCTCGCGCCGGCGCACCACGATATTCAATGAATTGAACAAGGCGCGGCCCTTTTCAGTCAGGTAGACATCAACGCAGCGTGCATCCCCAGGGCGCAGCGCTCGCCGCACGAAGTTTTCCTTTTCCATGCGCATCAGCGCGCGGCTGAGCGCGGATTGCTGCACCATCGCGCGATCGATGATTTCCTTGATCGTGATGCCATCGCCCATGGACAGCACGGCCAGAATTCGCCAGCGCGTGACATTGATGCCTTCGCGGCGCAATTTTTCGATCAAATCGCCGTTGAGCTGATATGCAAGCCGTGCGATCAGGTGCGGCAGAAAATCATCGAATAGCGGCCGGTCAATCGATTTCGGCGCTGTCCTTGATCTGCGTGCGGGGACTTTTTTGTTCTTTGGCGCCATGTTGGTCAAAAAATGACTAGAGGCTTCTTTGGCCGTTGAGGATGGCGGCCAATTTCGCCGCGTCAATGTTGCCGCCCGAGATTATACAGACAATATTGCCCTTGCCCGCGAGCCCGGCAAGAGCCGCGGCCAGGGACGCAGCACCGGCCGCCTCGGCGATCAGGTGATGACGGGCCGCCAGCAAGCGGACCGCATCGGCAATTTGTGCGAACGACACGCATGCCGTTTGATCAGCTACCTGGCGCAGCAGCGGCCACATCTCTTCCAGAACCATCGTGCTGCCCATGCCATCGACAAAACTCTGCAGATGCGGCACCCGCACCGGGCCGCCGTTCTTGAGTGCCGCCGCGGCCGGCTGAGCGGCTTCAGACTCGACCAAGACCATGCGCACGGCGGGCTTGAGACGGCGCATCACCGATCCGATGCCGCAGATCAGGCCGCCGCCGCCGAAGGGCACGGCAACGGCATCGCATCCGGGCAGATCCTCGAGAATTTCCGCGCCGATGGTGGCGTTGCCCGCGAGCACGGGCGTTTCAGCCACCGGATGGATGAATAGACCCTCTTCGCCCGCGCAGCGCCGGCTGGTCAAGACAGTCCACCATTCATCGAACGGCAGTCGAATCACGTTCGCGCCGAGTTCGATCAATGCGTCGACCTTGGCCTGGGCTGCGGCGTCGGGAACCACCAACGTCGCCGGGATACCGATCTGGCGCGCGGCGTAGGCCAGCCCCTGCCCGAAATTTCCGGAGCTCGCGCTCAATACCCCGCGGCTCAGCCGCTTATGATCCAGGCTCTTCAGCGCATTGAGCGCCGGCCGTATCTTGAATGACCCCCAAGGCTGCAGATTCTCGAGTTTGAGAAAGATGCTGGCGCCCGGCAGGTCGGCGTTCAGTTTCACCAGCGGCGTGCGCAGTGCAGAGGGGCGAATATTGTCGCGCGCGGCAGCGACCTGCCCGGCGGTGGGCAGGCTCAAGCCGCTAGAAGTCAATGATCTGTCCCACCCCGGCCGCGCGCGCCTTCTCAAGTACGTAGTGTGCGGAGGCCAGATCCTGCGGCGCGATGCCGAGCGATTTGTAGATCGTCACGTCGAGCGGCGAACTTCGGCCCATCTTGGAGCCGTTGGCGACCTCGCCGATCTCACCCAAAATATGCGCGGGCGTGATGGCGCCGGCCTTCAGCGCCCGCAGATATTCGCCGCCTTCATTGACCGTGGACTCCCGGCGGTCCACGAAGAAGCGGGCTTTCACCACGGCCGGCGTGTCGATTTCCGCGGCGGCCGCGATGCTCGAGCCCACCACGTTCATGTGCACGCCCGGCGTCAGCCAATCCCCCTGAAGAATCGGCTCACGCGCCTTCGTGGTGGTGCAGATGATGTCGGCGCCGGCAATCGCTTCGCGCACCGTGGGCGATGTTTCGACCACGATTCGATGCCTCGCGCCTTCCGCCTCGGCAAAGATGCGCGCCTTGTCCCGGTCGCGAGCCCATACGCGGATCCGCCGCAGCGAACGCACGCTCAGCATCGCCTCAAGATGACTGCGAGCTTGCTCGCCGGCGCCCAGCAGCGCCAAGTCCTCAGCTTCGGGTCGTGCCAGCAGCCGCGTCGCCAGTCCGCTGGCCGCGGCCGTACGAATCGCCGTGATTTCCGCGGCATCGAGCAGCGCGACGGGCCGACCGTGTTCGGCCTCGAACAGCAGCACGATGCCCAAATGCGACGAATACTGCGGCGGTTTATTGCGCGGAATCAGACTGACGAGCTTTACACCAAAACATTCCGGGTCGGCGAGATATCCCGGCATCATTCCCATCATGCCGCGATCGCCGGGCATCACCAGAATCGAGCGCAACGGCAGCACGACCCTTCCAGCCGAGACGGCGATCATGGTCCGCTGCATCAAATCGACGCACTCCCTCATCGGCAGCAATTGGCGCACCTCGGCGCCGCGCAATACTCGAATTTCCATGCTAGAGGCCTCCTAGCGAGGCGCGAAAGAACCGCGCAGTTCTTGCATCGCCGCGATGAAGGATTCGACGTCGTCGTCGTTGTTGTAGAAATGAAAGCTGGCACGGACATTGTCATCGCGGTGGGAGGTCACGATGTCATGCTTCATCAGCTCTGCGGAGAGCCGCGCGCTGTCGCGCGACGGCACGGCAACCGTGGCGCCGCGGCGTGCATCCTGAGCGGGCGTGATGCTCGGCCAGCCGATCTCCTCGAGCCTTTGCATGCAGCGCCGCGTCAGCGCGTAATTGCGCTTCTCGATGGCCGGCGTGCCGACTTTGAGCAGCATTTTAAGGCCCGCTTCGGCAGCGTAGCAGTTGACCACGGGCGGGGTGCCTGCTTCGAAACGGCGCGCATTCGGCGCCGGGCGATTGGCGGTGATATCCATGGCGGCAATGTCCTTCTGCGCAAACCAACCGCTGTTGGTCGGCACCAAAGACCGCACGCAAGCTTCCTTGGCATAGAGAAAGCCGATGCCGGCCGTGCCCAACAGATACTTGAGCATGCCGCCGGCGGCGAAGTCGACATCCAGCGCCTTGACGTCGATGTCGAGCGATCCCACCGATTGATAGCAGTCCAGCAACACTTTCGCGCCCTTCGCGCGGGCAAGACGCACGATGCCGGGAATGTCCAGTTTTGCGCCGTTACGGAAGCACACGTGCGTGATCGCGACGAGCTGCGTCTGCTCATCGATCGCCTTTTCGAACATCTCCGCGGGAATATACCCATCCGCTGCGCGTGGCACATGAACGACCCGCGCGCCGCGCGGCTCTTGCGCGTGCCAGATCTGCGCGTTGGTGGGAAATTCAAAATCGCTGACCACGACCTTGTTGCGCGCACCGGTGAATTGCAATGCACTCGCCAGCGCGTTCAGGCCGGCGGACACGGATGCGGTGACCGCGATCTCGTCGGGCGACGCGTTCAGCAGCGTCGCCGTCAAGTTGCGCACCGACTCATTCTTCGTCACCCACACGTCCCAGTTCGCACCCACCAGCAGCCGATCTTCCATGTAAGCGTCGAATGCGGCTCTCACCTCATTCGCGAGTGCGCAGTAGGAACCGCTGTTCAGATAGGTTTTTCGCTGCAGAACCGGAAATTCCTTGCGCAGCGCCTCGAAGTTATGTTCCATGTATGACGGTTCCTGTCGCAAGAATCTGCAAAGACGAATTATATGCACTGTCATATAAACATGCAATTATACGGCCGGTGTGCGCATCGGCCGCGCGCTCATCACGAGGACCACACTTGCTCGAGGAAGTAAAAGCAGTCGGCATGGCGCAGATCGACGCCGCTCGAGGCCGCATCGCGGCTTTGAGCATGGTTTCTCCGCTGGTGGGTTGCGATATCGCACCGCCGGATAAGACCGTTCGATTGAAACTGGAAAATCTACAGCCGATAGGCTCATTCAAGATTCGCCCCATCGCGAACGCCGTTCTCACCAAGAGGCGCGCCGATTTGAACGCCGGCATTTACACGACCAGCTCAGGCAACAGCGCGCTCGGCGTGGCGTGGATGGCGCGCCGGCTTGGAATTGGCGCGACCGCTGTGGTCCCCGCAAATGCACCGCCGGCGAAGTTAGAAAAGCTGCGGCGCTTGGGCACACGCATCGACATGCTGGCCAACGATGTTTGGTGGCGCGCGATTGAGAGGGGCACGCTCGAGGATCAAGAAGGCATCTATATCGATGCCGTGCGGGACCCGGCTTCTCTGGCGGGAGATGCGACCATCGGCGTGGAGATCCTCGCGCAGTGGCCCGAGGTCGAGGCAATTCTGGTGCCCTTCGGCGGCGGCGGCCTGGCGTGCGGAATCGCGTGCGCGGTGCGCGCCATCAAGCCGGACGTGAAGATCATCGCGTGCGAGCTGGCGAGCGCACATCCGCTGAAGTCTGCCTTCGATGCGGGGGCACCGACCCAGACTGCGCATGAGGCTGGTTTTGTCAGTGGTGTGGGCTTCGGCTCGGTGCTGCCCGAGATGTGGCCGCTGGCGAGGTCAATGATCGATGAAGTCATTACCGTCTCGCTTGCGCAGGTAGCACAAGCCATCAGGCTTTTGGCGGAAAACAATCGCATCGTGGCCGAAGGTGCGGGCGCGGTGTCGGTGGCCGCGGCGCTGTCGGCGCAGTACGCGCAGACCAAGGTATGCGCCGTCATCTCCGGCGGTAATATCGACAGCGACGTGCTCGCAACCATTCTGCAAGGGCACCTGCCGGGTCAGGCGCCTCGGACAGGATCCTAGCCGGCATCGATCTTCAAGGCGCTCGCCAGCGCCGCGGCGCTGCGTGCGCGCCGCGCCTTCAGGAAGAAATACACCACCGAGAGCAGCAGCAGCCACGGAACCCCAACGATCCACGAGATCTGCCAGGTCTCCTTGTCCAGCCCCATGGTGATCAACACCGCGCACAACAGCGTCAAGCCGACGATCTGCACCACCGGAAATCCGGGCGTGCGCACCGGCAGATCGGCCAATTTGTGCCGGCGGCGAAAACTCAAATGGCTGAGTAAAATAATGATCCAGACGATCATCGCATCGAACAATGCCACGCCGAACAGATAGTTGTACGCGAGCGGAGTGAGTTTCGAGAGGCCTGCGGCGATGAGAATGCAGACGCCCGACACCAGAATGGCCGTGATCGGTGTGCCGTTTTTACCGAGCTTGCCCAGGAATCGCGGTGCGAACCCGCCCCGCGACAGAGAGAACAACATTCGCGAGCACAAATAGACATTGGTGTTCATGCTCGAGAGCGCCGCACTCAAGACCACGAAGTTCATGATTCCGGCTGCATGGCGGATTCCGGAATGCGCGAAGATGCGCACGAATGGGCTTTGCGTCACGACCGTGGCGCCCGTTTCGGTCCAGGGCACGAACGCAACCACGATGGTGAGCGCGAGGATGTAAAACAGAAATAGCCGCAACGCCATGGTGCGCAATGCCGCGGGTATGGTTCGCACTGGGTCTCTGGCCTCGCCCGACGTGACTGCAATGACCTCGATGCCGTTGAATGAGAGGATGCCCAAGATCACCGCCATCCAGACACCGCCGAATCCGTGCGGCATGAAGCCGCCGGGAAGACCCGTGAGGTTGTGAAAACCCACCGGCTGCGTCCAAAGTCCAAAAATGGTTGCGGCACCCAGGATGATGAAGATGACGATGGCCACCACTTTGATCAGCGCGAACCAATACTCGATGGAGCCGAAATTATTGACCGACCGAGAATTGAAATAGAGCAGCACAAAGGCAAATCCCAATGACCACATCCAGACGGGCGTGCCGGGAAAGTAGAAGGTCATGTAGACGCCGGCCGCCACGGCCTCGCCGCCAACGGCGATGACCTGCGCCATCCAGTAGGAGTAACGCGCCACGATCCCCGCCCAGGGATTCAGGTAAATTTCGGCGTAGGTGCCGAATGAGCCGGCGGTCGGGTGCACTACCGCCATTTCCGACAGGCTGAAGACGATGGCCACCGCCGCAATGGCGGCAATCGCATAACTGACGATTACGGCGGGGCCCGCGTAGCCGATCGCAACGCCGCTGCCCATGAACAGGCCCGTGCCGATCGCGCCCCCCAAACCGATCATGATCAGCTGCGAGCGGCTCAGGTCTTTATGAAGGCCGGCCTCGCGGCTGGCGATTGCGGATGCATCCAATCGCTTTCTCGCTTGCGGTGATATATTCGAAGTCATATACAGTCTAGCACGCGAGAACTGATCCCTATGAATCGACAAACATTCTATGCGGAGATGGCGGGCGGCAAGAACTTGGACTACGAGCTCTACCTCAACACGGAAGCCTTGTTGGCATGCCAGAAGCCCTTCGATAAATTCTGCAACAAAGATGAACTGCTGTTCCAAGTCGTGCATCAGGTTGAAGAACTGTGGATGAAGTTGGTCGCCTATACCCTGCTCGATGTCGATGAGTACCTGGAGCAACAGCAGGCTTTCCGCGTACTGACGCTTTTCGAACGCTGCAACCGCACGCTAAGGCTCATGATCGATCAGCTGGAACTGCTCGAGACCATGTCGCCGAAGGAATATCAGGAAATTCGCCTGCAGCTCGGCAACGGCAGCGGCCAGGAATCTCCGGGCTTTCGCGTCTTGCTGAAAATGATTCCCAATATTTGGCGCACGTTTGAAGCGGTTTATCTCACCGGCCGAAACTGCACCGTCGAGAATATCTACGACACGAACTACGCACACGACGATGCGTACGCCGTCGCCGAAGCGATGCTGAGCTTCGATGAGCTATTTCAGAAATTTCGCCTGCACCACATTTTTCTGATTCAGCGATCGATCGGCATGGGTGCGGCTTCGCTCAAAGGACGCTCCGTCGATCTGCTGCAAGCGGGTGCGAAACAGCGCTTTTTCCCGGCGCTGTGGGATATCCGCGCGGCGATGACCGACCGTTGGGGTGGAAGCTACGGCCGCGTCCGGGACAGTATCGGCTCGCAAGGAGCGGCCGACACCTAAGCCGCCTGATTGCGACCGGACTTCTTGGCGAGTTGCAGCTGCTGCTGCGCTTTTTCCAGCAGGCTGGAAGGGCTGTCGGAAGCGCCGGGGGTCGCCGCGCACACCCCCACGCTGATGCTGATATAGCGCAGCACCGCCGAGCGCGGGTGATGAATGTGCATATCGCGCACTCTTTCGGCCATGAGGTGCCCGACGCGCAAGGCCTGCTCATGCGTGAGGCCCGGCGCAAACGCAATCAAGCTGCCGCCGGCAATGCGAGCGGTCACATCGCTCGATCGGCGCAGGCATCCTGACACGACATGTGCCACGCGGCGAATGGTCGAATCGCCCGCAGCCCGCCCAAAAGTCGTGTTGTATAAATCCAATGCATCGATGTCCACCGCGAATACGGCGATACTGCGCTGCTCACGATGCGCCACGGACCAGTCGCGTTTCAACAGTTCCTCGAGATACGCCAGCGTGAACAAGCCGGTCAGCCGGTCGTCGCGAATGGCCATGGCAGTCGGTTGGTGCGCGCCGCTGAGGGAGTCCTTGGCCACTTTGGGGTCGATGCGCAAGCGCTCTCCGGCATCGCGATGATGCCCCACAAAATGCGTGATGCAGCCGTCCGAATGGCGCAGCGGCAGCACCGTCATTTCATTCCAGAATAAGGTGCCGTCTTTGCGGTAATTGCGCAGCAGCACGCGGCAGGTTTCACCGCGGCTCAAGGCATCGCGCAAGCGATGGCGTCCGTCCTGTTCACGATCGTCAGCCTGCAGCAGGCGTAAATTTTGTCCGGTGAGTTCCGCAGCCGAATAACCCGTCAAAGTCTCAAAGGCAGGGTTGGCATAGATCACCGGGTGATCGGAACCCTGGGCATCGACCAGCACGACACCCTCCGGCGAGGTTTCGACCAGCCGCCGATACAGATCTGAATCAAACCCCGTCATGACTCCCCTCCGTCAGCACCAAAGGCGGTGTTGCCGAAAGATTTGCGATCAACGTCACGGTTTGCTGCCACTGCCGGTCCGCTCCAAGATTCACCGGGGCCTCGCCACGTGCCCTCATCCGCACCACCCGAGCCTGTGAGGCCGGTGAGCCCAAATCCGACCCAAAGTGCCCAAGCAGGGACTTTACCGCTTGTCTATCGTTACAAATGGGGAGGACGTCGCAACCTGCGGCAAATGCCAGCTCGGCCCGCTCGATCACGCTCCCAAAGGCTGCTGCGCCTGCCATGGTGAGGTCATCGGCGAATATGCAGCCATGGAACTTGAGCTCGCCGCGAAGGACGCCGCTCATCCAGTGCTTGGAAAGGCTGGCCGGCAAGGTATCGATGCTGGGAAACACCACGTGAGCGCCCATGACCCCGGCCAGATTGTTCTCGATCAGCAGCCGATAGGGACGGATATCAGCCTCCAAATCGACGAAATTGCGCCGGTCCACGGGCAATGCGACATGCGAGTCGGCAATCACCGCGCCGTGGCCGGGAAAATGCTTGGCGACCGCCGCCATACCCGCCTCACGCATACCCGACATATACGCAACGGCCAGGGCCGCGACCGCGTCGGGGTCCCCGTGGAAAGCCCGATCGCCGATGATCTCGCTCACCCCATAATCCAGGTCCACGCAGGGCGCAAAGCTGAAATCCACCCCCACGGCGCGCAGCTCGCTGGCCATCAGCCAACCCACGGCGTGGGCCAGCGCCAATCCCTCGCGGCGATCCTCATCGTATCGCCGGCCCAGGGCCCGTGCCGGAGGCAGTCTCGTAAATCCTTCACGGAAGCGCTGCACTCTGCCGCCTTCGTGATCCACGGCGATCAACAGGTGCGGACTTCGCACCGCGCGAATGGCGTCGGTCAACGCCGTGACCTGCGCCGCGCTGCGGTAATTGCGGCTGAACAGAATGACGCTGCCCACCAGAGGATGCGAGAGCACCTGAACGTCCTCGGGCGTCAATTCGGTTCCGTCGATATCGATCATGAGCGGGCCCAAGCTCATGGGCGCTTCTCGAAGACTGCGATAGATTCAACGTGCGTCGTATGCGGAAACATGTCCATCACCCCCGCTGCGGTCAGCGTGAAACCTTGGGCTCCGACCAAGATCCCCGCGTCCCGCGCCAAACTGCCCGGATGGCAAGAAATATACACGACCCGCCGCGGATTCCACTGTCCCATGCGCGTCAACAGCTCCGCAGCGCCGGCACGCGGAGGATCCAGCAGCGCCAGGTCGTAGCGCTCGTTGGCCCATGCGCCAAAATTCTTCGGTTCGAACAAGTTCTCCACCGCAAACTGCGCATTGCCGATGCCGTTGCGCGCGGCATTGGCGACGGCTTTGGAGACCAGCAAGGCATCACCTTCCACGCCCAGGACACGGCGGGCCCGGCGTGCCAATGGGAGGGTGAAATTGCCCAGACCGCAGAACAGATCAAGGACCGCATCGCCGGACTCGGGTTGCAATAGAGTCATGGCCGCATCCACCATCGAGGCATTGATGTCGCGATTGACCTGGATGAAATCCACGGCGCCGAATTCAATCACGACGTTGCCGCCGTCCACCGCGTAGCTGAGCGGGGGATAGTCCGCGCGCACCGGCCGCACCGTATCCAGCCCGCCCGTCTGCAGGAAAATCTGCAGGCCGCGCTCGCGGCCGAAAGCCGAGATTTTCTCGAGGTCCGCGGCGCCCGGCGTTTCCAGCACGCGAAAGACCAATGCCGTGGCGCCATCGCCGGCGGCGACTTCTACTTGCGGGAGTTTTTCGCGAATGGCTAGCGTCTCGGTCAGCGCAGCCAGCTCCGTAGGTAAGCTCGCGAGCGGCGCCAGCAATACCTCGCAGCGCTTGATATCCGCGATATACGGCTTTTCGCGCTCGCGAAAACCAGCCAGTACCCGGCCTTTCTTGTGTACATACTTGATGCCCAAGCGAGCGCGGCGCCGATAGGCCCACTCAGGACCGCGCAGCGGCGCCAGTACGTGCGCCGGTTGTACGTTGCCGATACGCTGCAGATTCTCGAGCAACTGGCGCTCTTTGGCGGCCAGCTGAGCGGCCGGGGATAGGTGCTGCAACGAGCAGCCGCCGCACACCCCGAAATGCGCGCAGCGCGGGATCACTCGATGCGGCGACGCCACCAGGACATCGACCAAGCCCGCTTCGTCCATTTGCTTGCGCCGCTTGAGGACCCGCAAGCGCACCCGTTCCCCCGGCAATGCGCCCTCGATGAACACCGCCTTGCCCTCGACGCGCGCGACCCCGCGGCCATCGTGCGCAAGATCGACGACGTCGGCCTCCTGCACCTGACTTGAGTTTAGGTCTCGCGCCACGCTGCCGAGAATTCTTTGAGATGCGCCGCGCCCGACTCAGCCAAAAGCTTGCGCACGCGCACAAGTTCGCTCGCGTGTTCATTCGCGCCCAAAATCCCTCGCACCAGCTGGAATCGCAGATAAATGAGGTAGGTATTCAGCACGTCGGTTTCGCAGTAGTCGCGAATGCGCGGCAAGCCGCCCTCAAGGTAAGCCGGCCATACATCGGCTCCGTGCATCCCCAATTTGCCCGGGAAGCCCAGCAATGAAGCAATGTCCTGCAGACTCGCTCGGCCGCGGCCCTGAAATCCGGACAGGATGTCCATGAGATCCATGTGCCGCCAGTGGAAGCGGCTCAAATAGTTGCTGTATCGGAAGCTTTGGTCCGAATCCCCCATCTCCCAGTAGCGTGCGGCCGGGACGCTGTGCAGAAGGCTGCGATAGTGCAGCACCGGCAGGTCGAAGCCCGCACCGTTCCATGAAACCAAGTCCGGCGTGTACTTCTCCAAACCATCGAAGAAGCGCTCGATCAGATCCTTCTCCGACGAACTCTCGTCTCCCAAGCTCCATACCTTGAGCGTCTCCCGCGAGCGCATGACCACCGATATTGCAACGATGCGATGCTGCTCATGCGACAAGAATTCACTGCCGGTTTCCTGCCGCCGCTTGGTGAACATGATCTGCGCCACATGCTCATCCGACAGATCACGCAGATCATAGAGACGCCTGCCAAGATCGGTATCGGGCACGGTTTCAATGTCGAACACCAACGTGTTCAATTGACGGTGCGCCGCATGAGAATCGCGACTGCAACGACCAGGCCGGCCTCATCCGTCAAGGTCACGTGTCCCTCGCCTATTCCGAGTCCGTCGCGGACCTTCGCGCCGCGCTCCGAATAAACGACCTCGGGCTTTCCCCAGGCGTTTTGCACGACGCCGACATCACGGATCCATACGCCGTGTGAAAAGCCCGTGCCCATGCCCTTGACGATGGCCTCCTTGGCGGCAAAACGCATGGCCAGAAAGCGCACTGGGCGCGCCGTGAGTCCGTACTGCACGCGTTCTTCGGGAAGCAGCAAATGCCTGACGAATCGTTCGCCGTGTTTCTGGAACACCCGTTCGACTCGGTCCACCTGCAGAACGTCGATGCCGATGCCGAAAATCATGCGATCAGGATCCCGTCGGGGCGTGTCTGGCCCGGCGCATCAATGCCTTCATATCGCCGACGGCCTTGGGCATGCCATCGATGACGGCGCGGGCGACAATTGAATGACCGATATTGAGTTCGACGATTTCAACGATCGCCGCGATCGGTTCTACGTTGTGGTAATTGAGGCCATGACCGGCGTTCACCGTCAGCCCGAGGGAGGCGGCGAATTTTGCCGCCGTGCGCAGGCGCTCGAATTCGCGCGCCCGCGCACCACCGGCCGCATCGGCATAGGCACCGGTATGCAGCTCGATGACCGGCGCACCGGCGCGTCGCGCCGCTTCGATCTGCGCCTGATCCGGATCGATGAACAAGGACACGCGGATGCCGGCGCCGGCCAGGGCCGCCACGGCATCCCGCACCCGCGCGCTCTGGCTTGAGACATCCAGTCCGCCTTCGGTGGTCACTTCCTGGCGGGACTCCGGCACCAAGCAGGCATCCTGCGGCCGCACCTCGAGTGCGATCCGGGTCATTTCGTCGGTCACCGCCATTTCCAGGTTCATGCGCGTCTGCAGTGCCTCTTTCATCGCCACCACATCGCGATCCTGAATGTGACGCCGGTCCTCGCGCAGGTGCAGTGTGATGCTGTCGGCACCCGCCTCCTCGGCCACGAGGGCCGCATACAACGGGTCCGGATAGCGGGCGCGGCGTGCTTGGCGGAGCGTCGCGATGTGATCGATATTCACGCCCAGCGCGATGCTGCCATGAAGTACCGGCTCGCTCACGAGCCCTCCTGACGCAGCGGCTCTCGATGACGCAACGCCAGCATGACTTCGCGAGACTTCAAAGCGCGGCCATCCAAACAGACATCGATCGCCGCGCGCAGCACCCGCTTGGCATCGCGCAGCGAGCGCGCGTCGTCGAAACTCTCTGCCTGCAAATCGGCCAGGGAGCGGCCGTAAACCGCGCCGGGCGCCTCCGCCACGCAGAGCTGGGGTCCGCTCTGCAGCGCAAATCGATAGTACTTATCCTCTTGCACCGGCAGCCCATCGCCGGTCTGTGTCAGTTCCAATCCGTAGCCCAGCTCATTCAGCAAGCGCTTTTCAAAACGACGCAGGGTGGGCTCTTCGACCTCGCCGCCGCACAGGGCTTGCATGCAGGAGGCGTAGGAAAAAAATATCTCCGGATGCGGATCGCGGCGTTCGGTCAACTTCAAAAGCAGTTCATTCAAATAGAAACCGCTCATCAGACGCTCAGGCTTCAGGCTGGTCATCAGGCCATCGGTTTCCGCGGTCACGAGCTGACACGCCTCGGATGTGCCGGACCAGGAGACGAGCAATCGCTGGAAGGGTCGCAAAACGCCCTTGAGCGCCGATTTCGGCCCATTGGCGCCGCGCGCGAACAGCGTGAGGCGTCCGTGCTCGCTGGTGAACACTTCCACGATGCGGCTCGTGTCCCGATAGGCGTATTGGTGCAATACGTAGGCTGGAGCCAGCCATACGCGCCGCCCCGATGGCCGGCCCGCGCTCTTCACAACGTGTCGAACCCAAATTGGCGCAATGCCATCTCGCTGTCAGCCCAATTTTCCTTGACCTTGACCCAAAGCTCCAAATGCACCGAGCGCTGCCACAGGTCGTTGAGCTCAATGCGCGCCAGGCGGCCGATTTCCTTCAGCCGCTCGCCGCCCTGGCCGATCACGATGGCTTTCTGACTGGCGCGTTCGACCCAAATGACTGCGTTGATCATGATCCGATTGTCTTCGTCTGCGAAGCGCTCGATTTGCACATTGATGCCGTAGGGCAGCTCTTCGCGCAGCTTTAAAGTGAGCTTTTCACGCACGATCTCCGCGGCATGAAACGGCTCATCGCGATCGGTGAGGACATCCGGCGCGAACAGCGGCGGGGATACCGGCAGCCGCGCTCCGACCAGATCGACCAATCGATCGAGATTATCCGACTGCAGCGCGGAAATTGGAATGATTTCCGAGGCCGGTACGCGCTGCGTCATCTCCTCCAGGAAAGGCAACATCTGGTCCTTGGGGAACACGCGGTCGACTTTGTTGACGATCAGGAACAGCGGTTGCTTCAAACCCCTCACCCGCTCCCACACCCAAATGTCCTCGTCGGTGAAACGCATCGCTTCGATCACGAACAGGACGACGTCGGCATCTTGAGAGGACGAGATGGCGACGCGATTCATGTACTGATTCATGACGCGGCGCGTCGATTCATGCAGGCCCGGCGTATCCACCAGCACGAGCTGAGCCTCGGGTCGATTCACCACCCCTAGAATTCGGTGCCGCGTGGTCTGCGGTTTCGCGGTCACGATCGTCACCTTGCGCCCCACCAGCGCGTTCACCAGCGTGGATTTGCCGACATTGGGCCGCCCGACAATGGCAACGTGGCCGGCGCGAAAATTAGGCTCGCTCATAGGTGCTCGCGAATCTCGGGGGGCAGAAGGTCAATGACTTTGGCCGCGGCCAACTGCTCCGCCCGGCGGCGGCTGGCGCCCTCGCCCACGGCAGCGACGCCGAATACAGGAATTTCGCACACGACGGTAAACGATTGCGAATGCGGATTGCCCCCCACGGCGGTCAAGGTGTAAGTCGGCAGGGCGAGACCGCCCGCTTGCAACACTTCCTGCAACCGGGTCTTGGGATCCTTCAATGCGTCAGCCCCCGGCAGATCCGACATTTTTGGACCGATGATTCGTGCGACGGCCGCGGCTGCCGCATCGAATCCCGCATCCAGGAATATGGCTCCCAAAATGGCCTCGAGTGCGTCGGCCAATATGGAGGCTCTGCGGAAACCGCCTGATTTCAGCTCTCCCTGCCCAAGGCGTAAGTGTTCCCCCAAACCCAGATCGCCGGCGATCTGCGCCAGGGTATCGCCGCTCACCAGCGAAGCGCGCAGGCGCGACAAAGCGCCTTCGTCTGCCAGCGGGTGCGCATCGAAGAGCATGCGCGCCACGGCACAGTTGAGAATCGAATCGCCCAAGAATTCCAGCCGCTCGTTATGATCGGAGCCGGCACTGCGGTGCGTTAGCGCCGCATAGCACAGCGCAGGCGTTGTGAAGACATGGCCGAACGAACGTTCGACCCAGCTCGAAAGGTCGTCGGACTTGCGCAGTGGAATCACCGCACCTTCACTGTCTTTTCGAAATGCACCGATAGCGAGACGTTGGCCACGTACGGCACGGCATCGTCGTAAGCCACGTGCATCTGGATGCCGTCTTCGCCCTTGGTGATTTCGATATCCTTTACGTCCACCCCGGTCGGGTCGTCGATGGTGAAATGCCGGTCGATCAGCGCGCGTATCGCTGCGGGATCGGGGTTGTCGCCCTTGACCTCGGTGGCTACAGCATCCATCGCCTTCGCGACCTTCATGTAGTTCAGGTACAGAGGTGCCAGCCGGATGCCGGCATAGACGACTACGCCGACCAAGGCGAGAACGCAAAGCAAGCCGATGAATGTCATGCCGCGCTGGTGCCTTTGCATAAAATCCTCCCTAAAAGAGCCCCTATTCAATCTTATTCCCGACCCTTCTCCAGAGAGGTCCGTCACGAGTATCAAGATTAAGCCAAATTCGAACCGCTTTACCGACTAGATTCTGCTCCGGAACGAACCCCGGCGCATCCGGTTCGTCGAGCCAGCGGCTGTCCTTGCTGTTGTTCCGGTTGTCGCCCATGAAAAAATAATGGCCGGCCGGTACCACCCATTCACCCGTCTTGACGCTGCCGTTGGCAAACATGATTTGATGTCGCTTCGCGTCGAGCTGCTCGAAGGCCGTCGGCACGCCGGTGTAGTTCCAGAGATCCTGCTTCGGCCCCGAATAGATCGGACCCCGAGCTTGGGGCATGGGCTTATCGTTGACGTAAAGCTGATTATTTTCATCGACTCGAATGCGGTCTCCCGGCAGCCCGACCAGTCGCTTGATGTAGTTGATCTTGGGGTTTGGGGGCAGCCGGAACACGATCACATCGCCCCGCTGGGGCGTTCCGGTCGCGACCACCAAGGCATTGGTCACCGGCAGGCGCAAGCCATAGGAATACTTGCTGACGAATATGAAATCACCATCGAACAAGGTGGGCATCATGGAATCGGACGGAATGCGAAAGGGCTCGAACAGGAACGAGCGGATGACCAGCACCAAGATGATGACCGGAAAGAATGAGCGCGCATACTCGACGGCAAGCGGTTCACGCACCCGCTCAGCCGGCGTGCCGGCGGATGCGGCGGCAATCTTGCGGCGGCGCGCAAAGAAAAGCTGATCCGCTGCCCAAATGACCCCGGATACGACGCCGACGACCACCAGCATGAGACTGAAATCCACCGCCTCGTACTTGAACAGCCGCCACAGCATGGCTAATGCAAGCCCCACCAACGCATAGCCTGCCAATTTCGGCAGCAAGGGTTCGTCCGCGCTCGATGCGCCGGGGTCACGCTTGGGCCTCAGGAACCAACCGTCGATCAAAATCACCAAAACGCAGAGTGCGCCTGCGCACAACAGCCCTACGAAAATACGATCGCCATCATTCACGAAATACCCCCAAACCTATTCAAAATTGTAGGCCGATCAATTGGCTTTTTTGCCGACTTGCAATACCGCGAGAAAGGCCTCTTGCGGGATCTCGACCTGGCCGACCTGTTTCATGCGCTTTTTGCCCGCCTTCTGCTTCTCGAGAAGCTTGCGCTTGCGCGTGATGTCCCCGCCGTAGCATTTCGCCAAAACGTTCTTACGCAACGCCTTGACGCTGGCGCGGGCAATGATATGGCTGCCGATCGCCGCCTGTACGGCGATGTCGAACATCTGCCGCGGTATCAGCTCCTGCATCTTGTCGACCAGTTCACGCCCGCGGTTGTACGAATTGTCGCGATGGACGATCAGGGAGAGGGCATCGACAGGATCGCCGTTGATCAAGACATCGAGTTTGACCAGGGGCGCCGCCTGAAAATGGCTGAATTCATAGTCGAACGACGCGTAGCCGCGGCTCGAGGACTTCAAGCGATCGAAGAAATCCAGCACGATCTCGGCGAGCGGCAGCTCGTATTGCAGCGACACCTGGCTGCCCAAGAACAACATCTTTTTTTGCACGCCGCGCTTTTCACTGCACAGGCTCAGCACCGCGCCCACGTGATCGGGCGGCACGAGAATATTGGCGATGATGATCGGTTCGCGCAGCTCCGAAATTCGATCCTGGGGCGGTAGTTTCGATGGGTTGTCGATATTGATGACCGATCCGTCGGTGAGCAGGACCTCGTAAACAACGGTGGGCGCACTGGTGATCAAATTCAGGCCGTATTCGCGTTCCAGGCGCTCCTGCACGATATCCATGTGCAGCAAGCCTAAGAAGCCGCAGCGAAATCCAAATCCCAATGCAGTGGAAACTTCCGGCTCGTAGTGCAGAGCGGAGTCATTGAGTTTCAGCTTCTTGAGAGCATCACGGAATTGTTCGTAATCATCGGAACTCACGGGGAACAACCCGGCAAAAACTCGCGGCTGCACTTGTTTGAACCCGGCGAGCGGTTCCTTGGCTGGGTTTTTTTCCAGCGTGATGGTGTCTCCCACCGGTGCGCCGTCGATCTCTCTGATCCCGGCAATGACGAAACCCACTTCCCCGGTCTCCAGCGACTGTCGCGTCACGGGCTTGGGCGAGAACCGGCCGAGCTTGTCGATCTGGTGGCTGCGCCCCGTCGACATCACCCTGATCTTTTCTCCCGTGCGCAGCGCGCCGTTCATGACCCGCACCAGGGAGACCACGCCCACGTAATTGTCGAACCAGGAATCGATGATCAATGCCTGCAGCGGGCCGTCTGGATCCCCCTTGGGGGCCGGTATGCGCTTGACCAATTGTTCCAGCAATTCAGGAACACCGAGACCGGTCTTGGCGCTGACCAAAGCTGCATCTTCGGCCGGGATGCCGATGATCTCTTCGATTTCATGAATGACTTTCGCCGGATCCGCCGAGGGCAGATCGATTTTGTTGATGACCGGCAGCACCTCCAACCCCTGCTCCAACGCGGTGTAGCAGTTGGCGACGCTCTGCGCCTCCACGCCTTGAGCGGCATCGACCACCAGCAACGCTCCCTCGCAGGCGGCGAGCGAGCGTGACACTTCGTAGGAAAAATCCACATGCCCCGGAGTGTCGATGAAATTGAGCTGGTACAGCTCGCCGGTTACCGACTTGAAACCCAGCGTCACGCTCTGGGCTTTGATGGTGATGCCGCGCTCGCGCTCCAGATCCATGGTGTCGAGCACCTGGGCCTGCATCTCGCGTGCATCGAGTCCACCGCATTCCTGGATGAAGCGATCAGCCAATGTCGATTTGCCGTGGTCAACATGAGCAATAATGGAAAAATTGCGGATATTCTTCATCTACGCCGGGAGCCTGCCTTAAGTATTTCGCGTAAGCCCCGTGGGTGGGCAAACCCAGCATTATACCGGTCGGCGGTGAAAGCTGAGGGTCTTATCCACCTCTTGCGGGTCCAGCCGGCCATGACAGACCAATTCGCCTGCGAAAAGCAGTACGGGGATCTTGTGGCCGTAGCGCGCCCGGGTGGTGGGGTTGAGATCGACGTCGATCACCTCAACAGGTATCCCCCGCGCCGCCGGCAACGCAGCAAGCTCGCTCAACATCTCCTCGCAAAGGCCGCACCCAGGGCGTGAGTACAGCGAGAATTGCATGGCCGGGAGCAACTTATCCTTAGTGGCGGGGCAGCTCGCTGCCGCCATCGATCTTTACGGAGTGGGCGATGAACTCCACCGTTTGCGCGGGAACTTCGCCCACCGCCGTCACTTGGTGGCCCTGGACCACCGTGGAGAACGCATACCCCGAGCCCACTCGAGCCAATCCCTGCATGGG
>JALYIH010000131.1 GCA_030775865.1 Pseudomonadota bacterium | reverse complement strand
CGCCCGCGCCGCCCGCTCCCGACGCGCCGCCGGCCGAACTCAAGACTCTGGATCAAGAGGTTCAGGGACTCAAAAAGGACGTCGTCGATCTGAACAAGGACCTGTTCGTGCTGCAGGAGGAACTGCTGTTTCCGGCCAACACGCAGGTCGCGCTCTACATTTCGATGGATGTGGGCACTTTTTTCGCGTTGGACGCGGTGACGGTGAAGATCGACAACAAAGAAGTCAAGAACTACCTGTACACGGCGCGCGAGGCCGATGCCCTGCTCAAGGGCGGCGTGCAACAAATCTATTTGGGGAACTTGAAGGTGGGCAAGCATGAACTGGTGGCATTCTTCACCGGCAAGGGTCCGGTTGAACGCGACTACAAGCGCGGCGCCGCGATCAATTTCGACAAGGGCGTCGGCGCAAAATATCTGGAACTTAAAATCACCGACCGCGTTCCCAAGCATCAACCTGAGTTCCTGATCAAAGACTGGGAATGATGCGTGCAAGGCGTGATTAACACACTTCGGCCGCTGCTCCTCGGCGGATTGCTGCTGACGCTGCCGTTCGCGGCATCGCATGCAAAAAACGTCAAGCCGGATCCCAATGGCTTGGCGCCGCATGCGGTTCAGGATCTCGCCTATGGCGATGTGCTGTTTTACTTCTATCAAGATGACTATTTTGATTCGATTACGCGCCTGCTCGCGGCGCGCCAATTGGATCGCGTGCCGCACACCCAGGAAGAAGCCGAACTGCTGTTGGGAGGTTTGTACCTGTCTCTCGGCGAGCACGTCGAGGCCGGAAGAATCTTCGAAGCTCTGCTGAACAAAAACACCTCGGAGTTTGTGCGCAATAGGGCTTGGTTTTATCTGGGGAAGGTTTGGTATCAGCGGGGCTATTTGCAAGAGTCCGAGCGGGCGCTGCGCCAGGTCTCCGACAAGATGGACCCGCGCATCAGCGCGGAGCGCTACATGCTGCTCGCACAGCTCATGATGCGGCAAGGTCGCTACGACGAGGCCATCACCGCATTGGGCAACTGGCATGGCGCTCCTGACTGGACGGCGTATGCACAATTCAATTTAGGTGTCGCCTTGGTGCGCAGGGACAGGCTTCCTGAAGCCATCACTTATCTCGATCGGGTCGGCAACATGCAGACTCGCAGTGAGGAACTGCTCGCGCTGAAAGACAAGGCCAATCTGGCGCTCGGCTTCGCGCTGTTGCAGGCGCAACGGGCGGCTGAGGCGAAGCCCATCCTGCAGCGGGTACGGCTCGAGGGGCCCTATTCCAGCAAGGCCCTGCTGGGAGTGGGGTGGGCCGATGCCGGCATGGGCGAATTCAAGCGTGCGCTCATACCGTGGCTTGCGCTTCGCAAGCGCAGCTTGCTCGACTCGGCGGTCCAAGAGTCCTTTCTAACCGTGCCTTACGCGTACTCTCAGTTGGCGGCGACCGGCCAAGCCGCCGAATACTACAATTCGGCCATCGAATCCTTCGACAGTGAGATCAAGCTCATCGACGATTCAATCGAAGGCATTCGCCGCGGCAAGCTGCTCGATCGGCTGCTGAATGATGACAAGAAGGAAACACTAACCTGGTATTGGCAGCTCGCGACAGTGCCCAATGCGCCCGAGTCGCGATACTTGTATGCGCTTCTGGCGAGCAACGAGTTTCAAGAAGGCTTGAAGAATTATCGCGAGCTCAACTTCATGAGCCGCAATCTGGACGTTTGGCGCGATGACGTCTCGGCTTATGATGACATGCTCGATACCCGCCAGGCGGCCTACAACCAGCGCGTGCCGAAGGCCGATGCCGTCTTGGCTGCGACCGATCTTGCCGGGTTGACTCAAAAGCGCGTGGATTTCGAATCGCGCATCAACGAGATCGAGAAATCCAACGATGTGGCTGCTTTAGGCACCCCCGACGAGCAGCAGACCTGGGCGCGTTTGAAGCGCATCGAGGAATATCTGACGACTCATCCGGATGATCCGGATTTGGCCGACATGCGCGAAAAGCACCGCCTCATGAAGGGCGTCATGTACTGGCGCCTGTCGGAGAGCTTCAAGGCGAGACTGTGGAACGAACGCCGCTCGGTCAAAGAACTCGAGGGTGTACTCAAGGAGACGCAGAAGCGCGCCGTGCTGGTCAAACAGGCACGCGCAGGAACTCCGTTGACCGCCGGTGGGTACGCGTCGCGCGTGGCGGCAATCCGCGCGCGGATCGATGAATTGCATGGACGCTTGGCCGATATTTCGGAGCGGCAGAATCTTTTCCTGCAATCGCTGGCCATCCGCGAACTCGAGGGCCAGAAGCGGCGCATCGAGACCTACCAGGTCCAGGCGCGCTATGAACTGGCTGCGATTTACGACCGCACTTCCAACGGGCCGCCCAACGCACCTCCCAGGCCCAAGCCATGAAGGCTTTGACATGTGCCGCCGCTATATTGGTTGCGGTCGCGCTCACTCCGGCGATGAGTATCGCTGCGCCCAAGAAGCCGGCGACCATCAAAGATCTCGACAATCAGACGGTCGATGTAAGCACCGATCCTCCGCAGCACGTGGACTCGGCCAAGACCATGGAGAGCTACAAGCGCTTTCTCGATTTGAATGCAGGCGATGCCTCATTGCGCGCCGAGGCGCTGCGCCGCCTTGGCGACTTGAACTTGGAAAGTTCGGAATCCGAACGCATCGAGCGCGAGCTGGTGACCAACGAAGGATTGCGTGCCACGGAAGCCATTCATTTGTATTCCGCGCTGCTGAAGACGTATCCGAAGTATGAGCGCAATGATTCGGTGCTCTACCAGCTTGCCCGGGCATATGAGCTGAACGCGCAGCCCGACAAGGCGCTGGCCTCCCTGGATCAGCTCGTGGCGCAATACCCGAACAGCCGCTTCATGGACGAAACGCAATTTCGCCGCGGTGAGCTGCTGTTTTCGCAGAAGGCATACCCAAAGTCGCAGGCCGCCTATGAGGCGGTCATCAAAGCGGGCCCTTCGTCCGCGTTCTATAACCAAAGTCTCTACAAGCATGGGTGGTCGCTGTTCAAGCAGAGCGAAAATGAACGCAGCCTGGACTCCTTTGCCTCAGTACTCGATTCAGTCCTGGTGTCGAAGCGAGACGCGAAGGAATTGATCGAGATCGACACCTTGAGCCGCCCCAATCGAGAACTGGTCGAGGACACGTTCCGTGTGATGTCGATTACCTTCTCCTACCTCGACGGCCCGAAGTCCATCGCCGACTTCGTCAAGCACCGCACGCCGCCGGGCCGGCTGCCGCGGCCTTATGCTTATCTCATGTATGCCCGATTGGGCGATTTGTACATGGAGAAAGAGCGCTACACGGATGCGGCCGACAGCTATCGCGCATTTGTTTCACAGGATCGCAACAACGAGAAAGCTCCGCTGCTGGAAATGCAGGCGATCGATGCTTATTCGAAGGGCGGCTTCCCGCAATTGGTACTGCAGGGCAAGAAAGAGTTCGTGGAAAATTACAGTTTCGGTACGGCGTACTGGCAGGGACGCGACCCGAAAAGCGAACCGAAGGTCGTGGCGGTCCTGAAGACCAATCTCAAGGATGTGGCGCAGTACTATCACGCCCAGGCGCAACGCACCAAGGATGTCGCGGACTATCAAGAAGCGGCGAAATGGTATCGCAGCTACCTTCGATCATTCCCAGATGATCCGGGTTCCGCCGTCACCAATTTCCTGCTCGCCGACACGTTGTTCGAGAGCAAGCAATATCTGGATGCCGCCCAAGAATACGAAAGTTCCGCATATCACTACGGCGATCATGAAAAGGCCGCGGCGGCGGGGTATGCGGCGGTCGTCGCCTACGGGAAGCAAGAAGAGACATTGTCGGGCGAGCCTAAGGCGGCCCTGCACCTCAAGACGATCGATACCTCATTGAAGTTTGCGCAGACTTTTCCCGCCCACCCGGAAAGCGCGCAAGTCCTGACGCGTGCCGCCACCGAGCTTTACGCCGCGAAGGACTATCCGCGCGCCGTCTCTGCTGCGGAAGCGCTCCTGGCAAAGCAGCCTGCGGTAGACGTTGCGAAGCAACGCATTGCGTGGACCGTGATTGGCAATTCGAATTTCGATCAAGGCGTGTTCGACAAGGCCGAAACGGCCTATACGCACGCGCAAGGTTTGATGCCGCCGAATGATCCGGAGCGCGGGGCGATTGTCGAGCGGCTTGCCGCGTCGATCTACAAGCAGGGTGAACAGAAGAGCAAGTCCGGGGACAGCGCCGCTGCCGTGGAAGATTTTTTGCGGGTGGCGGCCCTTGCGCCCTCATCCAAAGTGCGGTCCAGTGCCGATTTCGACGCGGCGGCCCTGCTGGTGACTCAAAAGCAATGGGATCGCGCCATCGTCGTCCTGGAAGGGTTTCGCCGCAACTTCCCGCAAAGCCCGCTGCAGGCCGACGTGACCCGCAATCTGGCCGTGGCCTATTCGGAATCGAACAAACCCGGTCAGGCGGCGGTTGAATTCGAGCAAATCGCGCAATCGCCCAAGGAAACGCCGGAGGTGCAACGGGAGGCCACTTTGCAGGCGGCGGATCTGTACGCGAAGGCCGGCAACTCGGCGAAGTCCCGCACCATGCTGGAAGCCTTCGTGAAACACTTCCCGCAGCCTTATGGTCCGGCCCTGGAAGCGCGCAACAAGTTGAGCACGATAGCCGCCAAGGCCGGCGATTTCAGCGCACGTGACTACTGGCTCAAGGACATCATCGCCGCCGACCGCACGGCTGGTGCGGCTCGCACCGATCGCAGCAAGGCACTTGCCGCCAAGGCAACCCTGACCCTCGCGGCTCCGGCCCGCGAACAGTTCAGGAGCATCAAGCTGGTCGCGCCGCTCAAGAAATCCTTGGCTGAAAAGCGCAAGGCGATGGAGGCTGCTCTCAAGGCCTACGAGGCCGCGGCAGACTACCAGGTGGCCGAAGTCACCACCGCGGCAACCTTCGAGAGTGCGGAATTGTACAGACAACTGGGCAAGGATCTGATGAGCTCGGAACGCCCGAAAAACCTCAAGAAGGACGAATTGGAGCAATACGATGTGTTGCTCGAGGAGCAGGCATTTCCGTTCGAGGAGAAGGCCATCAAATTGCATGAAGTCAACGCCGCGCGAACCAAGGAAGGCACCTACGATGAATGGGTGCAGAAGAGCTTCTCCGCTCTGGCGCAGCTCAATCCGGGTCGCTACGGCAAGGTGGAAATCGGTGAACAGCAGGTTGAATCGATTCGTTAGCCTAGGCGTGCTTGCGCTGCTGGCCGGCTGTCACAGCGCGCCGGTGCTGCCCTTGCGTGCGCCTGCGCCTACCGCGCCCGCGAGCCTGAGTGCCCCGAGCCCGAGTGCGGCGGCCCCGAGTACACCGAGCCTAAGTGCTGCGACCCCGGGTGCCCTGCGCCCAACGACAACGACTGCCCCTGTCGCCGTCGCGGAACAGGTTGCGATCCCGCCTCGGGCGGCGCAACAGTATGCGCAAGCGCTCCAATTGATGAAGTCGGGCCGCAACACGGATGCGGAACTCGAGTTCAAGCAGCTTGTGGTGGCTTATCCGCAATTTGCGGGGCCGCAACTGAATCTGGGGCTGCTGTACCTGCACGATTCGCGGCTGCCCGAGGCGGAGGGCGCGTTCAGAGCGGCACTTGAGTTGGCGCCGTCAAATGCCGTCGCGGGCGATGAGCTCGGCATTGTCGAGCGCAAACTTGGAAAATTTGCCGATGCCGAGGCAGCTTACTTGCGTGCGATTGCGGCTGAACCAAACTATGCGCCCGCGCATCTCAATCTGGGCGTGCTCTACGATTTGTATATGGCGCAGCCGCAGAAGGCGCTCGATCAATTTGAACGCTACATCGAGATCGCCGGCGAAAATAAGCAAGTTGCGGGGTGGGTAGTGGAATTGCGCAAGCGCGTCGGTGCCCCGGCGCCGGCGCCCAAGAAGGAACCCGTTTGACATCCTCCCACGCCATAAATGACGGGGATTCCCAGATTCGGCGTTCGATGCCCCGAACGGGGGACAGTGTGTGTCCACTTACCCGACGTACCATCCCAGTTTGCAACCGACTGGCCGTCGCACGCACCAACTTTAGATGCGCCGCTTTGAAACCGTATCGACCCAAAATGCCGCCGCATAACTGCGAAACACGGCAAGTTGCTAATTTAGCTTTTCCCAATTACCACTGTAAGGGGCGGCATTTCCTCCCAGGCCTAAAGGCCAGGGCTTCCATGCCGAATATCTGATGAATATCTTATCGAGAATGCTGAGTTTGACGGTGCTCGGTTTGGCCATGAAGGCCAACGCACAGCAACCTGCGCCTGCCACGCCTCCCGCGAGCGCACCCGCGGCGGCTGCTCCGACGCCGGCGAAACCGCCCAAGACCACCGCCCAGTCCGAGGCGGGTGAGCCGCGCGCTGACACCTCGCGGCCCACCACGCCTCAATCGGAGGCCGGCGAGCCACGGGCCAATACCTCCCGAACTTCGCCCGGCACCGCCCGGCCGTCGGCGCGGCCCGCTCAAAAGCCCCCGGGCACCTCCGACCGGCTTGAACTGGGCACAGCCACCGTGACCGGCGACCGAGAGCAGCCAAAGGTCATGTACATCGTCCCCTGGAAGAAGTCGGATATCGGCGATTTGGCCGGAAAGCCAATGAACAGCCTGGTGGATGAGATCCTGGCCCCGGTCGATAGGGACGTTTTCAAGCGTGAAGTCGTTTATTACAAGGCTGTGCAGGCGGACGCGTCCCAAAATGGTGCGCCGGCCCGCCCGCCTCCGCAGGGTGAGAAGTGAGTCATAGCCGATTTTACGGAATCTGGTTGAATTACATATTCGGACGATGATTATTTAGGAGCGCGCAGATGAATTTCATGAATTCAGCAGTCAATTTCTTCAAGGATGGCGGGTTGTTCCTGTACCCGTTGGCCTTGATTTTCGTGGTCGGCGTATCGATAGCCATCGAGCGGTACGTGTATCTGACCCGCGAAACCATTCGCAATCGCAGCCTTTGGGATGCGCTGGTGCCGGCATTGAGCTCCGGAAACTTCAAGCAAGTGGTCGGGCTTACGCACAACTCGAAGGCCTCGATCGCCACGATCCTGAACTACGGGGTCGCGCGAGTTGCGAGCGCCCGGCGCCGTGATGACATCGAGAAGGCCATGGACGAGAGCCTGCTCGAAGTGATACCGCGCATCGAAAAGCGCACTCACTATCTGTCGTCGCTGGCAAACGTCGGCTTGTTGATCGGACTGCTGGGTACCATCACCGGCCTCATCGGCGCCTTCAGTGCGGTGGCGACCGCGAATCCGGCGGAAAAGGCCAGCTTGCTGGCGGCGGCCATCTCGGTCGCCATGAACAACACCGCATCGGGATTGTTCGTCGCCATCACGTTGCTGCTGTCGCACATGTTTCTCGAGTCCAAGACCACCTCGCTGATCGACAGTCTGGAGATCGCGTCGGTGAAGTTTTTGAATTCGATCACCGAGCGCCAAACCGACAAGGCCCAAGAGCCTGCGGCCCCCACGCCGACGGTGAGATCGCCCACGGCCGCCCGCAGCAGTATCTAGAGCGAAGCCCTACTCAAGGTCGTCTCTCATGAAATCAAAAGCCGCGCGCCTCGTCCGACGCAATCACGCCCGCTATCATCAGGGGCGCGATGATCTGAACATCGTGCCGATGATCGACATGATGGTGATCTTGGTGTTTTTCTTGATCTTTACGGCTGTGTTCTCCAAGACGAATATCCTGCAGCTCAATCTCCCGGCCACCAACACCGCTCCTGTTGAATTGCCGAAGGGTTTGAAGCTCGAGGTGATCATTCGTCCCGATGATCTGGTCGTCAATGACCGCAACTCGGGACCGCTGAAAGTCATTGCCAACACGCCGAGCGGCTATGATTTGGAACACTTGTCGGAATTCATGCGCCAGGTGAAGTCGCAGTTCCCGCAGATGACCGATGCGACCATATTGCCGGGACCCGCGGTGCCCTACGACACCCTGGTGCAGGTGATGGACACCGTCCGCATTTACCAACTTCCAGTGGCGCCGTTCTCCAAAGCGGAGCTGTTCCCTGACATCGCCATCGCGGATGCGCCGATATGACTTCCTATCGCATCAAGCGACATCGGCAACGCCGGCACGGCGCCAATCATTTCGCGCTGATTCCGTTCATCGACATGATGACTATTTTGGTGGTGTTCCTGCTGGCGCATACGGCCGACGTGGATATTCTGCCCAACACGAAGAATATTTCGATCCCGCAGTCCATTTCCGACCGCAAACCGAGCGCCGCCGTGGTCGTCATGATCACGAGGGATTCGCTGTACGTCGACGGCGTGCTGGTGGGCTCGCTGCAGGACGTCATCGCCAATCAAGGTCCCTTCTTCGCTCCGCTGAAGACGGCATTGATGGCGCAAAACGACCGCAGCATCCACAGTGCGCAGCAAACCGATATCGCCAAGCGCGAAGTCACGATCATGGGCGACAAGAGCACGCCCTACAGCGTATTGAAGAAAATCATGTTGACGTGCAGCGAAGCTGAGTACGGCAAAGTGTCCTTCGCCGTGGTCGAACGCGAACGGGCGGCGACTTAAATGGCCGCTCTAAACCCTGCCAGCCGTGCTCCGACCGGTCTCGTGCCTTACTACCGGCGCTATGACTTGCCGTGGGCGCCGTCCGAGGAAACCGAGCGGCGCTTCCGCGTCATTTTGCGCAACCTTGCGATTGCCTTCACGATCGCCGCGCTGATCATACCTTTCCTGCCGCGTACCGAGCGGGTCACCAACACTGATTCCTTGCCCGAGCGCGTGGTCCAGCTGGTCATGGAACCGCCGCCGCCACCGCCACCACCGCCGCCGCCGAAGCCGGAGAAGCCGATCGAGAAAGTGCCTGTTGCCAAGACGCCGACGCCGCCTGTCGATCCTCGCATCAAAGCGTCCAAGAGCGGCTTGCTGGCGAATCTCGATGACCTTGCGGCGCTGCGCGATCAGATCGATCTCGACAAGTTTGCCAAGAACCAGCAAAAGACCACGGATCCCGGTGACGTCAGCCAGGTGACACGCAACATCATCAGTTCCAAGGCCGGCGGCACCAGCGGCGGCATCAGCGCGCCCACCAGCAGCGGACTCGCCTCCGGCTCGGGCTCATTGCGCGGCATCTATACGACGCAGGTGAAAGATCCCAATCTGGGTGCGTCGGGCCAAGCGGCCACGCGTGCCGGCGGCAGCGGCAAGGCCTCCCGCAGCGCCGACGAAATCGCCCTGGTGTTCACCAAGAACAAGGGAGCGATCGATGCGATGTATGCGCGCGCCCTGCGCGATAACCCCGCGCTGCAGGGCAAGGTCGTCATCGAGCTGACCATCGCCCCTTCCGGCGACATTACCGCCGCGCGCGTCCTTTCCTCGGAGCTCAATGATAAGGAATTCGAGAACAAACTGCTGGCGCGAATTCGTCTCTTCAAGTTCGAGGCCAAGGATGTGGCAGCCTTAACTGCCACCAAACCCATTGATTTCTTCCCAGCCGGATGAACATTCAATCTGAAATCGAATTCTTCAGCGACTTGGGCCTCGTCGACAAGGCCCGATTCATCACGCGCTTGATTTGTGAAGTCGCCGAAGAAGCCAAAGTCGGCGATGGCGGCGACGCGGTGCGCTTCAAATTCGCCAACGAAATGAATCAAAGGTTGGCGCGCTTTGCCTACCAGCTTTTGGGCGAAGATGCGGCGCGCCCGCAAGACGATGTCATGATCCGCATGCTGCTTGGGGCGCGCGCCGATAAAAATGCGCAGCGCATCATGCACAATGCGTATCGGCGCGTTTTGACGAGTTTTGAAAGTTTCGACACCACGGTGCTGCTCAATCCTCACTAGGGGCCTGTCTCAGGGCGCCTAGCCTCGGCTCCTAGTTCGCCGGCGAGGGCTGTGCGGCGCGTTCCTCAGGCTGAACGGTGTCGGTCTCGAACAGGTGCAAGAGCTGCTCGGCCGATTCACGTGTGGTCGCCAAGAACTTGCTTTCGTCGTCCCTGACCGCTTGCTGCCTGGCCATGGTTGCCTCGTCGTGAACGCGGAATTGGTGCACGGTTTCGAGAGCCTTGGATTTCGATAAACCCAAGGATTCGAGCACTTGTACGGACATTTCCAGGCTCGACGCAAGAGTCTCGCGAATGGTGTAGCGCACGGATAAGTCCATCAGGCGGAACGCGTGTTGGCGATTTCGGGCACGCGCAAAAATTTTCAGGTGCGGGAAATGCTTGCGGATCAATTCCGCGGTTCTTACCGACGCATCGACGTCATCGATGGCCAGCACGAAAATCTCGGCATTCTCGGCGTGGGCGGCGCGCAGCAATTCCAGCCTGGATGCGTCTCCATAGTAGATTTGGTTGCCGAACTGCCGCAGGAAATCCACTTGGGTCTGATTGGCTTCGAGGGCGGTGAAGGCGATTTTTTTCGCCAGCAGGATGCGCCCGACGATTTGGCCGAAGCGGCCGAAGCCCGCGATGATGACCTTGGGATGGATCTCGACCGGTGTGTCGAACGGGCGGCCGTCCGATTCGTTCGCCTTGAATGTGACGTCGAAGAGTGCCAGCAGCATGGGACTCAAGATCATCGAGGCGGTGACGACCAGCACCAGCAGCTCGGCAACTTCGCCGTCCACCACTCCTAAGGTGGCGGCAAGCCCGAACAGAACAAACGCAAATTCGCCGCCGGAGGGCAGGCTGATGGCAAGCCCGCGGCTGGCCGCGGGTGACAGCCCGGACAATCGCCCAATGGTCCAGAGAATCCCGATCTTCAGCACCATGAAGCCGATCGTCAGGCCGATGATGAGGAAAGGCTTGTCGCGAACCAAGCCCAAATTCGCCGACATTCCGACGCTGATGAAGAACAGCCCCAACAACAGCCCTTTGAACGGTTCCATATCCGCTTCGAGCTCGTGGCGGAATTCGCTGTCGGCCAGCAGCACGCCCGCCAAGAAGGCGCCCAGCGACAGCGACAGGCCGACCTGGCTCACGAGCAGCGCGGTTCCCAATACGATCAAAAGGCCCGCGGCGGTAAATGCCTCCGTCACGCGCGTCGCGGCAATGATGCGCAGCATGGGACGAAGCACGTAGCGGCCGCCGATGATGACTGCGGCAAGTACGGCGAGGAGTTTGATCACCAGCCAGCCGCCGGGGCCCGCTGTTTTTGCCGAGGCGACGCCAAGCAGCGGCAGCAGAGCCAGTGCCGGCAACACCGAGACGTCTTGAAACAGCAAGATGCTGAAGGCGGCGCGGCCAAACTGAGAGTTGAGCTGGCCGCGTTCTGCGAGCAACTGCAGCGCCAGCGCCGTGGAAGACATGGACAGGGCAAAGCCGATGATGAGGGCGGCTTGCCAGGTCTGCTTGAAAACGAAATAGGCGGCCGTGCTCAAGAATACCGTGGTAATGGCGACTTGCGCCGATCCCAGGCCAAAAATCGAGCGGCGCAGCACCCACAGTCTGGAGGGCTGTAATTCAAGCCCGATCACGAACATGAGGAGTACGATGCCGAACTGCGCGACATCTCGGGTGGTGTCGACGCTGCTGATCAACCCCAAACTGGCGGGACCGATGATGATCCCGGCAGTCAGGTAGCCCAGGACAGCTCCCAGCTTGAAGCGGCGGAAAATGGGTATTGCGATGACGGCGGAAGCGAGAAATATAGCGATCTGCGCCAACAAGCTCATAATATTTCTCCCTGGTCTTCCAATGAGAGCCTAGCATTATGTATCGCCAAAGCATTCAATTTCCGATCAAAGACGCCGCGTTGCGCGAGGACGTGCATGCGCTCGGCGGGCTGATCGGCGAGACGCTTCGCGATCAGGGAGGCGAGGAGTTTTTCAGCCTGGTCGAGGGCGATCGGCTCGCGGCGCTGCGGCGCCGTGAAGGCGACCTCTGCGGCGCGGCTGAGCTCCAAGAACGCACGCGCGACCGCTCGCCCTCGGAAGCAACCGACCTTACGCGTGCATTCTCCATCTGGTTCATGGCAGTGAACACGGCGGAAAAGGCGCACCGAGTGCGCCGGCGCCGCGAATACCTGAGCGATTCCGGCACATCGCAGCCGGGCGGAATTGCGGATTGTATCGGACGGCTGCAGCGCTCTGGCGTGTCGCTTGAACGCGCCTTGGAACTCATCGGTAACATGAGCATTGAGCCGGTATTCACCGCGCATCCCACGGAATCCACACGCCGCACCATCTTGCGCAAGCAGCAGCACATTGCGCACGACTTGCTGGAGCGTACCAATCCCACCTCCACCCGGGCGGAGCTGGACATGCTGTGGGCGCGAGTTCGGCTGGAGGTTACCAGTATCTGGCAGACCGAAGAGCATCCTCGCGAAGGCTTGACCGTGGTCGACGAACGCGAGCATGTTCTGTTTTACCTGATCGATATCCTCTACCGCGTCGTGCCGCTCTTCTATGAGGAAATCGAGGCGGCGCTGGCGAACGCTTATTCGGTTCCGGTTGAATCGCTGGACGTACCTAACATCCTGCGCTTCGGATCCTGGGTGGGCGGCGATATGGACGGCAATACAGATGTTCATGGCAAGACCATTCGCGAGACATTGCATCGGCACCAGCAACTGATCGTGTCCACTTATTTCAGCGAGTGCGAGCGGCTGGCAGAATCCTTGAGTCAGAGCGCAAATCGCGTCAGCGTCAGCACTGCCCTGGCCGAGCGCATCGAGGCTTACACGGCGCTCTTGCCGGGGGCGAAGGCGCTGGCCCCCGCGCGGCACGATCGCATGCCCTACCGCGTGTTCTTCGGGCAGATCAGTGAACGCCTCAAGGCGAGCTACGAGGGTCGGCCCAATGCATATCAGAATCCCGAGGAATTACTGTCCGACATTGGAGTGGCCGCCGACAGTTTGCTGGCGAACCGCGGACGCCATGCCGGATACTTCTTGGTGCGGCGGCTCTTGCGGCGGGTGCGCACATTCGGATTTCATCTGGCGACGCTGGACGTCATTCAACATGCGCGCTTCCATGACCAGGTCATTGCACAAGGCTTGGACCTCGAAGCGTGGCCGGAGCTACCGGCGCAGGAACGGCTGCGACAGCTGCGAGAATTGCTCGGACGCGATCAAGGACCCACGGCAGCATTCGACGCCATGGGCAGGCGCAGTCTGTGGGTGTTCGAGGCCATCGCTCAGGCGCGCCATAAATTCGGCGGTCGTGCCATCGGTGAATACATCGTGAGCGGCGCGCGCGGTCCCGAGGACATTCTCGCGGTCTTGCTGTTGGCGAGGTGGGCCGATATTACCGACAAGCGCAGCGGCGAGTGCCCGCTCGACGTGGCACCGCTGCTCGAGTCGATCGATTCTTTGGAAGCTGCGGGGGATGTTTTGGGCGCTCTGCACGCCGAGCCTGCCTATTATCGTCACCTTGAGTCGCGCGCCAATCGCCAAATGGTCGTGATCGGATATTCCGACACGAACAAACAGGGCGGCATCGCTGCTTCGCGCTGGGCCTTGCAGGTTGCACAGGTTCAGCTCTTGGATGCGGCGCGCGCTGCAGGAATCAACTTGCTGATATTCCACGGCCGCGGCGGTACGCCGGCGCGCGGCGGCGGCCGTACCGAACACCTGGTCGAGTCGCTGCCGAGCGTTGCCATGCGCGGTGTATTGCGCTTGACTGAACAAGGCGAAGTCGTCAATCAGAACTATGGCTTGCGTCCCATTGCCATGCGCACCCTGGAACGGACTTTCGCATCCGTGGCCTTGGCGACGGCACAGGCGGCGCAGATGCCGCCGATCGCCCCGGACCAAATCGGGGCCATGCGCACCATCGCCGCTCACAGCCTCAAGGCGTATCGCGACCTGGTCTTCAGCGGCCAGGAATTCTTCGAATATTTCAGCGCGGCGACGCCGCTCGATGTCATCGAGCGCATGCACATTGCATCACGCCCGGCGGCGCGTGCGGACGGCGGGGGCGTGCAGGCGCTGCGCGCGATTCCTTGGGTGTTCGCATGGACTCAAAGCAGGCATATGTTGCCGGGATGGTTCGGCTTTGGCAGCGGTCTTCAGGCAGCGCTGGAGCAGCACGGCGAGGCCGTCATTGCCCGCATGACGGCGCAGTGGCCATTCTTCGGCCACTTGCTCGATGATGTGGAGGCGATGCTGGGGCGAACCGACTTGGAAATCGCCAGCCACTACGATGCTCTCGCCGGCGACAAGCTTCGGGTTCTAGCGGAGCCGATCGCGAAGGAATACGCATTGACGGTGCGTCACGTGCTGCACCTGCGCGGTTCCGCCCGTTTGCTCGACAGCGATCCGACGCTGCAACGATCCATCAAGCTGCGCAATCCCTACGTCGATCCGATGCATCTCATGCAGGTGGATTTATTGCGGCGCTGGCGCGCAACCCAGCGACAGGATTCAGCATTGTTCGGGGCATTGCGGGCCACCATCAGCGGCATCGCACAAGGATTGCAGGCGACCGGATAGGACAGCTCCCAATACGGGCGTTAGCACTCGGGGACATTGACCGCGAGGCCGCCCTGGGAGGTTTCCTTGTAGATCGTCGACATATCCAGGCCGGTTTGACGCATGGTGTTGATGACTTGGTCAAGCGACACCTTGTGCGAGCCGTCGCCCCGCAGCGCGAGGCGAGCCGCGTTGATGGCCTTTACCGATCCCATGGCGTTGCGCTCGATGCAGGGGATCTGCACCAAACCCGCCACCGGATCGCACGTCAGCCCGAGATTGTGTTCCATGCCGATCTCGGCGGCATTTTCTATTTGTTCGTTGCTGCCGTGAAGCGCCGAGACCAAGCCGGCCGCCGCCATGGAACATGCGACGCCGACTTCGCCCTGGCATCCCATCTCCGCCCCTGAAATAGAGGCATTTTGTTTGTACAACATGCCGATGGCGCCCGCGGTGAGCAAAAACCGCGCGATGCCTCCATCGTCCGCCCCGGCCTCAAAGCGCCGGTAGTAATGCAGTACGGCCGGCACGATGCCGGCAGCGCCGTTGGTGGGAGCCGTGACCACTTGACCCCCGGCGGCATTTTCTTCGTTGACGGCGAGCGCATAGGCATTGACCCAGTCCAACGCATGCATGGGGCTCAATGGGTCCCCGCTTGTCAGCTGCCGGTACAGCTTCGGTGCCCGCCGCCTGACGCCCAGTACCCCCGGGAGAAGGCCCTGAGCGTCGAAGCCACGACGCACGCAATCCTGCATCACCCGCCAAATGCGCGAAAGTCCCGCCTGCACGTCGGCGTCGCTGCGCCAAGTGCGCTCGCGGGCCAGCATGAGCTCGTGGATCTCCAGTCCTTGCGCTCTGCCGTGCGCGAGCAATTGCGCACCGGAATCGAACTCGTATGGCGGCCGCGGCGGAGCGGCGCCCACATCCGGTTCGGCGCCGGCGCGAATCACGAAACCGCCGCCGATGCTGTAGTACTCCTCGCGTGCCAACACCCTGAGCGCTGCGTCGTGTGCGGTAAAGCGCATACCGTTGGAATGGCCGGGCAAAACCTGATCGGTGTGAAATAGAAGATTCAAGGGCTCGTCAAAATCGATCTCGTGTCTGCCCAACAAGCGCAGCCGCTTGGAGGTGCGGATCCGCTGCAGCGCCCCTTCCACCGTCCCGGAATCGATGGTATCGGGGCTCATGCCTTCGAGACCCAGCAAAATTGCACGATCAGTGCAGTGGCCACGGCCGGTGAGCGCGAGAGACCCATACAGTTGTGCGGAAACTTGCGCCGTGTTCGGCAGCACGTCCCGCGTCTCGAGCAGTTCGACGAAACCGCGCGCGGCGTTCATGGGCCCCATGGTGTGCGAGCTGGAAGGGCCGATGCCGATCTTGAATATATCGAAAACACTCAAACTCATGCGCCATGATACGCCGCCGCATCGACCCGCGCTAAAGCGGGGGCGCCCAAAGAGTACAAATGATAAACTCAGCGGACAATAAAGTGTTTCGCTGGCCGACAATTCAACGGAGTTTCCTATGATTCGCTACCCACTCGTTCTTGCAGCGTCGCTGATCGCGTCGCTGTCGCTTTGCGGAACCCGCGTGCAAGCAGCAAGCATTCCCGCCAACATCACCGCGGCAATCGCCGACAGCAGCCGGCCCGAAGCCGACAGTGCGCGCGATGCCAATCGCAAGCCGGCGGAAACCCTGGTGTTCCTCGGCGCAAAACCCGGCGAGAAAATCGGCGAGCTCATACCCGGAGGCGGCTACTTCACGCGATTGTTCAGCAAAGCCGTCGGTCCCAAGGGCCATGTGTATGCGTTGGTGCCGGAGCGGCCGGCCAATGCGCCCGCGGACATGCCGGATCTCGCGGCCAAGGTGAAGGCGATCGCCGCCGATCCGAACTATTCCAATGTGAGCGTCGTGGTAGCGCCCTTGGGCACCCTCGCGGCGGCGGAACCGGTTGACCTGGTGTTCACGTCGCAGAACTATCACGACCTGCACAATTTTCCGGTCGATGTGGTTGCGTTCAACAAGAGCATATTCAACTCGTTGAAGCCCGGCGGATTGTATGTCGTACTCGACCACTCGGCGGAGGCTGGATCCGGCGTGCGCGACACCAACACCCTGCACAGGATCGACGCCGATGTCGTGAAGCAGGAAGTGACGGCGGCTGGATTCAAGTTCGTCGGCAGCAGCGATATTTTGGCGAATTCGGCCGACGCCCGCACCGGCAAGGTGTTCGATCCGGCCATCCGCGGGAAGACCGATCAGTTCATATTAAAATTCCGTAAGCCTAAGAAATAACAAGAGGCTCGAGAGAGGGCGAACTCTGCGGCTTATTTCCTGTCAACTGAGAAGGATGTTCTACGTTGATCTCAAAGGGATAGAGGAATGAACGCATGAATTTGGCACAAAATCGACGTCTTTCACGGGCAGTGATGCGCGGCGCGCTTCCGGCCGCGCTGCTCGGTCTGTTGAGCGCTTGCGTCACACCGCCGCCCCGTACCTATCGGGTACCGCCGCCGCCGCCGCAGCGCGTGTTCGTCTACCCTGCGCACGGCCAGAGTCCGGAACAGACCGAGCGCGACCGCTATGAGTGTCACTTGTGGGCGGTACAGCAAACGGGTGTGGATCCCAGCCGCGCGGACGCCAGCGCCTACGAGCGGGTGATCGTGCAGCCGTCGACACCGCCGGGAGCCAACGCCGTGGGCGGGGCCATCGCCGGCGCCATCATTGGTTCGATCATCGGCGGACCGCGCAACGCAGGTGCCGGACTGATTCTCGGCGGGGCGACGGGCGCCATTGTGGGGTCCGCGGCAGACGCGAACGCCCAGGTGGAGGCGCGGCAAACACAGCAACAGATCAACGAGAGCGCCGCGGAAGGGCGTGCACGAGCCGATGCCTATCGGCGCGCGATTGGCGCGTGCCTCCAGGGGCGCGGCTACACCGTTACTTAACGTTCTGAGCCGGTGTAGTTTTATGAGCAAAGCATCTAAATTCACCCTGCTGTGTGGTGCGGCTTTGTTTCTCGCTCAGGGCTCGCAGGTGGCGGTTGCGGCAGACGAACATGGCCGGCCCGAACAAGCGCGGGCCCAGGCGGGTCGTCCCGAAGGCCGAGCTCCGGCACCGGGCCGTGGGGCGATTGACGCGCGCGGCCAAGTGCTGGACGAACGGCACAATCACGGGCGCTATTACCCGCCTGTGGGCACGATCCGACCCGGCCTGCCGGAGGGCTACCGGCCTTACTATCGTGGCAGAGATCGCTTCTACTTCAGCGGCGGCATCTGGTATGCGCCGCGCGGCCCAGGCTTTGTCGTGGTGACTCCGCCGCCTGGTCTGGTCATTTCCGCGCTTCCGCCTTACTACTCGATGGTGTGGTTTGGCGGAGTTCCTTACTACTATGCGGACAATGTGTACTACACCTGGCAGCCGGATCAGAACGGATACGCCGTGGTCGATCCGCCGGATGACTCGAATGCGCCTTCCGCGCCGCCCGATAGTGCTCAACAAGACTTGATCATCTATCCGAAGAATGGGCAATCCAAGGATCAACAAGCCGCGGATCAGTTTGAATGTCACACGTGGGCGAAGGGCCAAACCGGATTCGATCCCACGCAACCGGGCGGCGGTCAGCCCGGCGGCTCTGCAATGAGTCGCAGCAATTACGACCGGGCCATGTCAGCTTGCTTGCAGGCTCGAGGCTATCAAGTTAACTAAATTCGTGAGGGCAATCCTACGCGCGCCGCGGGGCGCCGCCGACGGTAAGTAGTCATATTTTGGGGCAATATCGAGACATGCAAGACCTGCCTAACGCCGCCGTGAACGCTTTCGAAGACATCAAGCGAAAGTTTTCCAATCAACGCCAATGGCGCGAGTTCGTGGCGGCCGTGCAGTGCTCTGTCAATTACCCCGCCGCCATCAACACTTTGCGATCCGGTACAAAGTGGTTCAGCGAGGGATTGGCGCAGGCCTCGGGCCTTGCGCCGACGCTGCGCGCCGCTCAATTCCGATAAGTTATCGTCAGGCCTATGGTGCGCGGCCTGAACGTGTACTGCCGCTCGAGCCGACTGGCATCCCCCGGGTAAATCGTGAAATTATAATTGGTGACCGTGTGCGTGTCGGTGAGGTTGTCGACGAACGCCGCCGCCTGCCAGTTGCCGAACGTCATTCCGGCGCGCGCCGAAGCCAGATTGGTCGACGACAGCGTGTAAAACGCTGCGTTGAATTGTTGCGTGGTGGGGTCTTGAGCCGCGGACGGCCATTTATTGCGGCTCAAGTATTCATCGTCAATCCGCACGAACGAGGGCAGATTGAACAAGTTGAATTTGTATTCCAATCCCAGCGTGACCGAGAAAGGAGCGGCCGGTTGGCCGGGCGGTTCGCCGCTTTGGCCGACGATGGCATCCCCGGCGGAAACGATGGGCTGAGTTTCGGCGGGCGAGAACTTTGAATCCTGCGTATAGCGCGCACTGGTATAGCCTGTGGCGATTTCGGCGGTGAAATTATCCGTCAAGGCGATTTCGGCTTGAATGTCCCCGCCTTTCGCAACGGCGGTGCCCAAATTCGCGATAAAGGTGATTTGACAGGTTGGCGGAAGCACGCTCTGCTGAATGTTGTTCCAACGGATGTAGTAAATGCTACTGGCGATTTTCACGCGGTTATCGATATTGTTCTTCGCGCCCACTTCGAAGCTGTTGACGGTATCGGAGCCAAAGGTCGGGGGCGATCCGGTAATACCAAATCTTTGGAAGTCCGGTGCACACGCTGCCTGAGGGACGGGATTGTTGGCGCCGCCCGGGCGGAATCCTTTCGCGTAGGTGGCGTAGTATAAATTCCGCGGATCCTGCTGGAAGGAGAAGCTTGCTTTGGGCGTGAACGAATTCTCCGTCTGCGAGACAGTCACTGTTTGCGGCGGCAGGAATAATTGCGGACCGCCGGTCAGCGAATCATTCGTGAACTTGATCCTCGAGTAGCGCGCGCCCAGCGTCAGCTTGAACTGATCGGTAAAGGCGTAGGTCCCTTCGGCGAACACGGCATACTGCTGATCGGTCGCCTTGGTTTGCAAGAAATAGGAATCATTGGGAAAACGCGGATCGTAATCAACGGGAAACCAAGAAGTGTAAGGCAACCCCGTGGCTGCCAGCGTCAATTCATTGAGCAACGGATCGTGAATCTGCTCGAGATACGTCTGCCGGTCAGTGCTGAAGAAGATACCCGTAGTCCAAAACAGCGGCGAGGTCGCATCCGCAGATTGCAGGCGAATTTCCTGGGTGATGTTCTGCTGCCCGTTGTCGATGGAGTTCGGCGAACGATAGTCGGTTGCACCCGGGGGCAGATGCACGCCTGTGGCATCGAGCAAGGGATAGGGTGTGGACGCGGACGTCAAGTCCGGGTTTCGAAACACGGCCGATTGATAAAATCCCAGGTTATACAGCGTGCCCTCGTAGCCGGTTTGTTCCTTGCGATGGAAGTAAGAAGTATTGGAGATGAGTTTGGCGAATCCTACGTTTCCCTCAATCTTCATGGACGCCAGATAGAACCGATCCGGATCGGTGCGCTGATCCGGATCTGCGTTGACGAATTGGCCGTGGCTGGGATTCGAATACAACGGCCAGTAGTCCTCAACTTGGTTGCGGTATCGGTCTTGGTAGTAGATGCTGGGTGTTATCGCCCATTGGTCGGAGGGCGCATAAATGAACGCAAGCCGATACAGTACGGTCTCATCGAAGTTGGCGTTCTTTTGCACGGTCGCGAGCGACACCGGATTGATGCTGTCAATGTAGCCGCCGTCGCGGCGGTACCAAACGGTCAAGCGCGCCCCCAGCGTGTTGTCGATCAAGGGTCCGCCCGCTGCAATGCCCCCTTCATAGCTGATCGATCCGCCTTGTGTGTAGGAGACCTCTTCGCGGCTGTAAAAGCTGTTTTTGGTGAGGCTGGGCTGGGTCGTGATATAGCGCACCGTGCCGCCCTCGGACCCTGCGCCGAAGAGTGTTCCCTGCGGCCCGCGCAGCACTTCGACACGGTCGATATCGAAGGCCTTCGGCAGGGCATCATCGGGGTTGAAGGCGGTACCGCGAATTTGGATCGGCGTGTCGTCGATGTAGATGCCGGTGGTACCGGCGCCTCCGGTCGATGCAATGCCGCGGATGGCAATATTGTTGGTTCCCGAATTGTCGACATTGACCCCGGGCGTGAAGCGCACGATGTCTTGGAAATCCTTGATGCCGCGAAGATCCATCGCGTCCTGGGTCAGCGCCGTGACGCTGATGGGCACCTTGCTGAGGCTTTCCTCGTGGCGGGTCGCCGTGACGGTGATCTCTTGCAGCGGTCCGCCGGTATCCGTAGCGGCGGTAGTCTCGGCCCGGGACGGGGCGGCGCCGCAGATGCTCGCCAAGCAGCCAAATACCAGTAGTGGGCGATGAACTCGGAAGTCCGGCATGTGATGCATCCCTAGTTGTGGCTAGCAGGTTCATTGCAACATATTGGCTCGCCGGTTTAAAGGCTTGAGTAAATTCGGTTGCGGGCACGCAACGTGGAGTTATGGGATCATGCCCGTATGAGCACGCTCGAGGAACGGCCCCGCGCCAAGTCGCTGCATCCGCTGCTGGCCTTGCTGCCATTTTTGCGGCCCTATTGGGGGATGATGGCTGCGGCTTCCTTCGCGCTGCTCATTGCCGCAGGTGCTCAGTTGGCCCTTCCACTGGCATTGCGGCAGCTCATCGATCACGGTATTGCTGGAAGGGATGCCGGCACGATCAATAGATGGTTCCTGGCGTTTCTCGCCGCGGCTGTCGTCTTTGGTGCGTTTGCGGCCCTGCGCTTCTACCTGGTCACGTGGGTGGGGGAGCGGGTGGTTGCCGATCTGCGCACCGCGGTTTACCGGCGAGTGGTGCGCATGGATCCGCTGTTCTATGAAACAACTCGCGTCGGCGAAGTTCTGTCGCGCCTGACCGCGGATACCACACTGGTACAGGCCATTTCCGGCGTCAACTTATCAATTGTATTGCGGTCCACGTTGAGCTTGGTGGGCGCCATCGTGCTGATGGGTTTCACCAGCGCGAAGCTCATGGGCGTCATTCTGATATTGATTCCGGTGGTGATCGCGCCGCTCATCATCACGGGCAGGCGCGTGCGCGGTCTGTCCCGCGCCTCGCAGGATCGCATTGCCGATACCAGTGGACTTGCCGACGAGACCTTGAATGCCATCCAAACCGTGCAGGCCTTCACCATGGAGGAGCTGCAAAGCGAGCGCTATCGCAATGCCGTGGAAGCCAGTTTCGCGACCGCTGTACGCCGCACCAAAGTGCGTGCGGCCCTGACGGCCGTAGGCGTCATGCTGGTGTTCGGCGGGATTACCTTTGTATTGTGGCTGGGTGCGCGCCAAGTCGTCGCCGGCACCATGACCGGCGGTCAGCTCGCGCAGTTCCTGGTGTATGCCGCCTTTGTCGGCACATCAGCTGCCGCGCTTTCCGAGATGTGGGGCGAGGTTCAGCGTGCGGCCGGCGCCATGGAACGCTTAAGCGAACTGCTCCACGCGCAGCCCGTCATCCGCGCGCCGGAGCGACCGCTCGAATTGCCGGCGCGGGTCCAAGGTAGCATTCGCTTCGACAATGTGATTTTTCACTATCCATCGAGACCGCAACATGCGGCGCTCGATAATTTCAGCCTCGACGTGGCCCCGGGCGAAACCATCGCCTTCGTCGGTCCCTCGGGCGCCGGGAAAAGCACGACCTTTCAGTTGCTGCTGCGCTTTTACGATCCGGACTCCGGCAGGGTTCTGATCGATGATACGCGGCTTGCGGATTTGCGGCCGGAAGACATCCGCTCGCAGATTGGGTTGGTGCCCCAAGACACGGTTCTGTTCGGCGCCAGCGCGCGTGAAAACATTCGCTACGGTCGTCCGGCAGCCAGCGACGCGCAGATCGAAGCTGCCGCCGTTGCCGCCGCAGCGGATGAATTCCTGCGCAAGTTGCCGCAAGGCTATGACACTTTCCTCGGTGAACGCGGCACGCGATTGTCCGGGGGGCAACGCCAGCGCATTGCGCTGGCGCGGGCTATTCTCAAGGACCCGCCGATTTTGCTGCTGGATGAAGCGACCAGTTCACTGGACGCAGAATCCGAGCGGCTGGTGCAGCAGGCGCTCGAGAAACTCATGCGAGGCCGCACCACAATTATCATTGCCCATCGGCTCGCAACCGTGCTCAAGGCCGATCGTATCGTGGTGATGGACCACGGCCATAAGATCGCGGTAGGCACACATGCCGAACTCCTGGTGCACAGCCCGCTGTATGCAAGGCTTGCGGCACTGCAGTTTGCCGCAGCCTCGGCAGAATCGCCGGAGGCTGCGGCCGTGGCGGCTACTTGATCAGGCCTTCGGCTTTCATCGCCTCTTGAACCTTCGGCCGGTGCGCGATGCGGGATTTGTACTCGTCCAGCACCGGCCATTTGCTCAGGTCAATTTTTACAAACCCGGTCCAGTTCAATACGGTAAAGAGATAAGCGTCGGCCACCGTGAATGTGTTGCCCAGTAGATAAGTCTTCTTGGCGAGAAATCCCGATAACCAGTCGAATTTCTTGCTCAAATTCGTCACGGCGGCTTCCTTCATCTCCGCGGAACTGGCCGGATTGAACAGCGGTGGGTATGTCTTGTGCACTTCGGATGTGATGTAGTTCAGCATTTCCATCAGCTGATAGCGCTCGAATGTCCCCGCGCGCGGCGCCAATCCGGACTCGGGTTTCTGGTCGGCGAGGTATTGAACGATCGCCGGACCCTCGGTGAGTACGCGGCCGTCGTCGAACTGTAGCGCCGGCACCGCGCCCTTGGAATTGACGGTCAAATAATCCGCGCCGCTTTCAGTCTTTTTGGTCTTCGAGTCGATCTTGACCAGAGTGAAAGGCAAGCCGGCTTCGCGCAGCACGATGTGAGGCGACAGCGAGCACGCACCGGGGAAATAATAGAGCTTCATGGAATCGTCCTTAGTGTGGGGCAGCGAATGATACTACGCGCCTTGCGCCGATGAACCCCTTCGCGTAGGGCGCGGCGATGAGCGAGTCGATGCGCACGTAGCCGCCGCGGGAGGGTGCGTGGACAAACAATTGACGGTCGAGCGCGATGGCCACATGCAATTCCTTTCGGGCCAGATGCATGAAAATGAGGTCGCCTGCCTGCAAATCGGCGCGCTCGACGGGTGAGCCGATCCGCAGCTGCTCCGCAGCCGTGCGTGGCAGGCGGATTCCGGCGCTGAGCGCGGCGTACTCGACCAGACCGCTGCAGTCGAAGCCGCCGGGGGCCGCCCCGCCGAACCGGTAGGGCTGACCGATCATGGACGCCGCAGTGTCAATCATTGACTGCACCGCGGAGGGCTGCTCCTCGACAGATGCTTGAGGTGTGCGAACGGGCTCGGCGGGGTGCAGAATTTCGCGCGGCGTAGCCGCGCATGCGGCCAGCAGGAGAAATGCCACGCCGGCGGCAATCGCTTTGGTTAAACCCGAGGGGAGGAAACGGTCGTGGCGAATGCCGCACCCACGATGCCGGCTTCCGCACGCAATGTTCCGACACATAGCCGCGCCTCGCAATGCAGTTTGCTCATGAATTTCTCGGGCTCTTCGGTGATGCCTCCGCACAGAACGATGAGGTCGGGCCAAAGCAGGGCATGCAGCTCGTTCAGAACCAAATTCAATTCCGCCGTCCACGCATCCCAGCTCAAGATTCCTTCGACTTTCGCGCGCCCCGAGGCGCGCTTCTCTGCTTCGCGTCCCGCGACTTGCAAATGTCCGAACTCGGTGTTCGGCACCAGCCGACCATCGACGAAAAGTGCGCTGCCGATGCCGGTGCCCAAGGTCAGCAGCAACACTGTGCCGGGGACATCGCGCGCCGCGCCGTAGTGCAGCTCGGCGAGCCCGGCCGCGTCTGCGTCGTTGATGGCGATCACCGGCCGCCGCAGTTGCTTGGCGGCGAGTTCCGCCAGCGGCTGGCCGATCCATGCCTTGTTGAGATTGGCCGCTGTGCGTACGATTCCGCCGCGTATGACGCTGGGGAAAGCCAAGCCCACCGCGTGGCTGCCCGGGATATTCGACACCACGGAGGTCAGCGCAGCGAGCAGGGCGTCGGTCGAATCCAGTGCCGGCGTCGGCGTTGAGAAGCGCTCGCCCGCGAACGTACCGGTATTGAGATCAATGAGTGCGCATTTGATGGATGAGCCGCCAACGTCGACGCCCACGGCCAAGGAGGAGGAATTCAATCCGAATGCCGCATTGTGAGGTTTGCCCCGCCTAGCCTGGATAACAACCCTATAATAACTCGTAATATGGACTCGATTGAAACCCAATTCGCGACTCGCCGGAACGTTGCCCTGCAGCCGGGCACGCTGCACGCGGCCCTGCTGGACCGGCTCACCAGGACTTTAGGCAAAAATCCGGACTCGGCCACACCGCGGGATATTTACGACGCACTCTCGCTTGCAGTCCGCGAAGAACTGACGTTGCGATGGCTCGCAACCCAACGGCGCGTGTCGAACGCCCACGTCAAGCGAGTGTGCTACTTCTCGGTCGAATATCTCCCCGGCCGATCGCTATTGAACGCCTTGTCCTGTCTTGATGGAGACCTGGCGCACGAAGCGCGCAAGGCGCTGCGCAGCATGGGTCTCGAACTCGAGGACATCGCCGCCCAAGAGGTGGACCCTGGCCTGGGAAACGGCGGCTTAGGCCGCCTGGCGGCATGCTTCCTGGATTCCCTGGCAACGCTGCAGTATCCGGCCGTCGGTTATGGCATCCGTTACGACTACGGGATATTCACGCAGGTCATTGGTGCGGACGGCGGGCAGCGCGAGATTGCCAGCAGCTGGCTGCGCCTGCGCAATGTGTGGGAAACGCCGCGCAACAATGTGCGCTATACGGTGCGATTCGGCGGACGCACCGAGGCGCCGGCAGAGGCTGCCGTGAGCGACGTGCACCGTTGGGTGGACACGAATGACATCTACGCCGTCGGATTCGATCAATTGACTCCCGGCAACGGCGGCCCGACGGTCAATCATTTGAGGCTTTGGTCGGGGCGCGCGATCACACCGTTCAAGATCGACGCCTTTAACGCCGGTGACTATGCCGCCGCCGTGCAAGACCAGCTGGAGGCGAAAAATCTGTCGCGCGTGCTGTATCCGGACGACTCCACGCCGCAGGGAAAGGAGCTTCGGCTCAAGCAACAGTATTTTTTTGTGAGCGCCAGCCTGCAAGATATCTTGCTCACCCATCTGAGTGAGGGCCGATCGCTCGCTTCCTTGCCAGACTCGATCGCCATTCAGCTCAACGATACCCACCCGGCGGTGGCAATTCCGGAATTGATGCGCCTGCTGGTCGACGAACACGGCCTGTCCTGGGAGGAGAGCTGGCAGATCACGAACGGCGTCTTTTCTTATACCAATCACACGTTGTTGCCGGAGGCTCTCGAATCGTGGCCGGTGTCGATGTTCGAGCGTCTGCTGCCGCGGCATTTGGAAATCATCTACCTCATCAATCGCGACTTTCTCAAGGCGGTGGAATCGGCCTATCCCGGCGATCCGCAGCGCCTGCGCACCATGTCCATCATCGATGACAGTGGAGATCGCCGCGTGCGCATGGCCAACCTCGCCATCGTCGGCTGCCATAAGATCAACGGCGTCGCGCAGCTGCATTCCGATCTCATGCGCCGGCACGTGTTTAGCGGATTTGCGCAGATGTATCCAGACCGTTTCATCAACGTGACCAACGGGATTGCCGTGCGCCGCTGGTTGAAACAATCGAACCCCGGCCTGTCCGCATTGTTGACGCAGCACCTCGGACGCTCATGGGAGAACGATCTCGAAGAGCTCGGGCGCTTGACCGGCGCCGCCGATGATGCGGAGTTTCGCCGCCAGTTTCGCGGCATCAAGCGCACCAACAAGCAAAGGCTTGCAGATGAGGTGATGCGCCGCACCGGCGTGGAAATCAACGTCAATTTCCTGTTCGACGTGCAGGTGAAAAGAATCCACGAATACAAGCGTCAATTGCTGAACCTGCTGTATGTGGTGAGCCGCTATCGGAAAATTCGCGAAAACCCACATGCCGGAATCGTGCCCCGGGCCGTGATCTTTGCCGGCAAGGCAGCGCCGGGATATACAATGGCGAAGGCCATCATCAAACTCATCAACAATGTGGCGCGCACCATCGATGCGGACCCTGTGGTGCGCGACAAATTGCGCGTGGCTTTTCTGCCGGACTACGATGTCTCGCTGGCGCAGATAATCATGCCCGCGGCGGATCTGTCGCAGCAGATTTCCACGGCGGGCATGGAAGCGTCGGGAACCGGCAATATGAAGCTCGCGCTCAATGGAGCACTGACCATCGGCACCCTGGATGGCGCCAATATCGAAATTTGCGAGCACGTAGGCGCTGAGAACATGTTCATTTTCGGCCTCACCGCGGACGAAGTGGCGGCGCGGCGCGCGGCGGGCTACAGCCCAAGGCGGGAGGTCGAGGCAAATCCGGAACTGCAGGGCACGTTGGATCTGATTGCCTCCGGATTTTTTTCACTGGGGCGCCCGGACGATGCCAGACAGGTGATTGACCGGCTGCTGAGCGACGGCGAGCCCTACCTGGTGCTGGCGGACTATGCCGCCTATGCAAAAGCGCAGGATCGGGTGGATGCGCTATATGCGACGGAAGATCAGTGGAGCCAAAAGGCCGTGATCAATTGCTTGAACATGGGCTATTTTTCCAGCGACCGAAGTGTTCGCGAGTATGCCGACCGCATATGGTCGGTCAAGCCGGTGATTTGAAAGTAGTTCACGCAGGTTCGCCACGGCCGTTGGGCGCAACGTGGAACAAGCAAGGCGTCAACTTCGCCCTGTTCTCCCTCAACGCCACCCGCGTGGAGGTGTGTCTGTTCGACGCGACGAGCGGTGTCGAAATCGGACGCCACGATTTACCCGGGCGCACGGGCGATGTTTGGCATGGACTGATCTCGCCGCGGCGCGCGGGCCCGGGAACGCATTACGCCTTTTGCGTGCACGGACCCAATGATCCTCAAAAGGGCCATCGCTTCGACGCAACGGTACCTTTGATCGACCCTTGCGCTCGCGAGCTATCGAGGCGCGAGCCGCTGCGCTCCCGCGTCATTGACCCCGCGTTTCATTGGGATGGCGATCGGCCGCCGACGATTCCGTGGCGCGATTCTGTGATCTATGAGCTGCACGTGAAGGGCTTTACGCACCTGCACCCGGCCGTGCCCGAGAAATGGCGCGGCAAGTATCTTGGGCTATCGGTGGCGCCGGTCATTGAGCACTTGAAGTCCATCGGTGTGACGGCAGTGGAATTGCTGCCCTGTCAGTCCTTTGTGACCGAGCAGTTCTTGCGTGACCGCAAGCTGACCAACTACTGGGGTTACAACCCGGTAGCGTGGTTTGCGCCCGCCAATGAATATGCCGTCGATGACGCCGTGGCTGAATTCAAGACCATGGTAAGAACCCTGCATGCCGCCGGCATAGAAGTCATCTTGGACGTGGTATTCAACCATACCGCCGAGGGCAATGAGTCCGGGCCGACGCTATCCCTTCGGGGCATCGAGAACTCGGTGTATTACCGGCTGAACCCGGGAGATTTGCGCTTCTATGAGAATCTCACGGGCTGTGGCAATACGGTCAACTGCGAGCACCCGCGCGTGCGCGCACTCATCATCGATTGCCTGAAATATTGGGTCGAGGAGATGCACGTCGACGGTTTTCGCTTCGACTTGGCAACCGTGCTTGGCCGCGAAGTCGGTGGGTTCAACCCACACGCGGCGTTCTTCAAGTCGCTGCGCGCCGAGCCGGCGCTTGCCTACGTAAAATTCATCGCAGAGCCTTGGGATGTAGGTCTGGGAGGATACCAGCTCGGCCACTTTCCCTTGGGGTGGTCCGAATGGAACGATCGCTTTCGAGACGGCGTCCGGGCGTTCTGGCGCGGCGACGCCGGCAAGCTTGGGGAATTTGCTGAGAGGCTTGCCGGTTCCAGCGATCTGTTCCGGCACAACGGGCGCAAACCCACCGCCGGCATCAATTTTGTGACCGCCCACGACGGCATGACCTTGAACGATCTGGTGTCGTACAACGAGCGGCACAACGAGGCGAATCTCGAAAACAACACGGATGGCCACAGCAATGAGATGAGCTGGAATTGCGGTCTTGAAGGGCCAACGAGCGATACGGCCATCGTTGCCTTGCGCAAGAGACAGATGCGCAATTTTCTCGCCACGCTGTTTCTGTCGCAGGGGGTGCCGATGCTCCAGGCGGGGGACGAGTTTGGCCGGACCCAGCGCGGCAACAACAACGCCTACTGCCAGGATAACGAGATATCGTGGGTCGATTGGCGTCTGCGCAGCGCGAATCACGACCTGCTGGAATTTGTCCGATGGCTCGCGCAGCTGCGCCGCCTGCATGTAGAGTTTCGCAGGGAGACTTTCCTGAAGGGCGCCGCGTCGCGCGCGGCAGTCAAGGACGTGAAGTGGTTAAACGTTCACGGTACCGAGATGACGCAAAGTGAGTGGCAGGATTCGAGCTTGCGCACGCTGGGAATGTGGTTCGGAGAACACACCGGCTCGGCGGAGCATCTTCTGCTGCTGGTGAATTCGGCGAGCTCGGAGCACAGTTTCGGGCTACCGGCGGCCCCGGCTGACGGGCCTTGGATTTGTCTATTTGACACCGCGTTGCAAGGCGTCGGGGCCAAGAGTCTCGGTGCGGCCCGCAGCTACGCGCTCAAAGCTCACAGCGTTGCACTGTTGGAGTGCTGAAGTGGATACGGCATTGATCGAAAGGTTGGCCAAGTTGCGCGGAATCGCGGACGCCTACCACAATTATCGCGGTGAACTTAAGTCCTTCAGCCTGCAAACCAAGATAGGCATCTTGAGCGCAATGGGCTGCGAAGTCGACGATGACGGCAAACTTGCCGCAAACCTCGAGCAGGCCGAAGCGGTTCGGTGGCGCAAGCTCCTGCCTTTCGTGGCAACTTCGCACAGTGCGCGAATCGGCATCGACCTCAATGTCACAGCGCGCGAGTTCGGAGCCGCCATCGTCTGGCGCGTGTATTTCGAGGACGGATCACGATCGGAGGGAGTCATCTCCACGGCCGATTGTGCGGAAACTTGGCGAGGCGACGTCGGCGGCTCTTGGGTTACGCGCCGGCGTCTCGATCTGCCGCTCGATCTGCCGCCGGGTTATCACGAGTTCGAGGCGCAAATTGCCGGCGGCGCCCCCGACCGCTGCGCACTGGTCATTTCTCCGCCGACATGCTACGAGCCTGCGGCGATTGCCTCGGGCCGGCGGCTCTGGGGAGTCGCGGTGCAGCTCTACACGCTGCGTTCCCGGACCAATTGGGGAATCGGGGATTTTCAGGATTTACAACTGCTGGTTCGCTGGATGGCTGCCAGCGGTGCAGGTTTCATCGGGTTGAATCCTTTACATGCCTTGGCGCCCGCGGATCCGGCGAGATGCAGTCCCTACAGTGCGTCGAGCCGGCACTTTCTCAACGTTTTGTATATTGCCGTGCCCGCCGTCCCCGAGTTCCGGAAATGCGCCGCGGCGCGCGACCGCCTGGCCGAACCTGAGGTCGCAGGCCGATTGATCCGATTGCGCGCGCACGAGCTTGTCGACTATCGCGGCGTTGCGGACCTGAAATTTGAAATTCTCGCGCTGCTTTATCAAGATTTTCGCGACAAACATTTGGCAACGGGCAGCGAGCGGGCTCGCCGCTTCCTGGCATTCGTCGCAGAGCGGGGCGCGCCCCTGCAATTGCACGCTCGGTTCGATGCCCTCGATCGTTATTTTCGCGCGACGACCGGCTGCGCATCGGGATGGTTGAGCTGGCCGCAGGAATATCGCGATGTGAACGGCCCTGCGGCCGCGGAATTTGCCCTCCGGCACCCTGCCGAAGTGGAATTTTATGCGTACATGCAGTGGCTGGCACACGAGCAACTGCTCGGCGTGCAGGACTTGACGCGCCAACTGGGCATGCCCATCGGTCTGTACGGAGATTACGCCGTCGGCGCCAACCCTTCCGGTTCGGAGACTTGGGCGGATCGGGCCAGCTATTCCCTCGGCGCCGAAATCGGCGCTCCGCCGGATCCTTTGGCCTTGAAGGGGCAGGGATGGGGAATTCCGCCGCAAGATCCGACGGCAATACTGGCGCAGCGACTGCAGGGGTTCGTTCGTTTGATCCGCAACAACATGCGCTACTACGGCGCACTGCGCTTGGATCACGTGATGTCGCTGTGCCGGCTGTGGTGGGTGCCCGGCGGATGTTCGCCCACCGAGGGTGCCTATGTTCACTATCCGCTGCAACAGCTGCTGACGGTGCTGTCGCTGGAAAGCGCGCGCTGCTCTTGCCTGGTGGTAGGTGAAGATTTAGGCGTGGTGCCGGACGAGATGCGCCGTGCCATGCCGGAATTCGGTCTGTATCACTACAAGGTATTACTGTTCGAAAAGACCGACGGCCGGTTTCGACGGCCGGACGAATTCGTGAAGCGCGCACTGGCAACGGCGACCACGCACGATATGCCGACTCTGCGAAGCTATTGGGAGGGCCGCGACATCGAGTTGCGCCGGCGTCTGAATCTTTATCCCAGCGCCGAGATCGAAAACGAAATCATTCGCGAACGCGAGCACGATCGCGAAATGCTCCTGTCGGCGCTGCGCGATCAAGCCTTGAGTCCCGCACAGCCGAGCACGGCTTTCGACCCATTTACGGCGGAACTAGCCCATGCGCTGCACCTATATCTGGCGCGCTCCTCTACCACGCTGGTTGCGCTGCAAATCGAAGATCTATTGGGGATGGTCGACCCGGTCAACGTGCCGGGAACCGACAGGGAGTATCCGAATTGGCAACGCAAGCTGGGTGCGGACATCGAGGACATGGCGGCGCGCAGCGATTTCGCAGAGCAGCTGGCGGCGATCCAGCGCGCGCGAACCTAGCCTGCTTTCCTACACTAGCGCCGCTTTGGGCAGCGTCACGGCGCGACCGCGAGACCGGTTCTAAAAAACCTTCGATTTCTTGACGCGGACCGCTACGGAATGTCTCGGGACCGCTACGGAATGTCTCGGCGCAGCTTCGACATCATTGCGGTTGGCGCCGGACTCTTCTGCTTGGATCCGTGCGTATATTTCTTCACGGTGTACAGCGACATCTTTCGGCGCGTCAATGCCGACTCTGACCTGATGGCCACTAACGCCGAGCACGGTGATGTTAATCTCGTTTCCAATGGTGATGGTTTCGCCGACGCGGCGGGTCAAAATCAACATGCAATTTCCCTCACTGGTTCCGAAAACAAAAGGCAACAAACACACCAGAAAATGGGGCTTGCGACGCGAATTATAATCCATCGTACGCGCTGTGAAGAAGGCTTGACCCCTGACGGCCATGCTGCGATCTCCCGCGCCGCAGCATGGGCGATGGCATGCGCAAGGAGTGACGCGATGCTAGCATTGATATCAGTGGTATTCTTCGCTGGTCCGGCTATCCGGGTCCGCGCCACTCAAGACCGAACCGGTCACAATCACTGCGCCGAGGTGCTAGGACGAGACGGCCTCCTGGCTGACGGGCGTCGAGGCTGCCTGTGCGCGGGCGGCCCAGATCCACACAAATCCTCCGACGAATACGGCGACCGGCAGGATCGTAATGGCCTGCTGCAGCGAGAATGCGTCCGACAACGCACCCACTATCAAGGGCGACAGCGCGTCGCCCAGTAGATGAATGGCGAACACGCTCAATGCGATGGCGGTGGCGCGCTCGCTGGCAATCACGAGATTGATGATGGCCGCATTGATAGGACCGGTAGACAAGAACAGACACAGCTGCGCGGTCACCATGTATGCGACATAAAGGGAATGAGAATTCGTGGTGAGCGCCAGCCATACGAACGGCGCCGCGATGAGCGTTGCGATGGCTGACAGCCACAGGTAAGCCTGTCGCGAATTCTTGGCAAAGTAATCGCCCATCCAGCCGCCGATAAAGGTGCCGATGAACCCGGTAATGACGACGATGGTGCCGAAACTGACGGTAGCTTCGCTGCGCGGGATTCCGCGTGCCCGTTCGAGAAATGCCGGCATCCAATAGGCCAGTCCGCCGATGGCAAAGGTGTAGGCGGCGTATCCCAGGACGGTAAGCGCATACGGCTTGTTGCGAAGCAAACGGCCATAGGTCGACCAGGCCTCACGGCTGATGCTCGATCGAGGCGCGCTCGGCGCTGCTTTGGCGCCGCTCTCAGCGCGGTCCTGGATGCCGCGCGGCGGGTCGCGGAGCAACAAACACAGTGCCGCCAGCAGCAATCCGGGAACCCCGGCGACAAAGAACGCTGCGCGCCAACCATAGTGCTTGTCGACCAATCCGCCGACCACGTAACCCAACGCCGAGCCCACGGGTATTGCGCAAAAGAAAATCGCCATGACGCGGCCGCGTTGACGAACCGGGAAATAATCCGATAGCAGGCTCGGGGCGATGGTGACATACGCCGCTTCGCCGACGCCCACGGCGGCACGTGCGGCAAACAACGTCAGGTAGTTGACCGCGAATCCGGACAGGGCGGTTGCAAAACTCCAGCAGGCCACGCCCATCGCGATCAGCCGGGGCCGCGAACGCCGATCTCCCAGCGCGCCGAACACCGGGGCCAGGAGTGTGTACACCACCAGGAAGCCGGACATGAGCGATCCCAAATTGGTGTCGGAAAGCCCGAGATCGGAGTGCTTCAGACTCTCGAGCACTCCGGAGACCACATAGCGATCCAGGTAGCTGAACAAATTGATGAAGGCAAGAATGGCCAGTCCAAAATTTGCGGAAGCTCGCAAGGACTTTTGTTTTTGTTCGGCCACGCCGAAGTATAGTAGCGATCCAGGCAATTGCACGCGCAAGGCATCGGTGGGCATGCGGAAGGCGCACAGAAGCCTAATTGGTTGATTCTATTGGCAGGATGGGCCACGTTCAACCGTTCGCGCAGCAGTGCAGGTTTGAGTAAGATCGAAATCAGCGAGTCAATCCAGGAGATTCATTTGGCCAAGCCGAATTATCGTCACGCTAAAAAACAGAAGGAGGCGGCCAGAAAAGCTCGGCAAGACGCCAAGCAATCACGGCGCTCCACCGTTCCCGATGTGCCTGTCGAACCTCTGCCCACGAAGCCCATTGCATGAACGCCGCGTACGTCTCGCCATGGATGGACGAGGATCTCTCGATCTTTCGGGATGCGGTTGCGCGCTTCGTCGAGGCAGAAATGGTGCCGAACGACGAGCAATGGCGTAAGCAACAGCATGTTGGGAAGGACATCTGGCGCAAAGCAGGTGAAATGGGGCTTCTGTGCACCGACATATCGGCGGATTACGGCGGTGTGGGCGGGGATTTTCGCCATGAAGCGGTGCTGTACGAGGAGACCTCGCGCCGCGGTATCTCAGGGTTCGGCCAAGGCGTGCACAGCATTTGCGCGCACTATCTGGAAAATCACGGTACCGAGGAGCAAAAGCGCCGTTTCCTGCCGCGCATGGCCAGCGGCGAACTGATTGGGGCCATCGGCATGTCGGAACCCGCGGCCGGATCCGATTTGCAAGGGCTGCGGACACGCGCGGTGCGCGAGGGTGACAGCTACATCATCAATGGCTCGAAGATATTCATTACCAACGGCTTCCTGGCGGGATTAATCGCGTTGGTGGTCAAGACCCAGCCGGGCGAGGGCGCCAAAGGGACATCCATCATCATGGTGGAGACCGAGAATCTGAAGGGTTTTCGAGTGGGTCGAATTCTCGACAAGATGGGCATGAAATCGCAGGATACTTCGGAGCTATTTTTCGAGGATGTGCGCGTTTCCGCCGCGAATCTCTTGGGCGGGACCGAGGGTCAGGGCTTTTATCAGCTGATGGGTGATTTGCCGTATGAGCGGGCGCTCATTGCGGTGGCGGGTGTGGCGGCAATGGAAGGCGGCCTCGCCGAGACCATTCGTTACGTCAAGGATCGCAAGGCTTTCGGCAAAGCGATCGCCGAATTTCAAAATACGAAGTTCAAGCTGGCGGAACTGGCCACCAAGACGCATATCGCGCGCTTGTTCGTCGACGACATCATTGCCAAAGTCGTCGCCGGAACACTCGATACTGTTACCGCGTCGATGGCAAAATATTGGGTCACGGACACGCAGCAGGAAGTGCTCGATGAGTGCGTTCAACTGCATGGCGGTTACGGCTACATGAATGAGTACCTGGTGTGCCGCATGTTCGCCGATTCGCGCGTGCAACGCATCTACGGAGGCACCAACGAAATCATGAAGGAATTGATCTCGCGCGCCCTTTGAGTCCCAGGGGCGCGGCCGCGCATGTCGCCGGTCGGCGACTCCCGCGGTGCATTACGGCGACTTCACAGATCTTTTCGTATTTAGCGCTTCTCACACGCCTGAAATCGCAGAACAATAGCGCTCATGCGAGCCCTAATCTCGAAGCTGCTCGCGTTGCCGATGAGTGTGGCGCTGCTGGCAATGGCGGCGTGCAGCGGCAGCGCCGTGGTAACCCTCACCGCCACACCCTCTTCGGACACTTTTGTCGCCTACCGCGTGGGACTCACTTCGGTTCAGCTGGTTTCATCAGGCGGCAAACCGGGCTTGATGATTCTGCCGGCATCAACCACAGTAGATTTTACAAAACTGCTCGATCTCAGCGAAGTACTGGGCGCACCTGGAGTGGCAAAGGGAACCTACAACGGTGCCGTGATCACCCTCGACTACAGTGCGGCGCAGATCATCTATGACGATGGCAGTCTCGATGGCGTGGCACTGACGCCCGTAGGTGCGAACGGCAACGCCTTGGGCCTGGTTGCCGTTGCGGTCGCGCTCGATCCCAATGATCCGCTTCGAAGCGTCGCCAAGCAGGTGAGCCGCCTGGCGTTTGACTTCAACCTGGGGGCGTCGAGCGTCGTGAACTTGAGCGCGAAGACCGTCACTATCACACCGATGATTGCCGCCAGCACACTGCCGATCGACACCAAGCAAGTTCGAATCCGCGGTCCGATCTTGGGTGCCAGTACCACTTTTTTCGCGACCGGCCTGAGGCCATTCGACAGTACGGTGGCCGGCTTGGGGCAGCTTTCAATCGAGCCCAGCGCCGTGACAACCTACGAGATCAATGGCTTCGTATCGACCGGTCCTGCCGGTCAGGCGCAGCTTGCGGCGTTGCCGGCGAACACATTGGCACAGACATTCGGCACGCTCACGATCTCCACGGCCGCAACCGCCACTACCACTCCTGGAACCACGACCCCTAGCAACACCAGCCCGACAGCGGCCGGCACGGCCGCATCCAGCGTGTCGTTCGCCGCAACGCAGGTGCTGGCCGAGGGCGGCGTGCAGGGATTGACCGGCGATCGCATATCGGGAATCGTATCGGCGCGCAGCGGCAACACGCTGGGGATCGAGGACGCCACGCTCATTCAGAACAGCGGCACCATCACATTCGTGCCGGGTACGACCATCGTCAATGTCGGTCCTAACACGCAGATCACGTTATTTGGACAGGGCGTTGCGGCCGTCATCAGCCCGCAGCAAATTTCGGTGGGATCCTCGATCGAGGCATTCGGCACGGCGAGTCAGACCAGCGCGGGCGGTGTTCTGCTCGATGCCAGCGCCGGCCGAGTGCGCCTCGATCTCACCAGCGCGGAAGGTTTGGTGACCGCGCAAGGCACCGCAGGTTTGACGCTCAACCTCACAAGTCTCGGCGGCCGCTCGATCTCGACATTCGATTTCATCGGCAGCGGTGCGGCTGCCAATCAATATGCGGTGGCCACGGGGACGTTGGCCCTGACGAATTCAATCGTGGGTGCACCGGTGGTGGTAACGGGATTTCCCAGCGCGTTCGGCACGGCACCGCCGGATTTTGCGGCCTCGACTCTGCTCGATCCGACGACGATTCAAGCCGAACTGGTGGTCGACTGGAATGGTGGAACCGCGGCGCCGTTTACTTCGTTCGACAGTACCCTGATTACTTTCGACGTCAATAACGGCAGCATCGGCGCCCGCCATCAGATTCGAATCGGATCGCAAATCGTCGACATCGTCGGCTTGTCACCCGGTCTGACGATCGCGCCGATCACCGCGGGCTCAGCCATGGTGTTTTCAATCGGTCACTCCGCCTCGTTCACCGTCGAGAGTTTTAATACGTACGCGGCATTCATTGCACAGTTGCAATCGGAGCTGAGCGGCGCCACGCTGGCGACCGGTATGACGGCGGTCGGCCAATACACGGTGTCGACATCGGCATTTTCTGCGACCAGCCTAACGCTCGTCTTGGACAACTGATCACTCGATGGTCCGCCTGCGGGGTAAGGCTCGTTGAAATCAAGATTTACCCGGCGCAATTTGATTCAGGCATCTTCCCTGCTGCTCGCGCCGGCGACATGGCCTCGCCTGTTGCGCGCAGCGCAGGTGCCGCTCGGCGCAGTGCAGGGACCCACGCCGGGCCTGGCGCACTTCAACTATGCGTACGTGGGTACCTACACGCCGAACGGCGGCGGCATCTATCTGTTTCGCCTCGACCCTGCCACGGCCGCGCTGACCCAATTACAGATCGTCGACGACATTCGAAATCCCACATGGTTGGCGATCAACCCGGCGCAGACGCGGCTGTATGCGGTCAGCGAAATCGACAATTTCCAAGGCAAGCATGGCGGCGCCGTGGTTTCGTATGCCATCGACGCAGGCAGCCTGCAGCTCAAGCGATTGGGGGCGGTGAGTTCCGGCGGCATCACGCCTGCGCATGCCAGCGTGCATCCGTCGGGCAAGTTCGTGTTCGTCGCCAACTATGGCGGCGGCAGTGTGGCGGTCTTTCCGGTAGGAGATGACGGCGCGCTGGGCGAGGCGACGGACGTGAGGCCAAGCGTGGGTCAACGGCATCATGTGCGCGGCGCGAATGATCCACCGGGACAGTTTGCCGTCAGCGACCACGACGGTCCGCATCTACACATGGTGGCGCCAGACCCGAGCGGGCAGTTCGTCATCGCCAACGACGCGGGACTCGACCTGACGCTGGTCTGGCGCTTCGACGCGGCAGCCGGGCGCCTGCTGCCCGCCAATGTGCCGGTGATTCCGGCTCCGCCGGGTTCTGCACCGCGGCATTTTGTTTTCCATCCCAACGGACGCCTGTTCTACAACTTGTACGAGCATGACGGAAAGGTGGCTGTTTACGATTACGACGCGGCGCGCGGCGGCTTGAAACTCAAGCAGGTCGTGTCCAGCTTGCCGCCCAAGTTCGAAGGCAGCAATCTCTCCTCTGAGATCGTGATGACTGCGGATGGCCGATTTCTTTATGTGGCGAACCGCCTCCACAACGCCGTGGCAATTTTTGCGGTCGCGGGGGACGGCCAATTGCGCATTACCTCGGAAGCCTGGGTGCACGCTGACTCGCCTCGCAGTCTGTGCATCGATCCCGGAGGATCATTTCTCTATTCCTGCAATCAACGTGGCGATTCCATCACTTCATTCCATTTGAACGCGACGAGCGGCGCGCTGACGTTCACCGGTCGCTTCGAGGCCGTGGGGAGTCCGGCGGTGATGACCATCCTCAATCGCTCCTAATCCGAGATATACTGCGGGCCAATGCGCTCGCGCGATCACGGTTGAGGAATATGGAAATCGCAATGATTGGTTTGGGCCGCATGGGTGCCAACATGGCGCAGCGATTGATGCGCGGCGGTCATAAGGTTGTGGGCTACGATCCCGCCGCAGCGGCGCGCGCGTTGCTGGAAAAGAATGGCGCAACGACCGCGTCCTCGCTCGAACAGATGGTCGCGAAACTGCAGACGCCGCGCGCCATATGGTTGATGGTGCCGGCCGGCGAAATCACCGACAGCACTGTCAACACTCTCGTGCCGCTACTGGCCGCGGGCGACACCATCATCGACGGCGGCAATTCCAACTACCGCGATACTCAGCGGCGCGCGGCGGCGGCGGCGCAGCGCAAGATTCAGTATGTCGATTCCGGCACCAGCGGCGGGATCTGGGGTTTGGCCGAAGGCTACAGCTTGATGATCGGCGGCGACGAAGCCGTGGTGGATCGCCTGCGGCCGATATTCGAAACCCTGGCGCCGGCCAAGGATCAGGGCTGGGGCCGAGTCGGGCCTGTGGGATCGGGCCACTACACCAAGATGGTCCACAACGGCATCGAGTACGGATTGATGCAGGCGTACGCCGAAGGCTTTTCGATTCTGCAGCATAAAAGCGAATTCAAGCTCGACCTGCATCAAATCGCTGAGATTTGGCGCTACGGCAGCGTGGTGCGGTCGTGGCTATTGGATCTCACAGCCAATGCATTGGAAAAAAATCCCACCCTCAAGGGCATCGCGCCCTATGTCGCAGATTCCGGGGAAGGCCGTTGGACGGTGGCCGATGCCATTGAGTTGGGCGTCTCCGCTCCGGTCATTACGCTGTCGCTGCTCGAGCGGCTGCGCTCACGCGACAATGATTCGTTTTCCGACAAGCTTCTGGCGGCCATGCGCAACCAGTTCGGCGGGCACGAAATCAAGAAAGAATGATTGAGAGTCGGTCGTGAGAATTCTCATTGTCGGGGCGGGCGCCATCGGCGGCTATTTTGGCGCTCGGCTCATTGCGGCGGCCCGCGACGTCACTTTTCTGGTCAGACCGCGCCGCGCGGAGCAGCTGCGCAACGGCCTTAAGGTGACGAGCCCGCTCGGCGATCTTGATCTGCCGACACCGCCTGTGACCACTGCGGAAACCCTCCGGGGTTTCTACGATCTCGTGATTCTCAGCAGCAAATCCTACGACCTGGAAGCATCGATCCACGACTTTGCCCCCGCCGTGGGCCCAAGCTCGCAGATTCTGCCGCTGCTGAACGGGCTGCGGCACCTTGATGTGCTCGATGCAAGATTCGGCGCGGGGCGGGTTCTCGGCGGCTTGGCGCGGATTTCCTCAACATTGGATGCCGAAGGGCGCATTCACCAGTTAGGCACTTTTAACGCCCTGGCGTTTGGTTCGCGCAACCGCGGCTCTGAATCCAATATCGAGGAAATCGCCGATGCCCTGCGGGTACCCGGCTTCGATGCGCATTTGAGCGCCAACATACTTCACGAGATGTGGGAGAAGTGGGTGTTTATCGCCGCTGCCGCGGCAACGACGAGCCTCATGCGCGCAACGGTCGGTGACATCGTTGCCGCCGGTGCGCAAAACATTCCCACGGGCCTGCTCCAGGAATGCAGCGCAATTGCTGCTGCAAATGGTTTCGCGCCTCGAGAGGCGGCCATGAACATGGGAATCTCGATTCTCACGGCGCCGGGCTCCCTGTTTACGGCGTCGATGCTTCGCGACATCGAGCAAGGCAGCCGTATCGAGGCGGATCACATCGTCGGCGATCTTCTCAAGCGCTCGCCCGGTTCTGTGCACTCGCCGCTGCTGGCCACGGCCTATGCCCACTTGAGAGCCTATGAGGAAAGGCGCAAGCGAGAGGCGGGTTCCTAGAATCCCGTCGCCTAGATACTCGTCGGCACTTCGGCTTTGTGGCGGCTGACTGCCGCACCGTCCTGAGGCTTCAGGCGAACGAACACCATCGTGGATACGATGGTCAGTGTGGCCAGGCAGAGAAGCGCCAAATGGACTCCATGAATCATCTGCGGCTCCGTGGCGTGCAGGCGGTCAGGTATGAAGAGCGCGGTGGCGAGTGAGGCGGTGGCGATACCGAAGCTGACAGCCAATTGCTGTACGGTACTGGCTATGGTGCTGGCGCCGCTCGCCTCGTGTTCGCCCACATCGGCGTACGCCAGCGTATTCATGCTGGTGTACTGCAGGGAGGTGAGGAAGCCGTAAGTGAAAGCCATCATCACAATGAGCCATACGGGTGTTCCGAGGTCGATCGTTGCGAACAGCATGATCATCACACCGAGCATCAGGGTGTTGGCGATCAGCACCGCCCGGTAGCCAAGTGTTTTCAAGATCAACGGCATGGTCAATTTCAGGCTCATGGCAGCGAAAGCCTGCGGCATGATCAAGAGCCCCGACTGTATCGGTGAGAATCCCAAGCCGACTTGGTATAGGAGGGGCAGCAAGAAGGGGATCCCGCCTATCCCTAGGCGCGTGAACAAATTGCCGCTGACCGCGACTCGGAAGGTGCGAATGGCAAGAAGTTTCAGACGCAGCAGCGGGTGCGCCGTGCGTTTGGTGTGCAGACCATAGGCTGCCAGCAGGGCCGCTGAGATTGCCAGCAATCCGAGCATTTCGCGGCCGCTCAGGGTGGTTTCGCCGAACACCTCGAGGACATATGACAGCAGGGCGATACCGGAGCCGAACAATACCAGTCCGATGATATCGAGGGGATAGTTGCGCTTTTCGCGATAGTTGGGCAAATGCCGGTAAACCATGTACAGCCCGCACAGACCGATGGGAATGTTGACGAAAAAAATCACGCTCCAATGAAAATACCCGATGATCGCGCCCCCGATCACCGGTCCCAGCATGGGTCCCACCAGGCCGGGAATGGCAACGAAGCTCATGGCGTTGATGAGTTCCGATTTGGCGAAGGTGCGCACCATGGTGATGCGGCCCACGGGAAGCATCATGGCGCCGCCGCCGCCCTGTAAAATGCGGCATACGACCAGCAAGTGAATGTTGTTCGATATGCCGCACAAGAACGAACCCAACGTGAAGATGCCGATCGCGGATGCGAAAACGCGGCGCGTGCCAAAGCGATTGGCCATCCAGCCGCTGATGGGAATGAACACGGCCAGGCTCAAGGTGTAACTCGCCAGAACCGCTTTCATGCTCAACGGCGGCACATCGAGCGCGTGCGCGATTGCGGGCACCGCCGTATTGAGAATGGTCGTATCCAAGGATTCCATGAAGAAACCCACTGCCACCAACCAAGGCAGCAGCTGCTTGGCCGTAGCCGTCAGCGCGATGTCGTCGGTTTCCGGCAAGGCGAGTCCGCGCTTAGGCGCCGGCGAGCGCGGTGTCGACGATGGTCTGCGCCTCGCCGATCAGCCGGCGCAGATGCGCTTCGTCATAAAAGCTCTCGGCGTAGATCTTGTAGATGTCTTCGGTGCCCGAGGGGCGTGCCGCAAACCAGCCGCCGCGGGAAATTACTTTAACGCCGCCGATCGGCGCATTGTTGCCCGGCGCCTGGGTCAGGATTCGTTCGATCGGTTCTCCGGCCAGTTCCTTGCTGCCAACCTGCTGCCCATCGAGTTTGCTGAGCTTGGCTTTCTGTGCAGCGTTCGCAGGGGCATCGATCCGATCGGCAAAGGAGGTGCCCAATTCCTGCGTGAGCGCGCGATATTGCTCGCCCGGATCACGTCCGGTGCGCGCCGTGATTTCCGCCGATAGCAGTGCCGGCACGATGCCGTCCTTATCCGTCGTCCACGCCCGACCGTCGATACGGCTGAAAGAAGCGCCGGCGCTTTCCTCGCCCACGAAACCCAATTTTCCATCCACGAGCCCGGCGACGAACCACTTGAAACCCACGGGCACTTCGTACACGGTGCGCTTCAACCGCTTGCCCACCCGATCGATCATCGCACTGCTCACCACCGTCTTACCGATGGCGGCATCGGCGCGCCAGCCGCTGCGGTGGCTGAACAGATAGTCGATCGCGGCGGAAAGATAATGATTGGGCGGCATCAAACCGCTGCTTGGCGTGACGATTCCATGCCTGTCGTGATCGGTGTCGCAGGCAAAGGCGATGTCGTAGCGATCCTTGAGCCCGATCAGCCGCTGCATGGCGTAGGACGAGGAAGGATCCATGCGGATTTTTCCATCCCAATCGAGCGTCATGAAGCGAAATGTCGGGTCGACCTCGTCGTTCACGACGGTCAGATCGAGGCGGTAGCGCTCGGCGATGCGCGGCCAATAATGCACGCCGGCGCCGCCTAGAGGGTCGACACCCATGCGAATCTTGGAATCGCGAATGACATCCATATCCAGAATGGCGCCGAGTTCCTGCACATAATTTTGTACGTAGTCATGCGAGTGCGTCGTCGGGGCTCGGCGCGCCTTGTCGAGCGCAATTCGTTGGATGCCGGCGCCCCCGGTTTTGAGCAAATCGTTCGCCCGGTTCTCGATCCACTTGGTGACGTCACTGTCCGCCGGACCGCCGTTGGTCGGGTTGTACTTGAAACCGCCGTTGTCGGGGGGATTGTGCGAGGGTGTAATGACGATGCCGTCGGCCATGCCGGCAGTGCGGCCGCGGTTGTAGTTGAGAATCGCGTGCGAAATGGCGGGAGTCGGCGTGTATTCGTCACCCGCCGCGATCATGAGCTCGATGCCATTGGCCGCAAGCACTTCGAGCGCACTGGCGAAGGCAGGCGCCGACAGGGCGTGAGTATCAAAGCCCATGAACAGTGGACCGTCGATGCCCTGTTGCCGCCGGTATTCGCTGATGGCCTGACTGATGGCCAGCACATGCGCTTCATTGAAGCCGACATCGAAAGAGCTCCCGCGATGGCCCGATGTGCCGAAGGCAACCCTCTGCGAAGGAATCGAAGGATCGGGACGCTCGCAGTAGTACGCGGTAATCAGCCGCGGAACATCGACCAGCGCTGCCGCGGGCGCGGGTTTACCGGCGAGCGGGTTCACTCTCGAATTCAAGTGGTGGCCAGCGCCGCGCTCTTATCCCGGATGCGCTGCATGAGTTCAGTCCATGATTTGACGAACGATGCCGCGCCGTCTAACTGCAGCTGGGCTGCAAGTGCATTGACGTCGATTCCGGCGCGCGCGAAACGCGCCAGCACTTCCTCGGCATCGCCGCCGTCTGTAGGCATAACGCCTTTCAGGTTGCCGCTTGCAGCAAAGGCCAACAGAGTCTTCTCCGGCATCGTATCGATCGTGTCCGGCGCTGCCAGCGCCTCCACATACAGTCCCGGCGGTGCCTTCGGATCCTTGGTGCCGGTGCTGGCCCACAGCATGCGCTGCTTGCGTGCACCCTTGGCTTCCAAATCCTTCCAGCGCTTAGCGTGGATCAATTCGCAGTGCGCTCGGTAGGTGCGCTGCATGATGGCTACCCCTAAGCGGTTGCTCAGTTCCGGCGGCACCTTGTCGGCGACGGCGCGGTCCCAGCGGCTGACGAAAAGGGAAGCGACGGAATTGATTTTCGGGTCGAGCCCCGCGGCAATGCGCCGCTCGATGGCGCGCATGTAGGCATCGGCCACTTTCAAGTATTGCTCGCGCGAGAACAGCAAAGTCACATTGATCGGTACGCCTGCAAAAATCGCCGCCTCGATCGCGGGTACGCCGGCAGGGGTTCCGGGAATCTTGACGTAAAGATTCGGCCTATTGGCCTGTTTGTGAATGCGCAGCGCCGCATCGATGGTGCCCTGGGTGTCATTCGCCAGCAGCGGCGAGACTTCCATCGATACCCAGCCGTCAATGCCTTGGGTACGATCGAACTGTGGCTTGAACAGGTCAGCGGCGCGACGCAAGTCCTCGAGCGCCAACTCAATGAACAAGTCTTCGCCCGCCAGACCGGCCTCCGCCTTTTGCCGAATACCTTTGTCGTAGGCCGCAGTTTTGCCGATGGCCTCGTCGAAAATCGTGGGATTCGACGTCAGGCCGGTGATGGAAAATTGGTCGATGTAGCGGCGCAGGGTGCCGTCGTCGAGAATTTCCCGCGTGATGTTGTCGAGCCAAAGGCTTTGACCCAGATCATGCAGGGTTTTCGTCATACTCATGGTCGCACCTTAAAGTCGGTTAGGTTGTGATTGAGAAGATCCCCGATGCGCTCGATCGTCAGATCTGGCGCCGGTTGCGCCGATTTGGACTCCGCTGCCAGCGCGTAGTGCCCTTGACGTACGAATACTGTCGTCAGGCGCGCCCCCAGCACCAATTTCATCGCTGCCAAAAGATTGGCCTTGTCGTCGACCATAACATAGTGCTGCGCCGGGTAGCGCTGCTGCATGTGATCGAGCACCTTTTCCTTGTGCAGGTAAATCAGGACGCGGCCTTCGACCGCGGCCCATATTCCCGAGCGTTGGATCTTCCGCGGCTGAAACACAATGTCGCCGTCCGACAGCACGACAGGCAACCCAAAGGTGCGCACATGCGCAACCGCCTCCAGCGCCCGCGGAAACAAGTGGCTCGCAAATGGATACTCGAGCAGGAACTCTGACATGCCGAGCAGTTGCGGATGGTCATCGAGCCCGCTGCGAAAATCCTGCAGGGCTCCCAGGTAATCGGCGAGTCCGAGCGCGTCGCGTCGCCGGCCAAAAATCTCCCAGTAGCGGGCGCGCTCGGCGGCGCCGAACGCGCCCTCCAGGCGATCACCCAGATCCTGCGCGAAACGGTCGTTGTCCAGCAACGTGTTGTCCACGTCCAGCAGAAATATCACTTTATCGTCGTTCAGCACGGCGAGGATTTCTCGATCTGAGGGTCATGCCAAGTGTCCCCGCCATCGACGATCTTGGCGGCGGCATCGGGTCCCCAGGTGCCGGGATCGTATTCGACCACGGGCAGGGCGCCGGTCAAGATGGGGTCCACTACCCGCCAGGCCGCTTCCACACTGTCATCCTGAGTGAACAACGAGGTGTCGCCGCGCACGGCATCCCCCAGCAGTCGCTCATACGGAGATTTCTCGGACTGCGTGTTGTGGCGTGCTATCAACTCGACCGGTTCGCCGCGCATGTCCTCGCCGTTGAGCTTCGCCAGAGCCCCCTCGCCGATCACCACTTCGGGACTCAAGCGCAACCGAAAATAATTCGACGGCATCGTGTCGCTGGGGTCGAAGATCGCCAACGGCGGCCGCTTGAGTGTCACCCGGACCTCGGTGGCGGTGATCGGCAGATTCTTGCCCGCGCGAACGTAGAACGGCACATCCGCCCAGCGCCACGTGTCGATGCGCAGCCGCAGTGCGGCGAATGTCTCGACCTGCGAGTCTTTGGCGACGCCGTCCTCGTCGCGGTAGCCGCGAAATTGTCCGCGGACCACTTCCTTCGGGTCGAGCGGGCGCATCGCGCGGAATATGCGAAGCTTTTCCGCCTGCATGGTCTTTGAATCGTGGCCGATGGGCGCATCCATCGCCAGCAATGTAACCACCTGCAGCAAATGGTTTTGCACGACATCGCGGATCGTGCCCACCTCTTCGTAGAACGCGCCGCGGCCCTGCACGCCGAAATTCTCGGCCATGGTGATCTGAATGTCGCGGACGTATTGGCGATTCCAAATCGGCTCCAGAAAGGTGTTGGCAAAGCGGAAGTACAAGAGATTCTGCACCGCTTCCTTGCCCAGGTAGTGATCGATGCGAAAGATAGAGGATTCATCGAACACTTCGTGCAAGGTTCGGTCGAGCGCCTGCGCACTCGCCAGATCCCTGCCGAAGGGCTTCTCGACGATAACTCGCGCATTCGTCGCGCAGCCGCACTTTTGCAGTCCCTGCACGACGCTGGCAAACATGCTGGGCGGTATGGCGAGGTAGTAAATGGGGCTTTTCGCGAGCCCGAGAGCGGTCTTCAATTTGGCAAAGGTCGCAGGATCCGCGTAGTCGCCATCGACATAGCGCATCAGCGCAGCCAGCTTTGCGAAGCTCGCCGCGTCGAAATCGCCGTTGTGCTCAATGCTGTCGCGGGCGCGCTCGATGAGCTTGTCCAAATTCCAACCGGCACGCGCCATGCCGATGATGGGAATGTGGAAGCCGCCTCTGCGCACCATCGCATACAGCGCGGGAAAGATTTTCTTGTACGCCAGATCTCCGGTGGCGCCAAAGAACACGAAGGCATCGGATTCTGTTTTGACCATTAGCGTTTCGCCTCGAGCTCGCGGCGAAGCCGTTGAAGTTCTTCGATCAAATCGAGCGCCAGCGCGACGCCTGCGAGGTTCAATTCCAAATCCCGCTCGAGACGCACCGCAAGCCGCGCGCGGCGCAGTGCATCGCCGGTAAAGTGCCATTTGCTCCTGACTTCGACGACATTGAGCATTCCTTCTTCGACAAATTCCACGATGTGCCGTTCGTCGACATTGCACATCCGGCTCAAGTCCTCGATGCTCAGGACCGCCGATTGATCGAAAATGGTGCCGGTTAATGCCTGATCATCGGTAGGCGACATTTTCAGACTCCAAGGTTGGCGCGAGGGTTGAAGGGGAGGGCGGCAGCGAACGCCGCATAGGCGGCTTTCGCCTTGTCGTCATTGGCCGCGGGCAGCGCGATCTGCAACACGACATAAAGATCGCCCGGCGGCGAGGCGGGAATGCCGCGGCTCTTGAGCCGCAATTTGCTGCCGGCACGTGATCCGGCGGGAACTTTCAATTCGACCACGCCGCTCGGTGTGGGTGTTTTGACCGTCGCGCCCAGCGCGGCTTCCCACGGCGCCACCGGCATTTCCAATGATAAATCTCGACCATCGACTCGGTATAGCGGATGCGCCTGGAACTCTATTTCGATGTACAGATCTCCGGGCTTGCCGCTTCCGGGAGCACGCGCACCCTGACCCGCAAGTCGGATTTGCTGGCCTGCCAGAATTCCCTTGGGTATCTGAACGCTTAATGTTCGCTCCTTCGATACCAACCTGCCTTGGTCATCGATCTCGGGCATCTTCAAAGTGAATGTGCGCGTCCCGCCGTTGAGCGATGCTTCCAAATCGAGCAGCACCTTGGCGTGATGATCATCGCCGCGGTCCGTGCGAAATTCGCCGCCGCTGCGGCCCGATCGTGCCTGAGCGCCGAACAGGGAATCAAAGAAATCGCTGTACGCCGAATTGCCAGGGCCTGAACCGCTGAATTCAAAGCCGGTGTCCCAGTTCGGAGGCGGACGAAATTCCTCCCCGGCGCGATGGTTTGAACCGAGTTGATCATATGCCGCACGCTTTTCGGGACTTTTGAGCACCTCATAGGCCTCACCGACCTCCTTGAAGCGCGCCTCGGCGTCCTTTTCCTTGCTGACGTCCGGATGATATTTGCGAGCGAGTTTGCGATAGGCCTGCTTGATCTGTGCTTCGGTAGCATCGCGCGCAACGCCCATCACCTTGTAATAATCCTTGAATTCCACCGATCACCTGCCAAGGGCAACGTTGAAGGATACTACGTGTAAAAACCCGTGATTCATAAACACAATGTAAGACCAATCCTACGCTACAATTGATAGGCCACACTGAGCAGCAGCCCCTCGCACAGATCGCGCAGAAGACTCGGCGGGCGGCAATTGAATGGCACCGTCTCCGCAATCTGTCCGTCGATCCACTGCGCCAGCCAATCGATTTCGTGCCGGCCGTAGAAAACCACGGCGCATTCATAGTTGAGCAGCAGGCTGCGCGAGTCCAGATTCACGGATCCTGAAAAGGCGAGCGAATGGTCGAATACCACCGCCTTCGCGTGGCTCATAAAGGGCAATAAATGCACATTGACGCCTGCCTGACTCAAGGAGCGCAGTGCGCGGGTGCGCGCGAAATCCGCCAAGCGGTGATTGGATGTTGCCGGAATGCATAGATCGATGCGCACGCCGCGCCGCGCAGCGAGGCGCATGGCAGTTTCCAAGCTGACGTCGGGTACGAAGTAGGGAGTTACCGCGAGCATGCGTTCGCGGGCGTGAAAGCATGCATCGATCAGCAATGCGTGCACTGTATCTTCGGTCTGGTCCGGCCCGCTCGGCAGAAACTGCGCCTCGCTCAAGTTCAGGTCCCCTGAGGTGCCGGCGATGACCGCGGCGCCCTCGTCCGATGCGGGCTTGCCGCCCGCTGCGACCCAATCCAATTCGAATTGCGCGGCAGCGGCGCCGGCCACGGGCCCTTTCAGATCAAAAGTCAAATCTCGCCAAGGCGGTGCGCCGGCCACACCGGTAAAGTATTCGGCGGCGAAATTGCGTCCTCCCGCCCACAACCGCGCGCCATCGGCGATGACCAATTTACGATGGTTGCGCAAATTGCGCGGGCCCTGGGTCCGGCGCGCGAACAGGGGGCTGAAAATCTCCGTCTCGACGCCCCCCAGCTCCAGAGTCTTGAGGCATGATCGGGGTACTTGGAGCGCGCCCACGCCGTCGAGCAGAAGCCGCACTTCAACGCCGCAGCGCGCTCGTTCGATCATGCGCTGCATGGCCTCCCGGCCGAAGGCGTCATCGCCCAGAATAAAAGTGCAGACATCAAGCCGCGAAACCGCGCTCGCCATGATCGAAAATAATGCCGCGGCGGAGTCGCGCCCATCCTGATGCATGTTGATGGCCGCAGGTGCAGAAGCTGCCAATCCAAAACTCTTGATGAGATCCTGGGCCCAGTGACCCGCAGAGGGCCGCGCGTCGGATCGCGGCAACGTCTTGCGCGGCAGCTTGCGCCGTCCGAACATCATGTACGTGGGCAACACCAGATAGGGAAGAGCGATCATGCCCAACACCCAGGCAATGGCGATGGAAGGCGGCCGGCGTTCGCGTTCCGCGCGGGTGGTTAAAATATAGGTAAGCAAGCTGACGACAATGGCGAGTGAGTGAAGGCTGACCGTCGGAATCCAAGCGCTCATGGTTCAATCAGCCTGTCCGAGCCGTTTGAGAACGCCCGGCAAGAGATCGGGCAAATCCTCGGCCAATAGCCCTGGTCCAAAACCAGAGGCGCAGGCACCATGCACCCACACCCCGGCTGCCGCCGCTGGAAACGCGTCCATGCCTTGCGCGAGAAGGCCCAGGATAAATCCGCCGAGGACGTCTCCGGAACCCGCCGTGGCCAGATTTGCCGGCGCATTGCAGTTGATGAGCGCGCGACCGTCGGGGGCAGCGATGACGGTGTCGGCGCCCTTCAACACGATGACTGCCCCGCTGCAGTTGGCAGCTCGGCGGGCGCGCGTCAATTTGTCGCCCGTGGGGTCGAAGATGCGTTTGAATTCCCCGTCGTGCGGCGTGATGACGCAGGGCCCGCGAATTGCCTGGAACAGTTCCGTAGGCCGTGAAGTGAATGCGCTGATGGCATCGGCATCGACCACGACGGGTTTGCGGGTTTGTAGCAAAGCGAGCGCCCGCTCGCGCGTGGCGTCCCCGGCGCCTGCGCCGGGTCCGATCGAAAATGCCGTGTACCGTGGATCCTTGAGCAGGCTCGCAAAATCCTGATCCTGTATCAGGGGTTGCACCATGATGCTGGTCAAGGCCGAAGCATAGATTGCAAAAGCCTTTTCCGGCACAGCAATGCTTGTCAGACCGGCGCCGATGCGCGCCGCGGCGCGCGCCGCCATCCGCCCCGCGCCCGTCATGGGGTAGCCGCCGTACAGCAGTGCGTGGCCACGGCTGTATTTGTTGCCCGCGGTGGGCTGTTGCGGCAACTTTTCGCGCCACAGCGCGGGCGTGTTTTCCCAGGTGTCGATCGGCAGCGACTCGAGCACGGTTTGCGGGATCCCAATATCGGCAACCACCACCTCTCCGCAGAGGTCACGCCCCGGCAGCAACAAATGACCGGGTTTTTTTCGCATGAAGGTCACGGTGCAGGCCGCGGCTGCGGCACCCAAGTCCTCGCCGCTGTCTCCCATGACGCCGCTCGGAATGTCCACAGCGATGATCGGCAGTTTACGCCGCGTCGCGAACGCCAAAGTATCGCTGACCTGCGACTCCAAAGGACGGCTCAAACCCGAACCAAATATCGAATCGACGACCAACTCGGCATTGTCGATGACGGGCGGGCTCAGCGGCTCGATCCCGCCCGTCCAGCGCTGTGCGTGATGTCGAGCGTCGCCACGCAGCGTATCGATGCCGCCTAACAGGGCGACACGCACCGTCCATCCTGATTGCGCCAGCGCGATCGCCACAACAAAACCATCACCGCCATTGTTGCCCGGCCCGCACAGAATGGTGACCGGCCGCGGCGTCCAGCGGCGCTCAATTTCTCGTACAACAGCTTCTCCGGCACGCTGCATGAGCAGCGTGCCGGGCGTACCCGCCGCCATCGTCAATTGATCGGCCGCGTTCATCTGCGCGATCCGCAGTACTGCGCAGTTCACAATCGTCCGACCGCCGCGCCGACGGCGGTGGTTACCGCCATCGCCAGCGCGCTCCAAAAAGTGACGCGCAAGGCACCGACCCTCACATTGGCGCCCCCAACCTTTGCCGACCAGCCACCGAGGAACAGCAGACAGGCAAGACAGGTAGTGGCTATCGCTGCGATCAGGTATGGCGCGGGGGCAATGGCAACCACGGTCAATGGCAGGGCGGCACCGATTGAAAAACTCGCGGCCGAAGCGAAGGCAGCCTGCAGCGGGCGCGCTCGGGAGGTCGGCGATATGCCCAGTTCGTCGCGCGCATGCGAGCCTAAGGCGTCGTGCGCCATGAGTTGGTCCGCCACTTTGTGCGCCAAGGCGGGATCAATGCCACGCCGTACATAAATGTCCGTCAGTTCGCGCCGCTCGCCGGCGAAATCGTCCCGCAGTTCCGCCCGCTCCTGCGCCAATGCAGCCGCCTCCGTGTCGGCCTGCGAATGCACGGAGACGTACTCTCCGGCCGCCATGGACATGGCTCCGGCAACGAGCGCCGCCGTGCCGCTCAACAAGAGCGTGCGATGCGAGCCATGCGCGGCCGCAAGCCCCAGCAGCAAGCTGGAGGTCGACACAATGCCGTCATTCGCGCCCAGCACGGCGGCGCGCAGCCAGCCGGCCGTTCCCAGAGTATGGCGGTCGTGATCCTTGGGACGCATCGCTATCCTGTATATGCGAACAGACCTGGTCGGGGGCGGACTGCACTGCGGCGAATCCAATGGTAGCGAGCGTAGTGCAACCGGGGTAGTCTTGCCCGAAATAATAAATACCTTGCCAACGCCCCCGGTTGGCGGCTGAAGTAAGGGAAGTCGCCGATGTACAGTCCCCTGTTCTGGATTGAGTGGCTTGATCGTCTCCATCGCGTGCTGTCAAGCGCTCGACAGGACGTTGCCGTACTGAAGCGCGCGGTCAGTCCGCGCAGCCTCGAGTCGATAGAGCGCTCCCAGCGACAACTTTGCGCACTCATCAATGATCTGCACTTGCTGGATCGCGATGTGCTGGCGGCGGGCAAGGCGCGCAATGGGGCAGACAGTTTGGAAAAGGCGCTCGATGCGACGGTCGCGCAACTACGCAGCCTTGCCGGGATTCCAGCCGCAAGCGCGCCGGGCGGGCTCGATCGCCTGCTCGCCGCCAGCGATTCCGCTCTGCGCGATAGCGTTTATGAGGCAGCTATGCTGCTGGAGCCGAACCGTCGCCGCGCATAGCCATGGCCTGCGCTTGCCGCAGCGCTTGGCTCCTAGGCTTTGGCGGTCTTGGGACCCCAGACATACCAAAGGATGAATCCCAATAGGGGCAACACCAGTACCACCACGGTCCACACCACCTTATTGCCCGTGTCGGCACTGCTTTGAAAAATGTTCACAATCGCCCAGACGTCGGCGATCAGAACAATCAAGCCCCCCAAACCCCCTTGATATCCCATGGTCTTCCCCCGCAGTTGAACGTAGCCCTCACGCTACACGTTTGCAGTGCGCAGCGGCTATAAAATCAACAGAATTCCTCCGATTGCGCTCAATAGCAATACGAGTTGCTCGAACAGGTTCTGATTCACACGCACCAACAGCCAGCGGCCCGCCAGTGTCCCGAGAAGCACGGCCGGCGCCAAAGCGAGATTGAATCCAAAGCTTTGGGTGGTGATCAAGCCAAGATCGACCATGAACGGAACCTTGAACAGATTGAGCAGCATGAAGAACACCGCCGCGGTGCCCACATACTCCATCTTGGGCAGGCGCATCGCCACCAAATATAACGCCATCAAGGGACCGGCGGCATTGGCGATGAGGGTAATGAAGCCTGCCGTCATTCCGATCATTGCGCCGACCGGCCAGTGTAGCGCTGCCGCGCGCTGTTCAGTGGGGGCCGATGCGTATCTTCGCCAAAAACTCAAAATCGCCAGCGACACGATGATCCAACCGATCAGCGTCCGCGCACCGTGATCGGATATTCGGCCCATGGTGAAGTAGCCCAGCACGACTCCGATGGCGGTCCACGGAAACAATCGCCACAGATAACGCCATTGGGTGTGTTTGCGATACGAGAACACAGCGACCATGTCGCCGAATATCAGCAGCGGCAGAACGAGACCGCTGGCCTGTTTACTGCTCGGGAACACGTGATTGAACAGAGCAATCGACAGTATGCTCAATCCCGCGATGCCGGTCTTCGAAACGCCGACCATGAAGGCGCCAAGCGCCGCAAAAATCCAAAGAGCAGGGTCACTTATCATGGGACTCCCGGCATGCGGTGCGGGAGGCCGGCGGCAGGCGAGGCGATCAGTTGTTTACGAAAAATTGGCGCAGCTGATGCAGGTTGATGACGACGTCGTAACGCTGGCCTTCGGGCAATTTGGGTCCGGTCGCGAATTCATAGCGCGAGTCCAAATTGGCAATATCGGGATGCAAGTCGTGCATGGCGCGCTTGAACATTTCGCGGGGCACCCACTCGGAATTGGATGACAGTGAGCCGAATTCGTCGTGATAAATCGTCGCGGTGGAGATATCCGAGGGCGTCGAGGCGATGGCGAAAATGCGCGGCCGCATGCCGGTCAAGTGCACTTGCTTTGCGCCGGCCATGATCAGGTGCCACTCGTTGCCTTGAGGCACGGCGATCAGCGCATAGACATGATGCTGAGCCGTGAAAAAGGCAGCTGAAATCGCGAGCATCGCCAGCATCCGGCGGGTGCCTGCGCTCCAGCTTCGGGTCAGCGCGCTGATCGACGCCACGAGGAAACAGAGCAGGACGCCCGTCATCGCCAAGATGGTGCGATAAGTTGCATAGTGCTCCGATGCAACCATGCTCACCGCGAAGGCGAACACGGGAAGCCCCATCAACCCGCACAGCCAGATGATGCCGCGCGCGCGCCCATGACGGCGCCACTCGATGTACGCGCCTGCGATCAAGATCGCACCCACGAGCCCCGCGCAGGCGAAGTACAGCAGATGGTCGCGACGATTGTTGTCGTTCAGCACGAATAGGCTCAAGGCATTGGGCAGCGGCTCCTGCAAGAACCACGCGATCTTCTCGCCCCAATGCGATTCGAACGCAATTCGGCCGGACTTGACGAACACGTGAGCGGCGTAGAGCAGGGACATCGCAACATAAGCCAGTCCCAGCGTGCTCGCGACAAATCCGAGATGGATTCCCACCCAGCGCGCAGACTGCGCCAGCGTGCGTTGCCGCTGTACGATCAGCGCACCGGCGAGGGGTACCAGATAAAAGAGTGCGCTCGGTTGATAAATCAGTGCGCTCACGAGCATGAGACCCAGCGCGACCGCCCACTGACCCATGGCACGTCCGAATCCGGCACGCAGGCCCAAAACCAGCGCCCCTTCCACGGTGAAAAACCCGCCAATGGCCAACAGTGCGGTCGCCGCGTATGGCCAGCCGACAGCCCAGCCGGCAATGACTTGCGCCGACGGCACCAAGGCCAGCAGTACTGCAAAACATAGGCTGGTGTTGATGGACCATCCGACCGCTCTCAAGCCTCGGAAGCACACCAAAGAGATGGCGCCCAGCAGCAGGGCCGCCGTGAAACGCATCCACTGCAGACTCTGTACGGTGCCGGTCTCGCCATAGGTCGCCTGAAGGAGCCAGCCGTAAATTGGACGGGCATGCGAAGCGCAGAACTTGACGACCTTGCCGACTTCCTCATGCGCTTCGCGAAGATTCGAATAATCATCGCGCAGGCCATAGTCGTGAAACGTCGACGGCCAATAGGCTACCAGCGGCACGAGGAATAACACGGCCGTGAGCATCCAAGCCCGCACCCGAAGGCCGCTGCGCGGCTCGGCAATGGCGCTCGGACTGCCGATGGGTACGGCAATCGCCGCTTCGCTCAGTGCTGTTTTCGGAACGCTGCTCATACCGTTAAGTAACCTGGGATGCTGCAATGCACTAGTCGACGCACATTATTGCCTGTTGCCTGACGAAAATGACTCAGAAGGCAGTGGATAAGAATCTCGGCTAGGAACTGATTCTATCGACGATGCGCAAAAAATCAGTGCCGGATTTCGATAAAATGCGTTAAATATCTGTTAACTAAGCTAGGCAGGGCGCGGCCTAGCGAGGCGGGGGCGCCACTAGGCTGCAACACATAGATTCTTGCCGCCCTGCTTGGCGCGGTACAGCGCCGAATCTGCGCGGTCGAACAACGTGCCGGTGCCGTCGTGCTCCTTCAATTCGGCAAGGCCGCACGAAACCGTCACCCGCACCGGTGTCCCACGAAAATGAAAGCGCAGCGCTTCCACCGCGGTTCTCACTTGGTTGGCAATGAGCAGGGCTTGCGAGATTTTTGTGCCGTTCAACAACATGACGAATTCCTCGCCGCCGATGCGCGCGACGAAGTCGTCCCCGCGCACCGCGGCCAAGAAACAGGCTGCGACGCCCTGCAGAACGCGGTCCCCCGCGCGGTGGCCGTAGCTGTCGTTGATGATCTTGAAATTGTCCAGATCCCACAGCAGCATGACCTCGGCCGGCTCGGCGCTCGGCTTCTTGGCAATATCCCGTGCGACTCGTTCTTCGAAAGATTTGCGATTCGCTATGCCGGTCAACGGATCGATCCGGGCGCCTTGTTTTTCGCTGTCTAATTTTGAATGCAGTTCGGTGGCCTCGCGCTCCAGCTCCGCGATGCGCGATCGCATCCGTTCGGCGCGCCCGTTGACTTCCAGGAGCCGAACTTCTTCGCGGGCGCGAAAACTACTGACATGCTCCGCGACGCGTTCCAGCCGCGCATTCACCAATGACTGCAGTACGCCTAATTCCGAGGCGCTGCCGACCTCGTCGGTGAGCGCGCGTACCTGCGACATGACGGTGTCGTTGTAAGACTGGGTGTCGTCAAAGTGACTGCGATTGGCGTGATTCGCGTCCGATAAATAGCCCGCCATTTCGCCCAAACGCTTGGTGACCTCGGCGAGGATCGCTGCGGACTGCAGTCGCTCGCGAGCCAGCCGCTCGCTGCGCTCATGGATCAGGTCGGCCGCCCGGGTGACGATGCTTGCCACCGCGGCATCATTTTTTGCCGTCGCCAGCTCGGCGATCAGGGCCGGCGCAATAGAATTGCCGCCGTCGCCCACGGGCAGCCGTTCCAGCAACGATTTGACGGCGAGGCGAGTGTGGGTATCGGTGGATGCAAAGGTGATCGTGGGAACGGGCGAGACCGCATCGACGGCGACTACCGTGGTCGTCAATGATTCCGCGAGCCGGCCGAGCTCATCCGCATCGGCGTTGCGCCGGTTGGCCGCCGCGAGCGCGATGAGTTCATCGTCGAGTTGAGGATTCACCCCCATGCCGGCGGCGCATAGGCGTCCGACGAGCCGCCGCAGCACCTGTTCGACGTGCCGCCAGCGCACCTCTTCCGCCTCCATTTGGATCAGGGAGTCGCGGTATTTCTGTTTCCATTCACTATCGGGCACTGGCTTTTCCTGGGGCGCTCAAGCTGCCTGGACTGAATCCAGACGGTGGCAAACCGCCATACTATATTCACGTTGAGGATCAGGATGTGCTCGGCATCGCTGGATTATGGTCAGGATCGATCGTGGATGCGAACACCGTCACAGAGTCCTGCACGCTGATTCCCCGCCCGCGAACTCCTTGATGGCGCTTTCTTGATGTAGGTCCCATCGGGCAAAAACCCATCGAGATAGGCTTTGTGCGAAGGATCGCCAACCTATGCTGCGACTCGCAATTTTCATGACAACATTGCTCGCCGCCTCCAGCATCGCGGCGAATGCGAAGATTTACCTATGTGGATGCGCAGGGATTGCGGCACTACACGGATGTACCTGACAATAACCGCTATCGATTGCTGGTGCTCTCGCCCCAAGACAGAACCGCGAGCGGCGATCGCTACGATGCGCAGCTATTGGCCCGAGCCTCGCAGTACGACTCCATCATCGAGCACGCCGCTCTTGCTGCGGCGGTCGAACCGAACTTATTGCGAGCGGTGATCGTGGTGGAATCCGGCTTTAATTCCCATGCCGTCTCGAAGCGAGGAGCCGTGGGCCTCATGCAATTGATGCCGGCGACAGCCAGCCGGTTTGGCGTCTCGAACGCCTATGATGCGCGGCAGAACGTGCATGCCGGCGCCCGTTATTTGAAATTTCTCATCGACCGTTTCGGTCACGACATCCGCTTGGCGCTGGCCGCATACAATGCGGGAGAAGAGGCGGTGGCTCGCAATGGCGGCCAAATCCCGCCCTTCAGCGAAACCATGGCCTACGTTCCCAGGGTGCTCAAAATCTACAAAATGCTGGGTGCACAGGCTCGGTCAACTTGAGCAGAGAAAAGGGCGTACAGGTGCGCGCCATGGTGGACGCGCCGGGAGGATGGACCGCAGTGCTGGAATCGTTCAAACAATGTATTCAGAGGGAGCGGGATCATGATCCACTTCAGTAAATGGGTTTTGGCTGGTGCGGGTGTTTTGGCGGTGGCCGCATCGATGAGCCCGCCCGCCGCGGCGGAAGTGCTCAGCGCCGCCCAGAATGGATTCGAGGTTCGCGAAACAGTGCGTGTGGCCGCCGCGCCGGACAAGGCATACGCCGCGCTGCTGCAGCCGGCGCGGTGGTGGAGTTCCGAACACACATTTTCGGGAAGCGCCGCCAATCTCGTATTGGATGCGCGGGCAGGGGGGTGTTGGTGCGAGACTCTGCCCGAGGGCGGTTCAGTCGAACATATGCACGTCGTATATGTTGCGCCGGGCAAAGCGTTGCGCCTGCGCGGGGCACTCGGCCCCTTGCAAGGGCTGGGCGCCGATGGAGCAATGACGTGGACCGTCAAGGGGAGCGCGGGCGGAACCGAGATCTCCGTGAGCTATGCCGTCGGCGGCTATGCCAAGGACGGTTTTGACGCAGTTTCGAAAGGCGTCGATCACGTCCTTGGCGAGCAACTCGAGCGGTTGAGAAAACTCATCGATGGCTAGAGCCTGTCTCAGGCGGGCTCCTAGCGTTTGACGGCGACTCCCGCTATTTCAAAGCGCGCGCCGCGCACGAGCTTGGCAACGCCGATGAACGCGCGCGCCGGATAGTTGTCGTGAAAATACGTGCGATAAACGGCGTTGAATTTGTCGTAAAGATCAAGATCCGTACAGTAGACGGTGACCGATACCAGGTCGCCCATGGTCAGGCCGCCTTTTTCCAGAGTTTGCTTCACGGCATCCAGCACCAGGCGAGCTTCGGTTTCGGGGTCCGCCGCGGCCTTTCCCGTGGCCGGATCGACACCCAGGTGACCCGCGACATAAAACGTTCCGCCGACCATGACGCCGTTGTTGAAGGGCGGCGCCGTCTTCGGATCGGCTCCGGGCGGTGCGACGAAGGTGCGTCCTGAATCCGCGGCGTGCGCGGCAGTCGCGCAAAGGCCGACGACAAGAATCGCCAATAATTTCTTCATGTGAATATTCCTTGGGTTCAGACTCATGGTTCAGGCTTTCGGAACAGCACCGGCGGGCGTCAATTTGTCGATCGCCTGCGGCAGAACCTGTGAGAGTTTTGCGGCCAGGACGTCAGGAGAAAGGCCGATCTTGGCCGCCAACTCCCTGATCGTGTCGGAGCCAAAGGCTTGGTGGATCTGATCGGCGGTGATGGGCTGATTCGCGCCGGTTCCTATCCAAGAGCGCACCGTGCCACTCAAGCCCTGCTGCTCCAATTGGTCGACAACGCCTTGTATGCCGCCATGCTTTTGAATCAGGCCGTTGACCACCATGGCCATCTCGGCACCGACCACGCCGCCCAATATGCCGTCGAACATCCCCATAAGACCCCCTTTTGCCTAGACGCGCTTTGCCAGCAAGTCGCGAATCTCCTCGAGAAGCACTTCGGTCCTGGGCGCCGGCGGTGGCGGCGCCGCGATCGCGGGCACAGGCTTCTTGAGTCTATTGATGCCCTTGATGCACATGAACAGAACGATCGCAATGATGACAAAGTCAAAGAGCGTTTGAAGGAAGGCCCCGTACTTGATGAGGACGGCCTTGCCGGCGGGGTCCAATCCCAGACTGACTGCCAAATCCGAAAAATTCACGCCGCCAATGCCTTTACCGAGTGCCGGCATGATGATATCGCCGACCAGCGAGGACACAATCTTTCCGAACGCCGTGCCGATGATCACACCCACCGCCAAGTCGACGACATTCCCCTTCATCGCGAATTCTTTGAATTCTGATCCTATCCCCATGACGTGCTCCTTCTCGTAGGCAGATGGGTGTTTATATCTGAGCGCGCAATCGAATGGCAACTATCGATATCGGCCTTCGATCGCGGTTGTGGGCGGCTATGGCCTCCAGAATGCGCGTGCCAAGAAAATTAGCCCTAAGATCACGAACAGGATGGCGGCTCCGTAGTGAATTGCCTTGAGCGGAAGGCGGCTCGCAAATGCCTTTCCCAAGAACACGACGGGGACATTGGCAATCATCATGCCGGCGGTGGTGCCTGCCACGACCGCCAGGAGACTTGGGTAGGCGGCAGCGAGTGCCAGCGTCGCAATTTGTGTTTTATCGCCGATCTCCGCGATGAAGAAACTGGTCAGTGTCGCCAGAAATGCACCCATGGCGCTGGTCGCGCTCGCATCCTCATCCAGCTTGTCGGGTTTCAAGGTCCAGATCGCCATGGCGATCATGCTGATGCCGACCACCACCTCGAGTGTGTGAGGTTTGAACAAACTCCCAAACCAAACGCCGACCGCGCCGGCTACCCCGTGGTTGGCCAAGGTCGCGCACAGTATGCCCGCGATGATGGGCCAGGGCCGCCGATAACGCGCGGCCAAGACCAGCGACAAGAGCTGAGTGCGATCGCCGATCTCGGCAATCGAGATCGTGGTAGCCGAAACCAAGAAAGCCTCCATCAAGAACTCCGCACTGCCGGTGGACAGTCGATTATGAATGGAGCAGGGTATCAAATGGAATGGAGGGGCAAGCCATGAAGACCAATGAAGCAGAGAAGGGGATTAGAGTATTGGCTGCTACGCGCGGCGTGGACGAGACATTGGATCCCCTCGAGTATGCGCTGCGCCGTGCGCGTGCGGCTCACACGGAACAATCAGGCAGGCCGCTAGTGTCGGTGTTTGTACTACGATGCCCCATATTCTGACCATCAATGCCGGCTCATCGAGCGTTCGCATCGCCCTGTTTGCGGCCGCTGCACCTTGGGCGAGATTGATGGATGAAAAAATAGAGCGCATCGGCAGCGAAGCGGCGAGCGTGACAGCGGATCGGCTGGTGCTAAAATTCCAGACGCAGTCTTCCATCGCAACTCCCGATGCCATCGGCCATCGAGTTGTGCATGGGATGCTGCACACGCAGCCTGAGCGCGTGACGCCCGGCTTGCTGGACGAGCTTCGACGCATCACGCCTTATGATCCCGAACATCTGCCGCGCGAGATTGCGCTCATCGAGGCGCTGCAACAACGGTTTCCGAATGTGCCGCAAGTGGCCTGCTTCGACACCGCATTCCACCGGTACATGCCTGCGGTGGCTACGGTGCTGCCGATTCCCCGCCGTTACTTGAGCCGCGGCGTGCAGCGCTATGGCTTCCACGGTTTGTCGTACACGTTTCTCTTGGGTGAGCTGGCGCGGCTTGGGGATCCTGCCGCCGCACGGGGCCGCGTGATCCTCGCCCATCTGGGCAGCGGTGCGAGTCTCGCCGCCGTGCTCAACGGCATCTGCATCGACACGAGCATGGGCTTTACCCCGGCCGCGGGTCTGGTGATGGGAACTCGATCGGGTGATTTGGATCCTGGGTTGGTGCGCTATCTTGCGTCGACCGAGTCGATGAATGCGTCGCAATTTCAAACGATGGTCAATCATGAGTCGGGGCTCATCGGAATTTCGGAAACCAGCGCCGACGTTCGAGATTTGCTCGAGCGCGAAGGCGCCGATTCACGGGCGGGTGAAGCCATCGCGGTGTTTTGCTACCAGGCGAAGAAATGGATAGGGGCATATGCCGCTGCCTTGGGCGGCGTGGACACCTTGGTCTTCGCGGGCGGCATTGGTGAGAACTCTGCGCCGGTGCGCCGCCGGATCTGCGATGGATTGCAGTTTCTCGGCATCGAGATTGACGATGCGCTGAACGAGCGGCATGCGGCATGCATCTCGACCGGCGCGGTGAGGGTCAGGGTGATTCGCACGGACGAGGAGTCCGTGATTGCCGACTTGACTCGCCGCGTGCTGGCAATGATCGACGATGGAGTGGCAACATGAAGCAAACCAGCGGCGGCAACGCTTGCAGGACAAGCTGGTGGAACATAAGCAGTACATCGACAAGCACGGCGAGGATATTCCGGAAATAAAAAACTGGAGCTGGCCTGGGTAGCGGCCATTGTCCTACAAGCCCTGGAGCCACCAGCCGACAGGTCCTACGGCGGTGCGCCTACGCCTACAACGGGCCCAAGATCAATAATGCCTCCGGTAACAACAAGGACGCCGGGAATTGCCGCGCGTCGAGGGCTCGGAAATTTCCAGCAACTTTGAACGGTCGAAACAGACTGCGGGATCGCCGTTCCCGCAAGGCGCGAGCTGGGACGGCCGAGGTGTCAATTTCTCACTGTTTTCGGAATCCTCCGAATCAGTTGAGCTGTGCCTTTTCGACGGCCCCGAAAAAGTCGAGAGGCGCATTCGAATCCGTGAGCGCACCAACGGTTCATGGCACATCTACTTGCCGGATATCGGTCCCGGTCAGTTGTACGGCTATCGAGTGTACGGCCCGTATCTCCCCGAAAGCGGGCTGCGTTTCAATCCCAACAAGTTGCTGCTGGATCCTTACGCCAAGGCGATCGGGCGGGAGCTGAAATGGGCGGATGAATTGTTCGGCTATCAGCTCGGCGATGAGAGTGGCGATCTGTCATTCGATGATCGCGACAGCGGGCCCTTCGCTCCGCTGGGAGCCGTCATCGACTCGAGATTCGACTGGAGCGGCGAACAACGGCCCTCCCACTCGGCGCACGAAACTTTGATTTATGAGGCGCATGTGCGCGGCATGACGCGCTTGCACCCGGGTGTTCCCGAGCATTTGCGCGGCACTTATGCGGGAATGGCCTCCGAGCCGATCATCCGGCACCTTCACGAGATGGGTGTCACAGCACTCGAATTGATGCCCGTGCATTACTTCGTGCAAGACCGCCATCTCGTTGAAAGAGGGCTGCGCAACTACTGGGGCTACAACACGCTGGGATTTTTTGCACCGGAAATGAGCTATGGCTCCAATCCCCAATCGCCGGATGAGGTGGTTCGCGAGTTCAAAGGAATGGTCAAGATCCTGCACAACGCCGGCATCGAGGTCATCTTGGATGTGGTTTACAACCATACGGCGGAAGGCAATCACGCCGGTCCGACGCTTTCATTCCGCGGCATCGACAATTTGGCGTACTACCGCGTCGTCCCCGGCGATTCACGCCACTACATGGATTTTACGGGCTGCGGCAATACCCTGAACATGGTGCACCCGCATTCGATTCGGCTTCTCATGGACAGTCTGCGCTACTGGGTCACCGAAATGCATGTCGATGGCTTCAGGTTCGATCTGGCCTCGGCGCTGGCGCGCGAATTGAAGGACGTCGATCAGCTGGGCGCATTCTTCGACACCATCTATCAGGACCCGACACTGGCGCCGGTGAAATTGATCGCCGAGCCTTGGGACTTGGGCGAGGGCGGGTATCAGGTTGGAAATTTTCCCTTGGGCTGGATGGAATGGAACGGCAAGTATCGAGACACGGTGCGCAAGTTCTGGAAGGGCGACATGGGAGTGCACTCGGAAATCGCAACGCGTCTTGCCGGCAGCGCGGATCTCTACGAAACGACCCACCGCCCGCCCTCGGCGAGCGTGAATTTTGTCACCGCGCATGATGGCTTCACGCTCAGTGATTTGGTGAGCTACGAGCAGAAGCACAACGAGGCGAACGGCGAGGAAAATCGTGACGGTGCCGACGACAACAACTCATGGAATTGCGGAGTCGAGGGGCCCACCGACGATCCGGCCATCATCGAGTTGCGCGAGCGGCAGAAGCGCAATTTCTGGTGTTCGCTGATGTTTGCGCAAGGATCACCCATGATCAGCGGCGGCGATGAGCTGTGTCGCACGCAACTGGGGAACAACAACGCCTATTGTCAGGACAACGAACTGTCCTGGTATCACTGGAATTTGGACCCTCCGAAGGCCCAATTCTTGGAATTCGCCCAGCGCGTGATTCACTACCGAAAGAAGCACCCTAACTTTCACCGCTTCGCGTTTTACGACGACGATCCCGACGCCAAGCACCCGGACAAGAACATCGTATGGTTCAGGGCGGACGGCAAGCGAATGGAAGCGAAGGATTGGGAGGACGGCGGATGGATGCGCACGCTCGGGATGTTCATGAACGGCATGGCATCGGAGATTCGTGACGCTCACGGACAATGTTGCGACGATTGGGATTTTCTATTGCTCCTCAATGCGCATCATGAGCCGGTTGCGTTCCGCATTTCGCACGAGCTATACCACGGCGGCTGGAAGCTGGCCTTCGATACGGCGCGGCCGGCGCTGGAAATCGACAAGGAGTCCGTCAAACGCAATCGGCTGGTCCAACTGGCCGGCCGTTCGATGGTGCTGCTGAGCCATGAGCGGTAAATGGATTGCAACCTACCGCCTGCAGCTGCACGCTGGATTTCCCTTGAGTGCGGCTCAGGGCGTGCTGGCGTACCTGGCCGAATTGGGCATCAGCCATGTTTACCTGTCGCCGTGCCTGCAGGCGGTTCCGGGCAGTCTGCATGGCTACGATGTCGTAGATCCCACTAAAATCAGCGACGATCTCGGCGGCGAGCGGGCGTGGACGAGTTTCGTGAATGCTGCGCGGGCTCTCGAACTGCGCATTCTGCTCGATATCGTACCGAACCACATGTCCGCGTCACAACACAATCCATGGTGGGATGACGTGCTGCTTCAGGGACCCTTCAGCAAGTTCGCAGAATTCTTCGATATTCGAAATTCGCAAGGGCGGCCATTTTGCGTGCATGTGTGCACGCTCGCGAAACCCTATGGCGCGGCGATGCAGGACGGCGAATTGCGCATTGAGATCGTGCAAGGAAAACCGCGCGTCAAGCACTATGAGAACAGCTGGCCATTGGGACCCGCGTCCTGGGGACAATTGCTACCAGCGGGAAGTGAGCGCTGCTTTGGCGAGCTGGAACGTCTGCAGCGCATCGTGTCGCCCCTGGAGGAGGATCTGACCGCCTATCGGCGCCACGTCGCGCGGGCACAGCAGGTTCTACACGAAGCACTCGAGGCCGGCGTGCTGCAATCGGCAGTCGATCGCGTGCAAAACGACAACGCACTGTTCGACGCCGTCCTGCGCCGACAGTTCTATATGCTTCACGGCTGGAAGCTCTCCGGTGAACTCACCAACTACCGCCGGTTCTTCGACATTGACACGCTCATCGGCGTCCGCGCCGAATTGCCGAATGTTGCCTCGGCCACGCATGCACGCATCGAACAGATGATCTCCGCGGGGCAAATAGACGGCGTGCGTGTCGATCACCCGGATGGACTGCGCGAACCGCTGCAGTACTTTGAGCGCTTGCGCCGCTTGCTGCCGGAGGGAAGAATTTATATCGAGAAGATTCTCGAGAACGATGAACGGCTCAATGGGGACTGGCCCATCGACGGCACCGTAGGTTACGACTTTCTGGCCAAGGTCAACCGCTTGTGGATGGACGATCAACGCACCGATGTGTTGACCACCATCTATTCGGATTTCACGGGTCACTCCGTGAATTTCGGCAAAATGGTACGCGAGAAAAAGCGCGCCATCATCGAATCGACGTTTTCCGCCGCTCACGAGGAACTGGCCGTGATGGCGCTCACGATCGCGCGGGCCGATTGGCAAACCCGGGACTTAAGTCCGCGCCAATTGCGCGAGGCGTTGGAAAAACTGATCACCGCGCTGCCGATCTATCGCACCTATAGAACTGCCGGTACGCTGCACGAGGAAGATAAGCGTGTGTTGCTGGAGGCGTTGCAGAGCGCCCGCATCGGATCACCGGACATAGAGGCGGCCGCATTCGATTTTTTGGCGGCGCTCTTTACGAAATCACCGCTGAACGAATGGGAAGAGGATTTTATCGCCAAGTGGCAGCAGCTGACTCCTGCGGTGATGGCCAAGGGCGTCGAGGACACGACGTTTTACTGTTTCGATCGGCTGGTCTCGTGCAATGAAGTGGGTTCGCAGGCGTCCCTCATTGGGATCTCCGCCGACAAATTCCACGAGTTTTGCAACTACTTGAGTGATCGGTGGCCGAACAGCATGCTCGCGACATCGACGCATGACAACAAACGCAGCGAGGATGTGCGAGCGCGCATTTCCATTCTCTCCGAGATCCCGGACCGCTGGTCCGAAGCGCTGCATCTGTGGTCGCAGCTCAACGCCAATGCCTGGCAGAATCGTTTGCCGGATCGGCACGCCGAATACTTGCTGTACCAGACGCTGATCGGCGCATGGCCCATCGACCGCGAGCGCACTTGGGCCTACATGCTCAAGGCGTGCCGCGAGGCGAAAATCAATACGTCCTGGCATGAGCCGAACAACAGCTTCGAGGAGAAAATTCGCGGCTTTGTCGGCGGGGTATTCGACACGCCGGAATTCATCGCGAGCCTTGAACGCTTCATAGAGCCGCTGATACTGCCGGGCCGGATCAACAGCCTGGCGCAAACGCTCATCAAGATGGTCGCACCCGGCGTGCCTGATTTTTATCAGGGCACCGAGTTGTGGGACTTGAGTCTCGTCGATCCTGACAATCGACGGCCGGTGGATTTCAAAACCCGCTTAGGTTTGATGCGCCGCGTGCGCCGTGTGCACCCGATAAGCGCTGCTGAGGCGCTCTTGGAGTGGGATTCGGGGGCGCCAAAACTTTGGATGACGGCCTGCGTCCTGGCGCTTCGCCGGGAACGCGCCGAGGATTTTTCGGCCGAGAGCAAGTACCAGCCGTTGGTGGCCCAGGGAACCCATCTTGGCCGGTTGCTGGCATTCCGCCGTGGCGAGAATCTCATCGCCGTAGTCCCGCGCTTCACCATGACGCTGGCAGGCGAGTGGGGCGACACCCGCCTGCCGCTGCCCGGAGGAGCCTGGCGAAATTGCTTCACCGAGCAACTCATTCAACGGGAGGTGTCTCCCGCCGAGCTTTTCCAGCTGTTTCCCGTGGCGTTGCTGATTCGAGATTCCCCGTGATCTTTTCCGTATGGGCCCCGTACGCGAGGTCGGTCGATTTGGTTTTGGGAGAGCAACGTCTCGCGCTCGCACCGTTGGCTGACGGCTATTGGCAGAGGGATGTGGATGCCGATACGCGGCACGGTTATCGATATTCCATCGATGGCAACGCCCCCGTGCCCGATCCGCGATCGCGCTGGCAGCCCGACGGCGTCCACGGCGCATCGCATGTTGTCGAGGCGGATTGGCTCGAGGCTGCGTCGCGGTCGAATGTGAAAGGAGAATTTCACGCCGTGCCTCTCAGCGAGGCCATCGTTTACGAGCTTCACGTGGGGACCTTTACGCCCGAGGGCACCTACGCGAGCGCACAGGGCAGGTTGGCGTATCTGGCCGAACTTGGCGTCACCCATGTGGAACTGATGCCACTGGCGACTTTTCCTGGCCGGCGCGGCTGGGGCTATGACGGCGTCGATCTGTTCGCGCCTTTTCCGGCCTATGGCACGCCGTCGCAACTCGCCGCCTTCGTCGGTGCCTGTCATGCAGCCGGCCTCGCCGTGCTGCTCGATGTGGTTTACAACCATTTGGGACCGGACGGCAATTATCTCGCGCAGTACGGCCCGTACTTCACCGACCGCTACAAGACCGGGTGGGGCGAGGCGATCAATTACGACGGACCGCAAAGTGACGAGGTACGCCGCTTTGTGATCGACAACGCGCTGATGTGGCTTGAGGACTATGGCTTCGATGGCTTGCGTCTCGATGCCGTGCATGCCATTTTCAGTTTTGAGGCCGTGCATCTTCTCGAGGAATTATCGATCGCCGTGAAAGCGCTCGGCAGGAAGCTGGGACGCGCGTTCGTGCTCATCGCCGAAAGCGATCTGAACGATCCCCGGCTGGTTCATGCCGCTTCACGGGGCGGCTACGGCCTCGATGCGCATTGGGCGGATGATTTTCACCATGCCATCCATCGCTACTTTACCGGTGAGGCGGACGGCTACTACGCGGACTTTCACGGGCTTGAAGATATCGACACGGCATTGCGCGATGGTTATGTGTATCAAGGAAAATACTCCGGGCATCGCGGCCGACGCCACGGCAGGCCTCCTGTGGGCGTCGAACCCCGTCAGCTTGTGGTGAGTGCGCAGAATCACGACCAGATCGGCAATCGCGCGCAGGGTGAACGGCTCAGCATGATGTTAGGCATCCCGCAGCTCAAAGCCATCGCGGCGCTTGCGATCCTTGCGCCCTTCGTGCCGCTGCTGTTTCAAGGAGAGGAATGGGGCGCGCAGACGCCGTTTCTATACTTCACGGATCATGAGGATCCCAACTTGGGTAGGTTGGTAGCCGAGGGGCGCAGCCGGGAATTCAGCGCCTTTCGCTGGCAGGGCGCAGTGCCCAACCCGCAAGAAGCCGATACCTTCGAGCGCTCAAAACTGAATTGGTCGGAGATGTCTCAGCCGCGCCACGCCGAGCTGCTTCGATGGTATCGACAGATCATTCGGCTACGGCGTGACAGAGTCGTCCTGCCGCGTGGAAGCCGGGGGGAGGCAAACAAAGCCCTGACCGCTTTTGATGCCGAAGCCGACTGGCTCACGTTCGTTCATAATGGCGTGCTCGCGGTGTTCAATTTGGGGGAGCAGTGGCAATCCGTGCCTCACCCAAGCGGCGACTGGAGATTGGTGTTGAGATCGGATTCGGACGAGGTGCAGGCATTGGATGCGATGGCACCGCGATCGACTCGTATATATATCGGGGGATGATGTCGAATGAATCTAGCGGGCCTGCGTCAATTTATTGAAAACGTCTGGCAGAAATAAATCATCGGACGGCTCGAGGCGTATGTCCGCATTCCGAACAAGTCCCCGGCTTTCGACCCGGACTGGGAGCGGCATGGGTACATGGATCAGGCCATTGAGCTCATGGCTGAGTGGTGCCGTGCGCAAAGCATCCCGGGCATGCGTGTCGATGTGCGCCGCTTGCCGGGCATCACGCCCTTACTGCTGGTAGATATTCCCGGCGAGCTGCCCGAATGTGTGCTTCTTTATGGGCATCTCGACAAGCAACCGGAGTTTACCGGGTGGCTGCCCGGGCTTGGACCTTGGGAACCCGTGATTCGGGACGGCAAGCTTTATGGACGCGGCGGGGCAGACGATGGCTACGCAGTCTTCAGTTCCTTGACGGCCATCGCTGCGCTCAAAGCGCAGGCAGTTCCGCTCCCGCGCTGTGTATTGATGATCGAGGCATCCGAGGAGAGCGGCAGCGTCCACTTGCCGGCACATCTCGATGCGCTGGGCAGCAGCCTCGGCGAGCCGTCCCTGGTCGTGTGTCTCGATGCGGAATGCGGCAACTTCGACCAGCTCTGGACGACCACCTCACTGCGCGGCAATCTCGTGGGCAGGCTCAAGGTGCGCGTCTTGACCGAAGGGGCGCACTCCGGTCTTGCGTCGGGCATTGCGCCCACGCCCTTCCGGCTCCTGCAACAGTTGCTGGCGAGAATCGAGAATCCGGTGACCGGCGATCTTCTCCTTGATGAGTTGCACGCCGGCATTCCGAAGGACCGCCGCGCGCAAATAGCGGCGGCGGCGGGTGTATTGGGATCACAGGTTCTGGAGAAAATTCCTTTCGCTAAAGGTGTTCGCGCCGTGTCGGCGGACCCGGTGGAAGTGCTGCTGAACAATACTTGGCGCCCGGCACTTGCGGTCACCGGCGCGGAGGGCCTGCCTTCCCTGGGTGCCGCGGGCAACGTACTGCTGCCGGAAATCTCTCTAAAACTTTCCCTGCGCCTGCCCCCGACGGTGGACCCCGCGAGTGCCAGTGCGGCGGTTCGTCGAGCGCTGGAGTGCGATCCGCCCTATGGTGCGCACGTGAGTTTTGAGCCCGAGTCGTCATCGGGAGGTTGGAACGCCCCCGCCTTTGCGCCCTGGTTCGAGCAGTCGATGCAGCGCGCCTCGCGACACGCATTCGGGCGCGACGCGGTCAGCCTGGGCGGCGGCGGCACGATTCCATTTTTAAGAATGCTCGGCGAACGCTTTCCACAGACGCAATTCTTCGTGACAGGGGTGCTCGGGCCGCATTCCAACGCGCACGGCCCCAATGAATTCTTGCATATCGGTTATGCGACGCGGCTGACGGAATGCGTGAGCATGGTGCTCGCCGACTTCGGCGCGCGCAATCCCTCATAGCCCCAGTTTGCCGGAGAAATACGCGTATTCACGCGCGCGCATTTTCGCCTTTTCGAGCGGCGTGGCGCCTGCGCCGTGGCCCCCCTCAATCACTTCGAAATAAAAGTAGGGCACGCCCATCGCCGAGAGTTTGGCCGCGAACTTACGCGCGTGCTGCGGACCGACACGATCATCTTTCGTCGTCGACCAGATCAATGCTTCCGGATACTGCACGCCCGGCTTGAGATTGCTGTAGGGAGAAATCGAGGCGAGGAATTTCCGTTCCTCAGGAACCGATACGCTTCCGTATTCCGCGACCCAGGAACTGCCCGCGGCGATTTGCTCGTAGCGCAGCATATCGAGCAGCGGGACCTGAATGTCGACCGCCCGCCAAAGCTCCGGCGAGGGTGCGGATAGGATTATGTCAACGAGATGTCGAACCCGTGCTTGCCGGCGCGCACCACTGGGTGGATGTAATCTACGTCGGCGATAGTGGGAAGGATTAGAGTACTGCCGGTAGGGACAATGCGTGGCTGGATGAATACCAACCCTCCGGTGTTCGCGACTACAACGAAAATTAAATCGGGGTCAAATCAAAATTCATGGAGGTCCTATGAGAGTTCGCTCTGTGGCGACGAGCGCAGTGCTCGGCGCCCTAACATTGGCGAGTATTGCGATTTCGCAAAACGCGTCCGCAGCTAAGCGAGTCGAATCGATGGGCGCGGCAGATCAAAATACGATCGCGCACTTCAACGTGTACTTGCCCCTGACTCATACCGACGCTCTGGAGAAACTGTTGCAGAGCCAGACCGACACGAACTCGGCCGACTACCATCAATGGTTGACGCCAGCGCAGTTCAAACAGCAGTTCGGTCCCAGCCGCGCCGATGTGACGAAGGCGAAGGCGCTGCTCGAGTCTGCCGGCTTCACCATAGTCGCAGAGAAAACGCAGAATCTCGTGGTCGAGGGGCCGGTATCGGCCGTCGAAAGCATGTTCAATGCGCAGATCGAGCGGGTGCAGGTGAAACCCGGGCACGTCACACTCGCAGCTACCGAGCGGCATCTGACTCTCCCGCAGTCGCTGGCCGCGATGGGCGCGGTCATTCCTGAATTCTCCGCACACTTGGCCGCGCATGTGCATTCAAGGACGCTGCAACCGCTTGCAACCTCGAACTCTCTTCAGGTCCTGGGACCGCTGGCTGCGGTGTCGCCCCAGGAGCGGCTGGCGGATACTTTCAGCTTCTTCTATGCGAACGATCTGAACGAGGCCTATCAATTGCCCTCGTTCCAGACCGAAGTCACGCCGCTGTTTTCGCGGCACAAGGCGCAGATCGCCGGAGTCGGCGCGCATATCGGCATCGTAATCTCCTCGGTTATATCTCCGGCAGATCTCGCGAAGTCCTTCAACTCCACCGTGGGTATTGGGCCCTCGGTCGACGTGCAGGCTTATTCGGCCAATTCCAACTTGCCGGTTCCCACGGTGACCATCCGTCCGGTCAACGGCGGCAGTGGCGCGTTTAATCCCAACACTGGCGATGGTGCGGAGGCTTCTCTCGATACGCAGATGTCGTTGGGTACGGCGCCGGGTGCAAAAGAGACGCTCTACGATATGCCGGATCTTACCAACGCGTCCGTTACCGCCGCGTACACGGATGTCGTTGAGGACAATGCGGTCGATGTGGTGAGTTCGTCATTCGGCGAATGTGAGTTGGACTTTACGCCGGCGTATAACAATGGCACCGACTTCACCGGCATTCTCAAGACCTACCACCACTTATTCCAGCAGGGCAATGCGCAAGGCATCACCTTCCTGGCAAGCTCGGGCGATAACGGCGCGGTGCCGTGCATCTCCCAAGCACTGGCTGATTCTCCCGTCAACATCGACGGCACGAATTTCGTGCTGGGCGTCGAGAATCCGGCCGATGACCCCAATGTGACGGCCGTGGGTGGAACGAACCTGCAGACGGCGGCAACACCCACGGCGAACGACGTCACGTACCTGAGCGAGAATGCTGATTTTGATCCGCGCGCGCCCGTGCCGATTCCGCTTCCTGACGGAACAACCGGCCACATCGGAAACAATACTTGGGGTTCGGGCGGCGGCTTCAGCCAGATCTTCTCCAAGCCGTGGTATCAATTCCTCGTCGATACCGACAGCCACAAGCACCGTGCGGTGCCCGATGTTTCTCTGATGATGGGCGGGTGCCCGGGAGATGCGGATCTTGCCGCGCAGGATTGCACCCAGCTGCCGCGCAGTGCCGCCATCGTTTGGATCGGCGGCGCGCCCAATCTTCTCATCGGCACCAGCTCTTCGTCGCCGGAAATGGCCGGCGTACTGGCGCTTGCGGTTGAGTTGAATGGCGGCCGATTGGGCAATGTCAATCCTTATATCTATGCGTTGTCAGCCGTGCAGACGATTGCCGGCGGTACCAAGGCACCCGAAGCGCTGCAATTTTTCCACCGCAACATTTCGGGGGACAACAATGGCTTCAAGGTCAAGCCGGGCCAAGCCTACAGTGAGGTGTTGGGCAACGGCACTCTCGATGTGAAGAACTTCCTGCAGCTGCAACGGGCTGCACCGGCCGGCGCGCCGAGCACGCCGAGCAATCCGTGATTCGGAGGTTTCGGTAATACTAGGCAACGTTTCGGACGGCAGGGGTTAAACCCTGCCGTCCTTTTGGAAGATCGGATTTCTATTGAGCCGCTGCGCTCGGCCCAGGATGCTTCATGACCTCACCTCCATTGCCGCAGGCCACGCCCGAGGATGTTGGGCTCTCCACCGCCGGCCTCGCGCGCCTAGGCGCGGTGATGCGCGGCGAGATCGAGCGCGGCCGGGTTCCCGGGGCCGTTGCCCTGGTGGCGCGTCGCGGCCGGTTGGCCTGTTTCGAAAGCTACGGCCGGCGCGACCCGCGCAATGCCGATCCGATGGCAAGGGACAGCATTTTCCGAATCTATTCGATGACAAAACCCATCGTGTCCGTGGCCGCGATGATGTTGTGGGAAGAAGGGCGCTTCCTGCTAAGCGACCCGATCGACAAATTCCTGCCCGAACTTGGCCAGCCGAAGGTTGCCGTGGTGCGCGGCGCCGAGATCGAGTTGGTGGATGCCGAGCGGCCCATCACCATTCAGGATCTGCTGCGCCACACCTCGGGTCTCACCTATGAGTTTCGCGGCAGCGGCCCGGTGCACAAGATGTACATGGCTGAGAAGATTTACAGCCGCAACCAGAGCAATGCCGATCAAGTCGCCACCCTCGGCAAACTGCCGCTGCTGCATCAACCGGGAACTAGGTGGGAATACAGCCGCGCCACCGATGTGCTCGGTCGTCTGATCGAGGTTTTATCAGGACTGACACTGGGAGAGTATCTGCAGCGTCGCATCTTTGCGCCGCTTGGCATGGCCGATACCGCATTTCACGTGCCGGCGCAGGGACATGAGCGCCTTGCCGAGGCCTTCGCCAAGGACCCTGACACCGGCGCGGGCGTGCAATTGATCAATGTGCACGACGCGCCGAAATTCGAGTCAGGCGGCGGCGGTCTGGTGTCCACGGCCGGCGACTACGCGCGCTTCCTGCAGATGCTGTTGAATCGCGGCCGGCTGGACGACGTACGATTCTTGAGCCGCAAGACGATCGAGCTGATGACGGCGGATCATCTGGGACCCATCACCGGCGCGCCCGACCTGCTGCTGCCCGGCTATGGATTCGGTTTGGGGTTTGCGGTACGACTGCAACCCGGAATCGCTCATGTTCCAGGGTCTGTCGGCCAGTATTTCTGGGGAGGCTTGGCCGGCACGACCTTTTGGGTCGATCCGGCCGAAGAGCTGATCGCGATCATGCTCATCCAGGGTCCGGGCCAGCGCGATTATTTCCGAACTTTATTCCGCGATCTGGTCTACGCGGCATTCGATGATTGAGTCGCCAAAGCCGCTGCGGCTTCCGGCGCGAGCGCAGCCTGCGCGCGCCACCATGCCGCGGTCAGCAAGCATCCATGCTGGCGGATGAACACCTCGCTCAAGGCGGACGGGATGGAGAGGAACGGCAGCCACTGCTCTGGGAACACGTCGCGCGGTCCAAAGTGAAACCACGGCTCGGCGCTTGTTTCTTCCTCGTCATTTCGCGCGCGCGGCAGGTCTCGAAACACGCAGTCGGATACCAGGCATAGCTCATCGTAGTCGTAGAAAATGACGCGCCCGTGGCTGGTGACCCCGAAATTCTTGAGCAGCAAGTCGCCGGGAAATACATTGCTCGCCGCCAGATCGCGAAGCGCGTTGCCGTAGTCGATGATGGCTGATTCGGCGGCCGCGGGCTCCGCCTCGCGCAGGAATAAATTCAACGGTCTCAGGCGCCGTTCGATGTAGCAATGTTCGATGATCAGGTCTTCGCCTTCGACGCGGCAACTCTCGCTGGCCTGGCGCAGCAGTTCCTCGGCCAAGGCCGGCATGAAGCGGGCGCGAGGCAGCCGCAGCCGCTTGAATTCCTGCGCATCGACCAGACGGCCGGCGCGGTCATGGCGGAATACGAATTGATAGCGTTCGATGACATCGGCGCGCGTTGTGGTTTTCGGCGCACCAAATTTGTCGCGTATCACTTTGAACACCAGGTCGTGGGAAGGCAAGGTGAAAACAATCATGACCAGGCCGCGTTCGCCGGGCGCGTGAACGAAACTGTCGATCGACTTATCGAGGTGGCGTTGCAAGGCGAAATAGCGTTCCGTCTTGCCTTGCTTGGCGCGGCCGAGCACGGTGTAGAGCTCATCGACGGGTTTGCGGGGCATGAAGGAGCGAAGCAGAGTGATCGCGGCGCTGACCACGGGCAAATCCACGTGGAAATAGGAGCGGGCGTAGCCGAATAGGGATCCGACGTCGGCGCGCGACAGCATCACGGCATCGACACGCACGCTCTTTTGCAAATGGGTGAAGGCCAACACCAGCGGCGTGATGGCGCTGTCGCCGATCAGCCGGCCGACCACGAATGCCTGCATGCCGCGGTAGAACACAGGCTCGATCAGCTCGATGGATTCCGGTGCGCCGCTGTGCCGCCCGGTCGCGAAATGGCGGCCGATTTCCGCGCTTATGCGGTGCACCGAGGATTCGATGTCGCCGATCGCCGCGCCGAACGGCAGATCGGCAAGAATTTCCGTCACCGCTGTGGGCAGTGAGCCGGCCACACGGTAGACGCGGATGGGCACCGATCCGGAGGCGCGGCCCACACTGGTGGCGCAAAACTCCACCTCTTTGTTCACGCCGACGGTGCCGAACAAATCCCGGGTAACCGAATTGAAAAAGGTATGGTAGAAATCGCTGTCGGCGCGGCGCGCAACCAGCGTTTCATAGGCGCTTTTGATATCGCTCCACAGAGCGACATCCAAGCGTTCCGACTGCAGCCGGCCGCCGATGACCGTAACGCACCGCGCCACCCTCTGTTCGTATAACTCGATGCGTTCTACGGCATCGCGCTGCGCAGCATGCCAATCTTCGGCGAGAAAATTTCTTGCCGCGTGCCGGGTAATGCGCCCGAACTCTTCGTTATAGAGGCGAAAGTGCTCGGCGATCTCCGCCGCCGTAGCGGCGAAGTCTGCGCCCATCGGTGTTTCCTTACGCCACAACACGTTCAGGCGCTGTCGCTGCTGCGGTGAACTGCTCGGTCTCGGTGCTGCCGGCCATGGCCACAGTCGAACTCTTGGCACTGATGGCGGTTTGTACGGCATCGAAGTAGCCGGTACCGACGAATGCCTGATGCTTGGTGGCGCGATAACCTGACGCTTCCTGGCCGAACTCACGTTGCTGCAATTGCGAATAGCCCAGCATGCCGTCGGCGCTGTAGGCCGAGGCCAGTTCGAACATCGACAGATTCAATGCATGCCAGCCGGCAAGCGTAATGAATTGGAAACGATAGCCGAGGGCAGCCAACTCTTCGCGCCACTTTTTCATTGCCGCCGCATTCAGCTTTGCCGCCCAGTTAAAGGAGGGTGAGCAGTTGTACGCCAGCAGTTTGCCGGGAAACTTGCTATGAATCGCCGCGGCAAAGCGCTTCGCTTCGAGCATGTCGGGCTTGGAGGTTTCGCACCAGATCAGATCGCAGTAAGGCGCATAGGCCAGGCCGCGGGCGATCGCTTGCTCGATGCCGGCCTTGACATAAAAGAATCCCTCGCTGGAGCGCTCGCCGGTGAGAAACGGCTTGTCGCGCGGATCATGATCGGTCAGCAATAGATCCGCCGCATCCGCGTCGGTGCGCGCGATGATGACGGTGGGCACGCCCATGACGTCGGCTGCGAGACGCGCGGCGACCAGTTTGTTGATGGCCTCGGCGGTGGATACCAGCACCTTGCCTCCCAAGTGACCGCATTTCTTTGCCGAGGACAGTTGATCTTCGAAATGCACGCCGGCGGCGCCGGCGCGTATCAGCGCCTTGGTCAGCTCGAAGGCATTGAGATTGCCGCCGAAACCCGCTTCGGCATCGGCGATGATGGGGGCCAACCAATCGATGTTCGACTTGCCTTCCAGATGGTGAATCTGGTCGGTGCGCAGCAATGCGTTATTGATGCGCTCGACCATCTTCGGCACCGAGTCGACCGGGTACAGGCTCTGATCCGGGTAGACCTCGCCGGCGGAATTGGCGTCACCGGCAACCTGCCACCCTGAGCAGTAAATGGCTTTCAGGCCGGCCTGCACGGTTTGAATGGCTTGATTGCCGGTCATGCAGCCCAATCCCGCCACCACCGGCTCGCTGTGCAGCAGGCGCCAGAATTTCTCGGCGCCCAGGCGCGCCAGCGAGTATTCGATTTTCACCGAGCCGCGCAGACGCGCTGCGTCGGCCTCTGTATAGGGGCGCTCCACACCATGCCATCGGTCGTTCGACTGTGCGTTCAAATCCATTCTCCTCGGGTCAGCTTGCCAATAGGGATGCGGCAAGCTTAGAGTGTTTACATTGAGGATTTACACTATAGAAATTTAACAGTGTGAATTTCACAGGAAGAGTATGGCAGGACTGATTCGACAGGGGCATTTTCTCGGCGCCAAGCTGCGTTCGCTGCGCAAGCGCAACGGCTTGACGCTCGATGAGCTCTCGGCGCGCTGCATTCAGGTGGATGCCGGCGGCGCGCCGTCGGTGTCGTACTTAAGCATGGTGGAAACGGGCAAACGCATGCCCTCGGCGGAGATGCTGGAAATGCTGGCGGGGATCTTCAGCAAGGACGCCCGCTGGTTCTTGGATGAGAATACGGATGTCGAAGCGGCGCCGGCGCCGCGCCAGCGCGGTGGATTGGAAGCCATGCCGCTCGAACCGGCCTTCCTGTTTTCCAACGAACTGCTGCAGAACGCGCTGCCCGAGCTTCTGTCTCAGACCGGCACGACGGGACGGCAATTCGCGCAGCTATTGATTCGAGTCTGGCAGGAGACCCGCCACAACAATTTTCCCGATATCGAACGCGCGGCGGAGGAGTGCGGCAAGCGAGAAATGCCCCTCGACCTGGACGCCGTCATCGCCATTTGCAAGCGGCACGGGTTGGAGATCAAATGGTTTGACGGCGATGGGCGCAAGCCCAACGGCGCACTGGTGCGCTCCCGGTTCGAGGCGCCCGGCACCGTTTTCATCAACAAGCGCCTGCGCCGCCAGGAAGAACGCCTGAAGTACGAGTTGGCGTTCTTCGTGGGCCACAAAATCCTACACAACGGCGACGGCATGATATCGCCGCACAGTGCGGTACTCGCCGGCGATACGGAATCCCCCGGGTCGGTGCGCGGCATGGGCGCCCAGGACGTGCTGTACGCTTGGCGTGATTTCGAGTGCAGCTTTTTTGCCGGCGCGCTCTTGTGCCCGCGCGTTCCGTTCCGGCGGTTCTTGATTCGCGAAGCGCACAGTGTGAGCGCGTGCCGCAAAGTCGGCGTGACGCCCGCCCTGGTGATGCGACGCATGACAGCCGTCTCTCCCTACAGGCACTGGCATTTTTTCGATGCGTACCCTCCCGGGTACCTGCGCGCTGTTTACCGCGGCAACGGCATTCCGCTTCCGTGGGGCAACATGAGCCTGGTATCCGATCCTTGCCCGCGCTGGGCGGTATTTCGCCTGCTGCAGCAGACCCCGGAGGCGCCCTCGCTGCAGCGCCCGAAATCCCAAATTTCCGTCATGCAGGACGGCAAGCGCGCGCGCCTGTATTGCTGTCATTCCTTGCTCACGCGCGATGCCTTGGACGAATTGCACGTCTTGTCCGTGGGTGTGGATTTATTGCCGGCGCTGGATGCTCAGGGTTTTGATGGCGAGCACATCGTGGCCGCGGTCGCAGAATCCTGCCGCCGCGGGGGCGGCGACGGCGCCATCCCGCCGGAAGCCACCACCGCCATTCGCGCGGCTTCCCAGGTCTTGAATATCTCATGGATTGCCGATGCGCTCAGCTCGCAGGCCAGCGTCATTTGCCCGCGAAGCGGCGCTTGTCCCAGGCAGCCGCAGTCCTGCGCGTCGGCATAACCTAGGGTAAACCGCATGGTTCAAGGCAAATGGAACATCACGATCAAAACCCCGATGGGCGACAAATCGGGTGTCCTCGAACTCAAAGTCAGCGACAAGACATTGACCGGGTCGCTTTCCGACGCCGAACACCACGTCGCCATCAGCGACGGACGCGTCGAAGGCAACAAGCTCAGCTGGAAGGCAAAAATAACCAAGCCGATGCGTCTGAGCTTCAAATTCACCGCGATCGTCGAGCAGGATCGCATCAACGGTGATGCCCGCCACCTGTTGGGCACCGCCGCTTTCAGCGGCACTCGGGCCGAGGAGCCGGCTCAATCGATGGGCGCGTAGATTTCCGTGCGCAATTTATCGACGGCGGTCGTTCCTGGGTCATCGACGTACCAAGAGAACACCGGCCCCTTCTGGACGTAGCCGTGCGCGGCGATGTAAGCGCGCAGCTTCTCGTGGGTTTGCGGTAGATTTTCGTAGGCACCGACGTGAGTGGCCTTTATTGCCTTGCCCGCGTAGCTGTGCGTCACACGCACACCGTCCGAGCTTGAGACATCGCCGCGGTCCACAGGAATGCCGGCGTCGAATTTGGGCGGGCCTATTGATCGATACCGAACGTTTCACCACCGTATGACGCGGCAGTATCAACCCAACGACCGCGATCAACACCACCACCACGATGAGTATCGTGAGTATTTTCTTGACCATGTTGTTTTACTCCCCTGACGGCATTTAGCCGCCGTTGCTTTCTTCTATTTCTCCGGCAGCACTTTGCACATAGTTCGGCAATCCCATCTTCTCGATCAATCCGAGTTGCTCTTCGATGAAGTCGATGTGTTCTTCCTCGCTCTTTTGGATGTGGACCAACAAATCGCGGGTCACATAGTCCTTGACGCTTTCGCAGTAGGCGATCGCGGATTTGTACATGGGGTGAGCTTCCATCTCGCGGCGAAGGTCGCACTGCAAAATCTCCTGCACATCCTCGCCAATGAAAAGCTTGCCCAAATCCTGCAGGTTCGGTAGTCCGTCCAGAAAAAGAATGCGTTTGACCAATCGGTCCGCATGCTTCATTTCGTCGATGGATTCTTCGTATTCGAGTTTGCCGAGCCGCTTCATGCCCCAGTTGTCGAGCATGCGGGAGTGCAGAAAATACTGATTGATGGACGTCAGTTCGTTCTTCAGGGCCTGGTTCAGGAATTCTAAAACTTTCGCGTCGCCTTGCACGGGAGCCCCTTATGGATTGCGCCTGAAATGGTGCCCGGATTGTAAGCCGGATGCCGAGCTCGAGGAATCAACTCGAACAATCAATTGGGTGGTTAGACGCGCCCGGTCAGGCGCCGCGAGCTAGAGCGCGTATTCGGGTGTGGCGGGCGAGAACAGACCCGGCATCTTGGACTCGCAGGCATCGAGCGAGGCGTACAACGCCGCCTTGGCTTCCGGCAGGCACTTGCCGCAACAAGTGCCCACGCCAAGCTCCCGCGTGAGGTCGCGCAAACTACTCGCGCCGCCTTTGACGGCGGCTCGGATTTGTCGGTCTGAAACGGCTTTGCAAACACACACTATCATGGGGGCTATTGTGAACGCGAATGCGAATGATTGTCAATACCGTATACACCCTTCCGTCATCTGGGATGCTAAAAGCTCAGATCATTTCGTTATGTATAACCGGGAATCAATGTGGTGAAATGACCAGCCCCGGGGGTTTCGCGCATGCGTGCCAAAAAGATAAAGAGATCCTAGGATGATTAAAATCAATAGGTTACACATTTTTTGTGTGCTCGTTTGCTCGGCGCTGACAGTCGCGGCCTGCGGCAAGTCGGGGGGCGGACCCCAACCGCCACCCCCGCCCCAAGTCACCGTCGCGCAGGTGCTCGAAAAGCGCGTGAAAGACTGGGACGAATTTACCGGCAGACTCCAGGCCGTCGAGACCGTGGAGATTCGGCCGCGTGTTTCAGGCTACATCGACAAGGTTGCTTTCATCGAGGGCAGCTTGGTCAAGCGCGGGACGCTGCTGTTCGTGATTGACCCTCGGCCTTACCAGGCTGACTACGATCGTGCCGCCGCGGACCTAAAGCGCTTCAAGACCGCGCTGGAGTTGGGCCGCATCGAATTGGCGCGCGTGCAGCATTTGAAAGACAGCGGCGCGGTATCCCAGGAAGAGTTGGACGAGCGCAAGAGCACCGTGGCGCAGTCCGAAGCCAATGTGGCCGGCTCTCAAGCCGCCCTCGAAGCGGCGGCGCTCAACCTGAACTTTACGAAAGTCATCAGCCCCATCGATGGGCGGGTGAGCCGCGCGGAAGTCACACGCGGCAATTTGGTCACCGGCGGCAGCAACGGCGGTACCCTGCTTTCATCCGTGGTATCGATGGACCCGATTTACCTGTATTTCGACGCGGATGAACAAAGCTATCTGCGTTATACGCAGATGGCACGCGGCGGCGAGCGCCCCAGTTCAAGCGCCTCGGGCAATCCCGTTCAAGTCGGATTGGCCAACGAGGAGGGATTTCCTCACACCGGAACCGTTGATTTCGTCGACAATCAATTGAATCCCCAGACCGGCACCATCCGTGCGCGCGCCGTGCTCCAGAACAAGGATGGTCAGTTCACTCCGGGCTTGTTTGCCCGCGTGCAGTTGCTCGCCAGCGGAGAATATTCAGCGATTTTGATCGAGGATCGCGCCGTGAATACGGACCAGAGCCAGAAATACGTGCTGCTGCTCGGTGCCAACAATCAAATCGAATACCGCAAGGTAAAGCTCGGGCGGGTGATCGATGGTCTGCGCGTCGTGCAAGAGGGCTTGAAAGCCGGCGACGTCGTTGTCGTCAACGGCGCGCAGCGCGTACACCCCGGTATCACCGTTGCGCCGCAGCGCGTGGCCATGGGTGCGGATGGCGCACCGGCCTCGTCCTAAAGATAGACGATGAATATTTCTTCGTTCTTCATCGAGCGGCCGATTTTTGCGACCGTACTCGCTATATTGATCACGGTGGCCGGGCTGCTCGCCATGCCGAACCTGCCGATCAGTGAGTATCCGGAAATCGTGCCGCCCACGGTGGTGGTCAGCGGCCAGTATCCCGGCGCTTCACCCAAGACCATCGCCGAGACCGTGATCACGCCGCTCGAGCAGCAGATCAATGGCGTGGAAAACGCGATCTACACGAATTCGACGGCGACCCCCGACGGCACCTTTTCCATCACCGTGACCTTCAAGCTGGGCACGGATCTTGACATCGCGCAGGTGCAGACCCAGAACCGTGTCGCCCAGGCCGAGACTCGCTTGCCCGAAGTGGTACGGCAAATCGGCCTGGTCACGCAGAAGCGTTCGCCTGACCTGACCATGGTGGTGTTTTTGAAATCGGGCGATGGTCGCTACGATTCATTGTATCTGCGCAATTACGCCGTGATCCAGATCCGAGATGTCTTGGCGCGTATTCCCGGCATGGGCGATGTGCGCGTCTTCGGCTCCGGCGACTACGCCATGCGCCTGTGGCTGGACCCCGGAAAAATCGCCGCGCGCAACATGGATGTCGATGAGGTACTGGCCGCGGTGCGGGAACAAAACGTGCAGGTCGCCGCGGGGCAGATCGGCGGAGAGCCATCGCTTCCGGGAACGCAATTCCAGTACATCGTCAATGCACAAGGCCGGCTACAGACCGAACAGGAGTTCGGAAACATCGTCGTCAAGAGCGGTGCCAACGGCGAAACGACTTACCTGCGCGACATTGCGCGGCTCGAACTCGGCCCGGACAACTATGCATTGCGCAGCATGCTGGACGGCGGTCCGGCGGTTGCGATTCCCGTATTTCAACTGCCCGGCGCGAACGCGTTGCAGCTTTCCGATGCCGTGCGCGCCAAGATGAAGGAACTGGAGAAGAATTTTCCGGAAGGCGTGAGCTACGAAATCGATTACGACCCCACGGTGTTCGTCCGCAGTTCCATCGAGTCGGTGGTGCATACCCTGTTCGAGGCGGTGCTGCTGGTGGTTTTGGTCGTCGTCGTGTTTCTGCAAACCTGGCGAGCCAGCGTCATCCCGCTGGTGGCGGTGCCCGTGGCCATCATCGGCACGCTGGCCGCGTTGCTGCTTGCGGGATTCACCATCAATTCGCTCACCCTGTTCGGTTTGGTGCTCGCCACCGGCATCGTGGTCGATGATGCGATCGTGGTGGTCGAAAATATCGAGCGCAAGATTGAGCAGGGCTTGAACCCGCATGCGGCGGCCCATGCAGCGATGGGCGAAGTGACGCGCCCCATCATTTCAATCGCCCTGGTGCTGTGCGCGGTGTTCGTCCC
>JALYIH010000130.1 GCA_030775865.1 Pseudomonadota bacterium | reverse complement strand
CGCTGGAGGTCCGCGCGAAGTGCTTGAAGAAGGACTTGCCGATGATCATCGAGATCATCGCGGCGGAGCTGCGCACGCCCTCGCTGCAGGTGGCGGAATTCAACAAGGCAAAGCAGCAGTTCATCGGGGAGCTCGAGGCTTCCGCGCAGAACACGGGGGCCCGCGCAGCGGAGGCTTTCAATCGCGCGGTGTTTCAGCCAGGTCACCCCAATCGGCCCCATGCGCTGAACGAATACATCGCCGCGGCGCGCACCGCAAACATCGACGAGGTCAGGACCTTTCAGGCGAAATACTATGGTCCGGCGCATATGGCGCTGGTAGTGGTCGGCGATGTTGCCGATGCCGATGCGCAAAGCGAAGTCACCAAGGCGTTTTCCGGGTGGAGCGGCGGCCAGGACTACGTGCGGCCTGCGAAGCCTGCCTCTGCCACCGCCGCGGGCGAAGTGACGGTGCCTCTTGCGGATAAGCCCAGTGTGACGATGCTGCTCGGCCAGGCGACCGGACTTCGCTACAGCGACCCTGACTCCCTGCCGCTGCGCCTGGGTACGGCGATTCTCGGGCGCGGCTTCACCGGAAGGTTGATGGGCACGGTACGCGACAAAGAAGGGCTGACCTATAACATTGGCGCCAGTGTGGCTGATGACAGCATCGTCGATGGCGTTTGGGAGATTTCCGCCTCGTTTGCGCCGGCTCTGTTGCCTAAGGGTGTCGAGTCCACTCGCCGTGAGCTCGTCAAATGGTGGACGGACGGCGTTACCGATCAGGAATTGGCAGCGCGAAAGCAGGGGGCGATCGGCAGCTACTTCGTCGGTATGTCGACAACCTTGGGTCTAGCCGAGACCATCCTGATCAACACGCAACGAGGCTTCGATCCCACGTGGCTCGACGGCTACCCCAAGGCACTGAAAGCGCTCACCCGCGAACAAGTCAATGCCGCCATCAAGACTCATCTAAACCCCAGCACAATGATATTGGTGGAAGCCGGCAGCGTCGCTGCGAGCGGCAAAGCCCAGTGATGATGAGCGGTTGGTGTAGCGCTCGCCCGGAAGAGTAAGAAGCCTCGAGGCAACGAAGACACAGTTGCCTTGAGGCGATTGAGGCCCCCCCTAGCGCCCTGACCGGCTACGCCCCCAGGTACCGTGCGAGGAATTGTTCCAGCCCGCTGTAGAAATCGAAGCGATTCTCTTCGTTCGCAAATCCGTGGCCCTCGTTGTCCTTCACCAGGTATTCGACTTCCACTCCACGTTTCCTGAGCGCCTCCACGATCTGATCCGACTCCGCCTTCTTGACCCGCGGATCATTGGCGCCCTGCGCGATCAGAAGCGGCGTTTGGATACTGTCGGCGTGCAGGGCAGGCGATGCGGCTTCGAGCAACGCTTTGTCTTCTTCCGGATGTCCGATCATTTCATACAGCATCTCGAGATACGGTTTCCAATACGGCGGAAGGGCATTGATGAACGTGAAGAGGTTGGACACGCCGCAATAGTCAATCGCAGCCGCGTATAGCTGCGGCGTAAAGCTCACCCCGGCCAGAGTGGCGTAACCTCCATAGCTACCTCCATAGATGGCGATGCGCTTCGGGTCGGCGATACCCTGATCGATGAGCCATTGCACACCATCAGTGATGTCTGCCTGCATGGCTTTACCCCATTGCTTGAATGAGGCCTGCCAAAAGGTTCGTCCGTAGCCCGTCGAGCCGCGAAAGTTCATCTGGAACACGGCGTAGCCACGATTGGCGAGAAACTGGACTTCCGGATTGTAGCACCAGGTGTCGCGGTACCAGGGACCCCCGTGCGGATTGACCACTACCCGCAGACCTTTCGCTGCGTGGCCTCTGGGCAGAGTCAGATAGCCGTGAATGGTGAGACCGTCGCGCGAGGTGTATTGCACTGCCCGCATCTCGGCGAGTGCGCCTTCCGGGATCCAGGGGGCCTGGTCGCAGATGAATTCCAGCGTTCCCGCAGTCCTGTCGAACAGGTACGTTTTTCCGGGCGCCTTGTCGCTATGAGCCACGACGATGAATTTATCCTCATTCCTGTTGTGCGAGTTCAGCGCAATTTCATAGCCGGGTAACCTGGATCGTAGGGTGTCGAACATTTCCTCGGTTTGCGCGTCCAGGAACTTGTGCTGGGTCTTCCAAGTGTCGTAGGTGATGGCGGTCAGCACCCTGCGCTTGCGCGAGTAGGTCATACTCGAGACATCCACGTCGGGATGCTCGAATAGAACTTCGTCTTCACTGACCGTGACCGGATTGAAAATGACAATCGCAGTTGTGTCGCGGCCGCGATTGCTGCGGACGTATAGCCTCCTGTTGTCAAAGGTGAACAACTGCGGCGCCAGCGTCTCCTTGAATCCGGTCGTCAGGACGGCCCTGAACTCATCGGTCTCTCGCTCGCGATAGAGCAGAGTCCGGTTCACGCCGTCCGTTGTGACGGCAACGCGCAACCTGCCATCGTGATCGGTTTTCCATTCGGTGATATTGCCGGGATTCTGGGCAATGAGAATCTCCTCCCCGGTGATGACATTGATTCGAAACACGTCGAACACTTCCGGGTCGCGGCGATTGTGCGCCACGATGATGTGTGAATCGTCCTCGAAGAGAGTGTCTATGATCTGGGCTTGCACTTTGTCGCCTGGCGTCAGATCCTTCAGATCCTGACCGCTCAGATCGACCGAGACGAGGTGAAAATTCTCGTCGCCGCCGAAATCCCTCACGTACAGTATTCGATCGCCCTTCCAGAAATACCCAGAAATGTCGCGGGCGATCTCACTGGTCACACGTGTCGCCGCACCACCGTCGGGACGCTTCACGAAGACGTTCAGGCGCGATTCGTAGGGTGCCAGATATGACATGTATGCACCGTCGGGAGAAACGCGATGCGCCGTCTCCCGTGGATTTCTGAAGAAGTCGCGCATTGGAATGCGTGGTGTGGCGTGTTCGGGCGCATTCATTTGCAGATCCTCCAGGTGTGGCCGGCTAGCCGGGATTCGTCTCATGGGCTCAATATAATGTAAATGCAAATATACATTTACATTGAAGATCGAGTCAATTAGCATGCGAGAGTGCGTAAACCGGAACACACATTGGAGCCGCAACAGGCGCGCAGCAGGGAGTCTCTAGGCAAGCTGTTGAAGGCCGCGGTCCAAGTCCTGGGACACCATGGGGTGGCAGGGGCAACCATCCCTCGCATCGCCGCACTTGCCGGCTTGACGCCGGGCGCGGTGTACCGGCGCTTCCGCAATAAGGATGTGCTGTTGGAGACCGCGATTCTTCGTATTCTCGAAGATCAGGACAAACACCTGCGCTTAACTCTTACGGTGGAGACTGCCGCTGAGATTCCGCTTCCAACCCTGGCCGAGCAGTTCATCAGTGCTCTGGTTCTCAGCTATCGTAGGAATGCAGGCCTTCTGCGGGCCGTGCGGCAATTCCTGCAGGGCAAAGAAGGCACCAGTTTTTGGAAGAAAGCCACGAAGCTGGAGATGCGGACATTCGAGTATGTGGTCGCTGTTCTGGTCGCGAGCGGAGGTGAGATCAAACACGCGGATCCGCGCGCAGCCATTGCACTCGGGCTCGTTATGGTTGTCGGAACGCTCTGGGAAGTGGTTGTGAGTCCCGGCGATGCGAAGCTGTGGAAGGGATTGCTGCCGAAAGACGACCAGGCACTAGGGCGCGAGCTGACGCGATCGTTTCTCGGCTATCTTGGGGTGGACCGCAAAGCTATGTAAGCGACGACGCCGCGATGTTGAGCGGTCTGGCGTTGCAGCGCTGTGGGATGGGAAGCTCCCGATCTTCGATTCTGCCCCGACTTTGCCGCATGCCGGACAGCTGATATCTAACCACCCGGCTTACGTCGCTTCGCTCCGATGCCGGCCGCCACCACCGGATCGACTGTCCGCCTTGGCCGGAATGCGCAGCTGGTCGCTGCGCGACATTGCACAATGTCAGCGACGGTCTCCGCCCATAGCTCCGTCCAGGACCTTCTGAGGTAGTATTAACCATGTTGCCTAGCGGAAGGGAAGAATAAAATGGAATTATCGAGACGCGACTTGATCGCCTCTGTGACGGCCGGCATCGCCCTTTCAACCGCTTCGGCTGCATCGACGAAGGCGGTTCCCAATCTATATCCGGGACCTGCTTCCATCGGCCACCGGTTTATCGATGCCAATGGACTTAAGGTACACGTCGCCGAGCAGGGCAGTGGCCCTCTAGTCTTGCTCTGTCACGGCTTTCCCGAGAGTTGGTATTCCTGGCGAAATCAAATACCCGCACTGGCGGCCGCCGGCTATCATGCCGTCGCTCCGGACATGCGAGGTTATGGTGGGACCGATGCGCCGCCCGAGCGCGACTCGTACACGATCATTGATTTGGTCGGTGACATGGTGGGCGTTGTGGCGGCACTCGGAGAGAAGCGCGCGACCATCGTGGGTCATGATTGGGGTGCGACCGTGGCATGGCACGCCGCGCTGCTGCGACCGGATATTTTCCCAGCGGTCGTGGCGATGAGCGTCCCGTATCGGCAGCGAGGGCCCGCACCGCCGCTACGCTTGCTACGCCAGGCAGGCCTCAACACCTACTACTGGATTTACTATCAAGACGTAGGTGTCGCCGATGCGGAATACGACCGCGATCCGAAGGCCACGCTTCGACGGACGCTGTACACGTTCTCGGGCGATGCACCGCATAGCGAAACCAATCGACGAATCCTTGAGCCTGGCAAAGGTGCCCTCGATAGTACGCTCGATCCCGAACACCTACCCCCGTGGTTGACCGAGGGCGATCTTGACTACATGGCCTCGGAGCTTGAGAAAACTGGCTTTCGTAATCCGCTTAACTACTACCGCAACATTGATCGCAATTGGCAGCTGTTGGCGCCATGGGCGGGAGCAGTCATCCACCAACCCACGCTCTTTATCGCCGGCAAAGAGGATCATGTCATCCGCGGTCCCACGGGCGAAAAGCAACTCAAAGAACTACCGACGACAGTACCTGGTCTCAAAGGTACCGTGCTTCTCGATGGCGTCGGACACTATGTTCAGCAAGAACGGCCGAAGGACGTAACCGCGGCTCTATTGGACTTTCTGAGAATTCAGAATCTGAATTGAACTCTGATCCTCGAACGACGGCCACCCCTCTTAGGGAGACGCAGGAGCTGGTCGAGCAGATCGCCTGACGTATAGGCAGAGCGCTGGAACGTCGCGGCCTGGTCGAGCGCGACCTTGAGAATGCCTGGCTCGCGACAGATACGGAGGCCGGCCCACTGGATGACCTACTCGGCCGCTCGATCACCTACCGCATCAGGGTGGGGCCACGGGCTGGGCAGAAGCTGTTTACGCTGCAGACGGTTCCGCCCCGGCTGCAGGGGCTGGAAGGTAAGCCAAACGGTGCCGCCCGTGCAGGGGATTCTCATTGCATGCCGGCGTGGGCATTGCGCCGAATCAGCGCGAGAAGCTCGAAGCGCCTGTGCCGCTACGTGAGCCGACCGCCGGTGGCCAGCAAAGTGCCCATGCACTACGGCCCGGAGGAACTTGCCGAGGATCTCCAGTTTGGCGGTGGTGGTCAGTGATGCGTCACCGCTGATCTGGAGTTCAGCGCTTCGGCATCGTTGCCTCAGCCATGGGGTTCGCAGCGACCGGCTAACTCTCAGTGCGGTGGCGCCAGAGCCGAATCGTCGCAATTGACGGCTGTGTATAGCCGGGTGGATCTGATAAATCGCCGACCGCGTTGCGGGACCTGATTGAGTTCGTCGTCAGCTCACCGCCGATGTACTCCGTAGGAAGACCATCGAGGTGCAAGAAACATCGGGACCTAGTGATGCCAGGTTCAGGATAATCGGCTTTGCTTGCGAGGCACTCCCCGCGGCCTGTAAAGGCCACGCCTCCAAGAACGCCTTCAGCATAGAAGTTCTGCAGTTGGGGATTATCGGTTGATCCGAAGCACGCCCGCAGTCGACCAATCATTCGCACGTTGTCGTCGACCAACTTTCCATCAGAAGGGCGCACCGCGATTGATCGAAACGTGTAGTGATCCTCTGAGCTTGCGTTGTCGAAACCTGCTCTCGATTTTGAACAGAATTCGGTAGGTGTGTCCCTAGATTCACGCAAAGAACGTGCGATGTAGATCTCCTCGACCCGGCGATCTGACGTCTTGGGTGGCGCCCTAGTGGAATCTGCAGCGGCCCCACTCGTTGAGATGAACGCCAATGCCGCAAAAATGACGGCCCTTCTCATGCCCAACACTAAGACTCGCGAATATCCCATACCTCCTCCAACTTTGAGCTCGTCTTCTGTGCTCAATCTCACCGCGACAGTGAATCTCGAGTCCGCCTAGAACGCAGTGGCTGGTGCGACCGCTAGTACCGACATCCGCTGAGAGCGCCTGCGTAAGTACAACATGATGCCTGCGCCGATCGACATCGGGACAACCATCGTCAGCAGGCCGAGCTGGTAGTTGCCGGTGAGGTCCTTGGCAATCCCCATCCAGTAGGGGCCGACGAAGCCGCCCAGACAACCAATGGTGTTCATCGCAGCAATACCGGCTGCCGCGGCGCGGCCTTTGAGAAAAGTGGTTGCAAGGGAATAGAGTGCACCCTGCATGGTCATGTGGCCGATGATGATCACGAACAGCCCCGCCAGCGCAATTGCCGGAACGGCTGATAGAGAGAGGGCGAGAAATCCCCCGGACATCATCAGGCAGCCTGCGATGACGTACCCGTGCGGATTGCGTGCGCGATCTGAAAGGATTCCAGCACCGAGCATGGTGAGGGCTCCAAGCAGGAACATAGTTGCGATCACGAATCCGGTGCCGGTGATGCCGAGGCCGGAGAGTTTCTGGACAATGGCGGGAGCGGAAAAGTAGTACGCATAGCTGCAGACGAACATGCAAAACATGAAGATGCCGAGCAACGCAACCCGCGGGTCGCTCAACGCTGTGCCAATCCGATCATTGTTCTTTGTCGAGGGATGTGCGGCGAGGGAGTCACGGTGGATCAGAATGGCGTTTCGTTCTGGCTCCGTGAGCCATCGGGCGGTGGCGGGATCATCAGGGAGAAGCCAAAGAAAAAGGAAACCGAGCAGTACCGATGGAATCCCTTCGACGGCGAAGAGCCATTGCCAGCCGGTGATACCTAGACGCCCGTCAAGACCCATGAGGGTTCCAGCCAGGACTCCCATTACAACCACACTGAGAGGCCACGCGATATAAAATCGCGTGATGCTCCGAGCTCTTCGCTCCGCGGGAAACCATTGCGAAATATAGAACATCGCTCCCGGGAAAAAGCCGGCTTCTGCCACGCCGAGAAAGAAGCGGGCGATGTAAAATTGCATTGGCGTGCGAACGAAGACCATCGCCATCGCCACGAGTCCCCAGCTCACCATGATGCGGGCCAACCAGCGCCGTGCGCCGAACCGGTAGAGGAGAAGATTTGAGGGGACTTCACAAGCCGCGTAGCTGAGAAAGAAGAGCCCAGCACCGAAGCCGTATACAGTGGCGCTGAATTTCAGGTCTCGATTCATTTGTAGCGCGGCGAAGCTGATGTTGACGCGATCGATGAAGGCGGCACCATAGCCAAGCGCAATCAACGGAATGATCCGCAACGACGCTTTCCGATAGGCGCTATTCTCGAAGGCGGAGTTGTCCACTGCTGCGGCCGCCCGGGCGAAATTATTGACGGACAAAAATGTAACGGTCTTTCCAGACACCGTTGGCATTTGTTCCGGAAAACGGCCCTTGCATGGTTTTGCCGTTCTTAGACACCGTGACGGTACCCGTCGAAACGGGTTTCCCGTCCTTCATATACACATCTTTGATGGTTCTTGGAGTCACCTGCGTAGCGATCATCGAATCGACGTACGGACTTCCGGTTACCGGAACTGCCTTACCGTCAAGCAATGTGGTGTACTCCATATGACTGCCCGACCCGTCGGCGTACACGTAATCTATTGCGATGTGGGATCCGCCTCCCGGAGCCTCAGTCACAGTAACAGTTTGGCTCTTGGGAGGTTGTGGCGGATCGAAAGTGGACTTCTCTACCTTAAGAACCCATGTACCCACGAATGGGCTCTGCGTGTCGGCTGACGATGCCAGGCTAAACATCGCGAGCGCCGCGGCAACGGTGATGATCAGCTTTTTTGTTACCGTCAAATAAATTGTTCGTGTCATAAGTGTTCCCTCTGTGGTTTTCGCCGGCGTCAGTTGTGCCGGCGGCCTTGCGAAGCGAGCGTAAAAGTTGCGCCGAGTCCTTTTCCTGCCCTTTTAGTCGCCAGTTTGGACACCAGGGGTTATATAGGAGGATGATAGCTATCGCGTCCCTCAAATGAGGTATGGGACGCGGATCTGCCCGGCGGAGCCTGCAGGGGGGCGCTATTTCTGTGCTGAGGCCAGCATTCATGGATGAGCAAACTCGAATCGATCAAATCATCGAAAACCTGTACGCGGGAGCGCTGGATGCAGCCGCCTGGGGCCACGCGATGGCGGGCATGACCGACTTACTCCACTGCTCTGGAGTGATCTTATTCGCCGCTGACCCATCGACCCAAACCGTCACGCGGGATGAGGTCTATCCCGGGGTACAAGAAATCATGCGGTTGTATCGTGAGCACTGGGCTGCGGAGGACATCCGAATAACCCACGGATTGACGGCACCCGTTGGTGAACCACGTCATGAACGACAGATGGTCGAGAAGCACGAGTGGCAACGGACCGCCATTCTCAACGAGTTCCTGTTGCCGTTGGATATTCCTTTCATTCTTGCAACGTGGTTGCACAAGTCGCCGCATAAAGTCGTCGCGATAACATTCGAGGGCTCACTTCGTCGCGGCCCCTTTGATGAAAATGATAGCCGGCAATTTAAGCGCTTAATCCCCCACGTGCGGCGAGCGCTGGAGATACGAGATCGATTAGGCGCCTATGAGGTCCGGGCGAGCGCACTAAGTTCGGTGGTCGAACAATCGCATATTGGTGTGATCATGCTTGATCAGAAGGGTCGTATTCTTGACGCTACAGGCCTAGCGGAACAATTGTTGAAAGTGGAATGTGGAATGCATCGCGCAAGTGATCATGCTCTATGCTTACGCGAGCCGGCTGGCTCGCAGCTGCGGCAATGGGTCATGACAGGACTGCCGCCCAAAGACAATTTGCAGGGATGTCTTAGCGTACCAAGAGGCGGTGGTCTTCAGAGTATACGCCTCCTAGTGACGCCGATGCCTGCCGTTCGAGTCGCGTGGACCGGGACTGACCCGAGATGGTTGGTCTTTATTTTCGATCCGGAGCGACGCTTAGCACCCGTCGCAGAATTTATTTCGCGCGAGCTCGGCATTTCAGCGCGGGAAGGAGAGATCGCCGTCCTGCTTTCACTTGGGCACACCCTTTCAAGCGTCGCGACGCGGCTGGGTATTAGCCTGCACACCGTTCGGGTCCACCTGAAGCATATATTTGAAAAAACAGGGTGTCACTCGCAGAGCGACTTGGTGCGGCTGGTGTTGTTGAGTCCGGCGATTCACATTGGTCACAACTAGAGTAGGCCGAAATCAGGTGTGTCCAAGACCCGCCGGCCGGTAGGGGCCGCTTGTTGGTGGAAGCCGGCAGCGTCGCGGCGGGCGCCAAATGAGTCCAATCCCCGTCGCGCTCGCGGCGACGGGACATTAGCCTCTAGGTCAGGTGTTGCCCAGGTAGTCCTGCTTGCCGATTTCCAGGCCCGCCTGCCTGAGAATGTCGTAGGCGGTGGTGACATGGAAATAGACATTGGGCAGTACATGGCCCAATAGGTAGGGCATGCCTTGCATGCTCTTGCTGGCACTGCGGGTTTGCCAGTTGATCGTTCTATCTTCGGCGCCATCGAACTGCTGCGGTTTCAACGAGCCCAGATACGCAACCGTACGGCGCGTATTGGCGATCAATTCCGGCAGGCTCTTATCCTTTCCGTCGAATGTCGGCACCTCGACTCCTGCGAGGCGCGCGGCGCCGCCGCCGGCAATATCGTTCGCAATAAATATTTGCGAGCTCAAGGGCAGCATGTCGGGAACCAGCCGGGTATTGAGCAGCACTGCGGGATCGATTTTGCGTGCTTGCGCATAGGCGGCGGCCTTTTCGAGAATTGCTGCAAGGCTGTTCAACGCCCGGCTGCAAGGGATTACGGTTGCTTGATGCATCGTCAAAGTCATTATTTATGCCGCCTTGGTTGTCGCCGCGAGTTGCCGCAATACGTATTGCAGAATGCCGCCGTGTTGGTAGTAATCGAGTTCTTTCGGAGTATCGATTCGCAATCGCGCCTCGAATTCCGTCGTTAGCGTCCGCGTGCCGTCATCGGACTTGGCGATGACTGTGACGAACTTCACCGCGCCGCCGTTCAGTCCCACGATTTCAAAAGTTTCCTTGCCCGTTAGCCTGAGGCTCTGTGCGCTCTGTCCTTCCTTGTATTGCAGCGGCAGTACGCCCATGCCGATCAGATTGGAACGATGGATGCGCTCGAAGCTCTCAGCGATGACCGCTTTGACGCCCAATAGCATCGTGCCCTTGGCCGCCCAATCGCGCGAACTGCCCGTGCCATATTCCTTGCCCGCGAGAATCACCAGCGCGGTGTTCGTCGCCTGGTATTTGACCGCCGCGTCGAAAATCGACATCTGCTCGCCGCTTGGAATGTGCAGCGTGACGCCGCCTTCCGTGCCGGGCAGCAGCAAATTGCGCAATCGAATATTGGCGAATGTGCCGCGCATCATGACTTCATGATTGCCGCGGCGCGCGCCGTAGGAATTGAAATCCGCCGGCTGTACGCCTTGCGCCACGAGGTACTTGGCCGCGGGACTGGATTTTGAAATGTTGCCGGCAGGCGATATGTGATCGGTGGTGACCGAATCGCCCAGCACGGCAAGCGCGCGGGCGCTCTTGATGTCGCTCAAGGGCGCCGGTGTCATGGTCATGCCGTCGAAGTAGGGCGGATTCTTCACATAAGTGGATTTTCCGTCCCAGGAGTAAATCTTTCCCGCCGGTGTTTTGATCGCTCCCCAGTTGGCATCGCCCAAAAAGACGTTGGCATAACCCTTCTTGAACATGGCCGAGTCCACCGATGAGGTGACCGCTGCCGCGACGTCTTGAGCACTCGGCCAAACATCCTTGAGGTACACCGGCTTGCCGTCCTTGCCTACACCTAAGGGTTCGGTCGTGATGTCGATGTTCAGACTGCCCGCCAGGGCATAGGCGACCACGAGCGGCGGCGACGCCAAAAAATTCATTTTGATTTCCGGATGCACGCGCCCTTCGAAATTGCGATTGCCCGACAGCACCGAGCATGCGACCACATCGCCGCTTCTCACCGCTTCGGAAATCTCGGGCTTCAACGGCCCGGAGTTACCGATGCAAGTCGTGCAGCCGTATCCCACGGTGTAGAACCCGAGCTGCTCCAGGTCGTGCAGCAGCCCCGCTTTGGTCAAGTAATCCGTCACCACACGCGAACCCGGCGCGAGAGAGGTCTTCACCCAGGGTTTCGAGGTGAGGCCTCTCTTGAGCGCATTGCGCGCGAGCAGTCCGGCGGCCACCAGGACCGCGGGATTCGAGGTGTTCGTGCAGCTGGTAATCGCGGCGATCAGTACCGCTCCATCTTTCACATCGAAGCTGTCGGTTCCGACTTTGGCGACAGCGCTGCCGCTTGCCTTTGGATTCTTTTGCGTGCGTTCCTCGGCCATCTTTTTGACGCTGCCCTGATAGACGGCCTTGGCGCTGCGCAGCGGTACCCGATCCTGCGGACGTTTTGGTCCCGCGAGGGAAGGCTCCACCGTCGATAGGTCCAGTTCCACAACATCGGTGTAGTCGGCGGCCGGCGCGCCGTTGATTCTCCACAAGCCTTGCGCTTTGGCGTACGCCTCCACCAAGGCAATTTGTTCCGGCGGACGGCCGGTGAGCTCGAGGTAGCGAATGGTTTCCTCATCGATCGGAAAAATCGCGCAGGTCGAACCGAACTCCGGCGACATGTTGGCGATGGTGGCGCGATCGGCAAGCGGCAGACTCTTGAGGCCATCACCGAAAAATTCGACAAATTTGTCGACCACACCTTTCTTGCGCAACATCTCGGTGACGGTGAGCACGAGATCGGTCGCGGTCGTCCCCGGCGGCAGTGCGCCTGACAGCTTGAAACCAATCACCTGTGGAATCAGCATCGTCACCGGCTGGCCCAACATGGCCGCTTCCGCTTCGATTCCACCGACCCCCCAGCCGAGGACTCCCAGACCATTCACCATGGTGGTGTGCGAATCCGTACCCACCAGCGTGTCCGGATACGCCGCCTTTTTGCCGGACGCTTCGTCCGAGAAAATCACCCGCGCCAGTCGCTCGATGTTGACTTGATGCACGATACCGGTGTTCGGCGGGACCACTTTGAAGTTGCTGAATGCCGTTTGTCCCCATCGAAGGAACATGTAACGCTCGCCGTTACGCTTGAACTCGATTTCATTGTTGTGCTGCAACGAATTGGCCGCGCCATATTCGTCGACTTGAACCGAGTGGTCGATCACCAGTTCAGCAGGCGCCAGTGGGTTGACCTTCTGCGGATCGCCGCCTAGCTTGACGATGGCCTCGCGCATGGCCGCCAGATCCACGATGCAAGGAACCCCCGTGAAATCTTGCATGATGACGCGTGCAGGGGTGAACGCAATTTCATAGCTTGGCAGCGCCTTCGGATCCCACTTGAGCAGCGCTTCGATATCGCTCTTGGTGACATTCACGCCGTCCTCGAATCGCAGCAGGTTTTCCAGGAGCACTTTCAAGGAGAAGGGTAGGCGCTCGACATTGAGCGACTTCAGCGCCGCGAGACTCAAGATGTCGTATTGCTGTGCGCCCACCTTGAGCGTCGTTCGTGCCTTGAAGCTGTCCGTCATGACCCCTCCGCGGAAAAAAGAGAATTATAAGTGATTCTGTGCGCGCCAGGCGCGAGCTCGGAATTGAATCGCTGCGCAATGATGCCGCCACCCAGACAGCGCTCGCCGCGATAGAACACGGCGTACTGGCCCGGTGTGACGGCGCGTGCCGGACGCTTCAATGTCACTCGCCAGCGCCCGTCGGCGCCGGCGCGGATCGAGCACGGCAGATCGCTCTGACGATAGCGGGTCTTGACCATGCAGTCGGCCTGCCGATCGTTCGCATCGCCCGGATTGATCCAATGCATCTGGTCCACATCGAAAGCGTCCGACAACAGCAAGGGATGATCTTGATCCTGGACGACGATGAGCGCGTTGCGCGCACTGATTTTATCCGCCACATACCACGGTGCGGCCGCGGCGCCGGCGCGACCGCCCACACGCAGACCCGAGCGCTGCCCCAACGTGTACAACGCAAGCCCGCGATGCTCGCCGATGATGGTGCCCTCGGCGGTTTCGATCGGCCCGGGTTCCGTGCGCAAATGGCGGCTCAAGAATTCCTGGAATGGCCGCTCGCCGATGAAGCAGATGCCGGTGCTGTCCGGCTTGTCGAATACCGGCAAGCCCGCCGCGTGCGCCATCCGGCGTACCTGTGCTTTCTGCAAACCGCCAAGGGGAAACAAGGTTTTCGACAGCGCGGGGACCGCCACGCTGTGCAAAAAATAGCTCTGATCCTTGGCGGTATCCGCCGCCTTCAGCAGTTCAGGATAGGTATCGGTGCGGCGGATCTGCGCATAGTGGCCGGTAGCGATCCACGCGGCGCCCAACCGCTGCATGTATTCCAGGCAGACGCCGAATTTGATCTCGCGATTGCAAAGGACATCCGGGTTTGGTGTTCGGCCCGCCGCATATTCCCGCAGGAAGTGACTGAATACGCGCTCGCGATACTGGGCTGCAAAACTGACCCGGTGCAGCGCAATGTCCAAAGTCTCGCACACCCGCCGCGCGTCTTGAAAGTCGGACGCGGTCGTGCAGTAGCCGTCATCGTCCTCCCAGTTGGACATGAAAAGGCCCTGCACGGAATATCCGGCATCGCGCAGCAACAGGGCCGCGACGGCCGAGTCGACGCCGCCGGACATGCCGACGATGACGGTGCCGTCTGACGGGGAGTTGGAGGGGCTCTTCTGCATCCGCCCATTATACGGGCAATGCCTGAAGACGAAGGTTTACATGAGCATTTGCCGCATTTGCGATTCTTGCATGCTCGTCTGCCACACTTCGTCGAAGAAGTTCAAGTAGCGGCGCACCACGGCCGGATCATTCATATCCGAAATTCCGTCCCAACGGTCCGCCTGCAATCGGTATACGAGTGCCTTGTCGTCGGCGATGATGAAAGCCCCGGCGCTGGCGGGATATTCCGGACTCATGGCTCGCAGATCGATGCAGCTGGTCAAGCGGCGCGCCAGCGCAAGAAAGCGATTGTTGTCGACCATGGCGCGTGATGGGTCGGCCAGCAGCACCCTGACTTTGGCATAGGAGCGCGCCAGCACGAGCCGCTTGATGGCCTCGAGGAAGGGTTCTTCGCCATAGATCAAGGGCTCCAAATCCTGCGTAAAAATCGACAGCAGGCGCTGCGCCGATTTTGCAACCTTTAAGCTGGCATCCCGAACTTCGGGCATCGTGCTCAAGATCGTGCGGGTGCCCGATCCCATAGACGTCTCGCCGCCGGCTGCAGGAACCTTGTCCGCCGCCGGTTTCGAGCGTTCTTCTGTATTACCCGCCATAAGCTTGACCCCGACCCCGCGTACTTTGAGTTCGATAGTACCGTCTGGCCGCAGGGATACCGTGCTAACTGCGTCACGTTTCGAACAACCCCGGGGGACCCCTAAGGGCGGCGTCCGCGCAGCGCCAAACGCGGCGCCAAGCCGACATACGCGCCCGGCGTCAGCTCCATCAGGCGTGCCTTGTCCTCGGGTGGCAGGGCGAGGGAGGCGATGAATTCGCGCATGGCGGTTTCGTCCACGGGACGGCCCCTGGAGAAGGACTTCAGCTTATCGTAGGCATCGGGGATGCCATGGACGCGCATCACGGTTTGCACAGCCTCGCTCAATACTTCCCAAGCGCGGTCCAAATCCTCCGCCACGCGCCCTTGGTCAAGGTCGATCTTTCCCAGCCCGATGCTCAGCGATTTGAAGCTCAGTACGGCGTGGCCAACGGCCACGCCGACGTTGCGCATGACGGTGGAATCGGTCAGATCGCGCTGCAAGCGCGACACGGGCAACTTATCGGCGAAGTGGCCCAACAGCGCGTTGGCCAATCCCAAATTGCCTTCCGCGTTCTCGAAGTCGATCGGATTTACTTTGTGCGGCATGGTCGAGGAACCGACTTCGCCGGCGACGGGCCGCTGCTTGAAATAGCCCATGGAAATATAACTCCACATATCGCGGGAAAAATCCAACAGCACCGTGTTCGCGCGCATCAGTGCGTGACAGTATTCGGCAATCCAATCGTGAGGCTCGATCTGGGTGGTGTAGGCATTCGACTTCAATCCCAGGGATTCGACGAATGCCGCACTGAATACCGGCCAGTCGACGCGCGGTAAAGCGGCGACATGCGCATTGTAATTGCCGACGGCCCCGTTCATCTTCCCCAGGATGGCAACGCGTTCGAGGCCTGCCCGCTGCGCCTCGAGCCTTGCAGCGACGTTGGCAAGCTCTTTGCCCACCGTCGTGGGCGTGGCGGTTTGCCCATGGGTGCGCGCCAGCATGCCGACGCCGGCGTGACGAGCGGCCAGCGCGTCAATTTTGGCGCCCAGGTCCGCAAGCATCGGCAGCAGCAGCGTAGCGCGCGCGCTTTTCAGCATCAACGCATAGGCCAGGTTGTTGATGTCTTCCGACGTGCACGCGAAGTGCATCCATTCAAGATCGGCTGCGCTCGCACCGCGCGACTTGAGTTCACCGCGCAGCCAATACTCCACCGCCTTGACATCATGGTTGGTGCGCGCCTCGATCTGCTTGATGGCGGGGACATCGGTTCCCTGCGGGTCCTTCGAAAGCGCCGCGAGCAATTCTTTGGCGGCGTCCGGCAACTTGGATAACGCCTTTTCGGCGGGTCCCGCGGCAAGCGCGAGAAACCACGCGCATTCCACGCGCACGCGCTCACGCATGAGGCCGGCTTCGCTGAATATGTGACGCACTTCGGCGAGTTTTCCGGCATACCGGCCATCGAGGGGGGACAGAGCGTCGGTGAAAGGGGTGTGCATCTGAAGGAGCCGGCGTCTTGAGTGGTAGAATGTGCTGATTCTACCGTAAACAGCCACAAACCAGCGGAGTATGGCGCGATGACAGCAACCACCCGCGTCGAGCGCGACAGCATGGGCCCGCTCGACGTCCCCGCCGAAGCGTTGTGGGGCGCGCAGACGCAACGTGCCCTGCAGAATTTTCCGCCAAGCGGGCTGCGAATGCCGCGCGCGTTCATTCGGGCGCTGGCCCTCATCAAGCATGCCGCCGCGGGCGCGAATTCCGAACTCGGCGATCTGCCGCCGTCCGTGGCCGGCGCCATTCAGCAGGCTTCACTCGAGGTGGCCGCGGGCCATCGCGATGATCAGTTTCCGCTGGACGTATTCCAAACCGGGTCCGGGACCAGCAGCAACATGAATGCCAATGAGGTCATTGCAACCATCGCAAGCCGAATCCTGGGAGCCGCCGTGCACCCGAACGATCAAGTCAACATGAGTCAGAGCAGCAACGATGTCGTGCCGACCGCCATCCATGTCTCGTCGGCTGTGGTGCTCAAAGAGCATTTGCAACCGGCACTGCAACGATTGCGGGAAGTGTTGGCGACGCGGTGTGCCGAATTTACCGATGTGGTCAAGACCGGGCGGACGCATTTGATGGATGCCATGCCGATTACGCTGTCCCAAGAATTGAGCGCTTGGCTCGCGCAAGTCGCCGCAGCCGAAGCGCGCCTGACGTCCGTGACGCCGCGCCTGCACGCGTTGGCTCAAGGGGGCACTGCTGTCGGCACCGGCATCAATGCGCGGCCGCAATTCGGCGCGGTGTTCGCGCGTTACTTGGCTGAGAGCACCACGATTGCCTTCCGCCCGAGCGAGAACTATTTTGAGGCGCTATCTAGCCAGGATACCGCCGTGGAATTGTCGGGCCAGCTCAAGGTCTTGAGCGTCAGCCTAATGAAGATTGCGAATGATTTGCGCTGGATGAACAGTGGTCCGTTGGCGGGATTGGCGGAAATAGCGCTACCGGCATTGCAGCCGGGCAGCAGCATCATGCCCGGCAAGGTGAACCCGGTCGTCGCGGAGTCCGTGACGATGATCGCCGCGCAAGTGATCGGCAACGATGCGACCATAACGTTGGCGGGTCAGTCGGGCAATTTTCAGCTGAATGTGATGCTCCCCGTGATCGCCTATAACCTGCTGCAGAGTTTGGAATTGCTGGGTATCGGCTGCCGCAACCTGGCGGATAACGCACTCTCTGGATTCACCATCAATCTCGATCGCTTGAACGATGCGCTCGCGCGCAATCCCATTTTGGTGACTGCGTTGAATCCGCTGATCGGCTATGAAAAGGGCGCGGCAATTGCGAAAAAGGCCTATCGGGAGGGCCGGCCGATCCTGGATGTCGCCGCGGAAATGACTGACTTGAGCATCGATGAGCTGCGCCGGCTGCTGGACCCTAAATCCCTGACTGCAGGGGGCATCAAGGGCTAAGGCACCTGATTGACGATGGATTCGCTGTATACCAAATCGCATATCCGCGAAGCGCTGGACCTTAAGCCTTCGACGCCCTCGGAAGACATGCACTGGCTTGCCGGAGCTTCGCCTGAGGTTGTTGCCAGCGTGCGCGCCACGCTCACCACGCGCCGTACGCCGGCCGCGGTGCTGGTGCCGCTCGTGGAGCGTGCCACCGGCATGACGGTGCTGCTGACGCAGCGCGCGACCACGCTCAAAGATCACGCGGGTCAGATCAGTTTTCCCGGTGGCCGCATCGAACCCGAGGATGCCGACGCGTGGCACGCGGCGCTGCGCGAGGCGTATGAAGAAATCGGCCTTCGGCCGGAGATGGTTGAATTCGCCGGCTATCTGCCGGACCACGTCGTGATATCGGGCTTTCGAGTGACACCGGTGGTGGGCTTCGTCAAACCGGAGTATCAGCTGCGGATCGCCACGGCCGAAGTGCATGATGTCTTCGAAGTGCCGCTCGATTTCATTCTGGATGCGGCCAATCATAAATCCCGGCAGCGCAAAATCGGCGAGCTGACCATCGACATCCACGACATTCCGTATGGCGAACGCAATATCTGGGGTGCTACCGCGGGGATGCTGATGACGCTGCGGCAGCGGCTGCAATCTCGAACGGCACGCGCGCAGTGAGCTCGCGTCTACCTGATTTGCTGGCGATCATGGCGCGACTGCGTGCCACCGACGGCTGCCCGTGGGATCGGCAGCAAACCTTCGCCAGTATCGCCCCCTATACCATCGAAGAGGCCTACGAGGTGGCCGATGCCATCGAGCGCGGCGACTTGAGGCACCTGAAGGACGAACTGGGCGATCTGTTGTTTCAAGTGGTGTTCCACGCGCAAATGGCGCGCGAAGCGGGAGCGTTTGATTTCGAGGCCGTGGCCGCTGCCATTTGCGACAAGCTCACCCGCCGTCATCCGCATGTTTTCGGCGATCACGGTCCCTTGAGCATGGCCGAGCAAAGCGCCGCCTGGGAGGACATCAAGGCCGCTGAGCGCGCCGCAACGGATTCTTCCGCATTGCAGAATGTGCCGAATGCACTGCCCGCGCTGATGCGCGCCTGCAAGCTCAGCAAGCGAGCGGCCCGCGTCGGTTTCGATTTCGAGAACGCCGGCCAGTGCGCGGAGAAAGTCGAGGAAGAACTCGCCGAGGTGCGCGAGGCGTCGCGAGACTCGCCTGGCGCCTCCGCGGCGTCCGGCTACGGCGCGTCCGGCTCCGGCCCGTCCGCGCAGATATTCGAAGAAATCGGCGATTTGCTGTTCGCGGCAGCGAATCTGGCGCGAAAGCTCGATGTCGACGCGGAGGCGGCGCTGCGCGCGGCCAACGCAAAATTCGAACGCCGATTTCGCGGCATGGAGTCCCTCGCGGCGCAGCGCGGTCAGGATTTTGCGGAGTTGGACCTGGCCGCGCAGGAAAGTCTCTGGCAAGCCGTAAAGCGTGGCGAGTGAGCGATGATCGGCGGCAGTGCCACACGGCAATCAGCAGCGCGCGCGGCACCACAACTGGTCTTCAAGCGCGATCCAGAATTACCGATCACCGCGCGGCGCGAAGCGGTCTTGCAGGCGCTGCGTGAGAACCAAGTGCTCATCGTCGCAGGCGATACAGGCTCGGGCAAGAGCACGCAGCTGCCGCAATATTGCCTCGAACTCGGCAGGGGCATTGCGGGACAAATCGCGCATACGCAGCCGCGAAGATTGGCGGCCCGCGCCTTGGCGGCCCGAATCGCCGAGGAGTTGAGCCAGCCCGTCGGCCGCAGCGTGGGATTTCGCGTGCGGTTTGCGGACCAGGTATCCGAGGCAACGCGCTTGGTGTTGCTGACCGACGGGCTGCTGTTGACGGAACTGGCTTCTGATCCGCTGTTGCGCCGCTATGACACGATCATCGTGGACGAGGCGCATGAGCGCAGCCTCAACGTCGACTTGCTGCTGGGTGTGCTGAAGCGATTGCTGCCGCGCCGCCCGGACCTAAAACTCATCGTGACCTCCGCGACACTCGACGTGGAGCGGGTCGCGCAATTCTTTGGCGGCGCGCGGATCATCACGGTAAGCGGCCGCAGCTATCCCATCGAAGTTCGCTACGGCCGAGCGGACGAGGACCAGGAAGATCCGGATCTGCCGTTGGCGGTCCTCGAGGCTTACCAGGAAATCGCGACGGAACCGGGAGACATCGGCAACGGCGATGTCTTGGTGTTTCTTCCCGGAGAGCGTGAAATTCGCGATGTCGGCGAATTGCTGGAGCGCGAGTTGCGATCCGGCGTCGAGATCTTGAGCCTGTACTCGCGGCTGTCATGGGAGCAGCAAAGCAAAATATTTCAACGCGGCAGCCGTCAGCGCATCGTGCTGTCGACTAATTTGGCCGAGACTTCCATCACGGTGCCCGGCATCCGCGCCGTCATCGATTCCGGCCTGGCCCGCATCAGCCGCTACAGCGTGCGCAATCGCCTGCAGCGCCTGCCCATCGAGCCGGTTTCCCGCGCCAGCGCCGATCAGCGCAAGGGCCGGTGCGGCCGGCTCGCGCCCGGTCTGTGTATGCGGCTGTACAGCCAAGAGGACTTCGAAGGGCGTGCGCCATTCACGGAGCCGGAGGTCCTGCGCACGAATCTGGCGGCCCTGTTGCTGCGACTCGCCGCGGACGGCTTGGGCGAGGCGGAGGACTTCCCGTTCATTGATCCCCCGGATTCGCGTGCGCTCAATGACGGCTATCGATTGCTGCAAGAGTTGCAGGCACTGGATGAGGACCGCCGCATCACGCGGCGCGGCCGGGCCATGGCGCGGCTGCCGCTCGATCCTCGCTTGAGTCGAGCGCTGCTGGAGAGCGAGCGCTTCCATGCCGAGAGTGAGTTGCTGGCGATTGTGTCGGGATTGAGCGTGCCCGATGTTCGTGTCGGCGAAGATCCCCCGGCGGGCGCGGTCTTCGAGGACGGCAAATCGGAATTTTCGTCGCTCCTGAAGCTCTGGCGCGCGTACCGTACGGCGCGCGAAGGCACGAGGCGCGAATTGCGGCGCTGGTGCAAAGAGCGGCATTTGTCAGTGCTGCGCCTGTCGGAGTGGGATGACGTCCATACCCAGGTGATCGATCGCGCGCGCGAGCTGGGGATTGTGGCGCAGCGCCAGGCGGCCAGCTATACCGCTGTGCATCGCTCCTTGCTGGCGGGATTCTGCACCATGGTTGGCGTGCGCGGCGAGGACGGTGCTTATACCGGAGCGCGCGGTATTCATTTCCACATCTTTCCCGGATCACTGCTCGCGCGGCGGCGGCCTCGCTGGGTCATGGCAGCCAGCATCATCGAGACATCGCGGGTATTTGCGCGCCGCGTCGCGGAAGTCGAGCCGATGTGGATCGAGGCCGCAGCATCGCATCTCGTGAAGCGCGAGTATCTTGAACCCGATTGGGATGAGGCTCGCGAGGAAGTCGTCGCGCGTGAACGCGTGGGTTTTCTCGGGCTCACCTTGAGCGCCGGGAGACTGGTGAACTACGGGCCCATTGCACCGGAGGAGTCGCGCCTCATCTTCGCACGCGAGGCAATCGTGTATCAGCGGCTGCGCCGGCGGCCGGACTGGTTATTGGCGAACGATGCCGCGGTGCGCGAGGCGCAACAGATGGAGGAGCGCGTGCGTAGCCGCGATCTGCTGCAGAGCGCCGAATCCTTTGTCGAATTTTATGATCAACGATTGCCACGCCAGGTGTCGAGCGCCGCGACGCTGGAATACTTCAGCAGACACCTTGCGCCGGAGCGGCGGCTGGCGCTCACCCTGACCCCGGCATTGATTTTCGCGCGCCTGCCGGACGCCGAGGTGTTGGCGCAGTTTCCCGAGAACACCCGGGTCGACGCTTTGAGCCTGGCCGTTGAATATCGTTTCGCCCCCGGGGAGAAGCAGGATGGCGCCACTCTCAAGGTGCCGCTGTTGGCGCTGCCCGGGCTTGACCGCGCAATGGTCGACGCGGCGATCCCTGGCTTGGCCGCGCCGCGCGTGGAGGCTCTGCTGCGCTCCCTGCCCAAGGATGCGCGCCGCAACTTGATCCCGATTGCGGAAACCGCAGCGGCCTTTCTGGCAAACGCGACGATGGCCGCCGCCGATGCCGGACATCTGAAGAGGTGGCTCAAGGAACAGCGCGGCGTCTCCGACGCGCTGATCCGATTTGACGCGGCTGCGATTCCAGCTCATTTGACCGTGCAGTTGACCGTGACGCAGGGTGGCCGGGAAATCGCGCGCGGCAGCGATCTTGCGGATTTGCGCCGCCGCTGTGCCGCCGCAGGCCGCGCGGAACTCGAGCATCGGGCACGCGCGGCCTATGCGGTACTGGGCGATTGGCGTCGATTTGAAGCGGATGAATTGCCTGACAGCACGCCGCTGCCGGTGGAGCAGGGCACGCTGCAGGTGTACCCCACCCTGATGCGGCGAGGAGCTTCACTGCAGGTTCAGTATGAATGGTCCGTCGAGGAAGCGCGGCGCACATGGCGCGAGGGCGCCGTACGCTTGGCAAGAACGATGCTCGAGCGCCACGCGCGCGACCTAAGCAAATCCATTGCCGGCTCGGTGCAATTGCTGCTGAGTGCAAGTCCCTATATCAACAGCGATGATCTGACCGATTTGTTGCTGCAGCTTGGCTTTCGCAGCGCCTGTTTCGGCGAGAGCGAGGCGCCTCGTACGCGCGCCGCGTACGAACTCGCCGTCGATGGAGGGCGCGAGCGCCTCTACCCGAGTCTCGAGGAGGTCAGCGCCATGGTATCGGGCTGGCTGAAGGAGGCGGCCGCCGTGCGCCAGACGCTTGATGATCCTCGCATTCGCCTCCTTGCCGACGCCGCCGAGGAAACCCGCCAACATCTGCGCCGGCTCTTGGATCATCGAGTGATTGAGACCGTGTCGCCGGATTGGCTGCGCCAATGGCCGCGCTATCTGAAAGCCGAGCAACGCCGCTGGCAGCGCAATGCGGTGCGTGGCGGCGAATCGCCGGCGATTGCGCGAGAACTTCAGCAGTGGTCGGCGCGCTACCAGGACCTGGAGAGACAACTCGGCGCGGAGTTGCGTTGGACGCCGCAGCTCGAGCAATTTCGGTTTTGGATCGAGGAGTACCGGGTGTCCCTGTACGCCCAGGAACTGAAAACCTTGGCGCCGATTTCCGCAGCGCGCTTGGGCGAGCGCGCCGCAGAAATCGAATCGTGGCTGGGCCGCTAGCTCCTACACGTCGAAGCGAATGCCCTGTGCGAGCGCCATCCGCCCGCTCCAGTTGATCGTGTTGGTCTGGCGGCGCATGTAGGCCTTCCAGGAATCAGATCCGGCTTCCCGGCCGCCGCCCGTGTCCTTTTCGCCGCCGAACGCGCCGCCTATCTCGGCCCCCGATGTGCCCAAGTTCACGTTGGCGATGCCGCAATCGCTGCCATCGGCGGATAAAAAGCGCTCTGCTGCCTGCAAGCTATCCGAGAATATGGCCGATGAGAGTCCGTAGGGCACCGCGTTTTGCAGTGCCACCGCTTCATCGAGAGTGTCAAAGCTCATCAAGTACAAAATGGGCGCAAAAGTTTCGGTGCGCACCACGGCCATGCCCGCATTGGCACGAATGATGGTCGGCTCCACAAAATGGCCCGGCCGTTTCAATATCTTGCCCCCACACAACAGTTCTCCGCCCTCGGCCTGCGCGGCCGCAATTGCCGCGGAATAGCGCGCCACCGCGCCGCCATCGATCAAGGGCCCCATGAGCGTGTCGCCATCGAGAGGATCGCCGATGCGCACTTGAGCATAGGCTGCGACGAGGCGCCGTTCGAGTTCGGCGGCGCGAGTGCGATGGACCAGGACGCGCCGCGTGGTGGTGCAGCGTTGACCGGCGGTCCCCACTGCGCCGAATACGATCGCGGGCACCGCCAGATCCAGGTTGGCGTTTTCATCGACGATGAGGGCGTTGTTGCCGCCGAGTTCGAGCAGGCTTTTTCCTAAGCGCTCGGCAACGCGCACGCCGATCTGTCTGCCGACGTGCGTCGAGCCGGTGAATGAAATCAGCGCGACGCGTCGGTCATCGACAAATCGGGTGGCGAGTTCGGTACCCGCGTCGATAAAAAGCTGAAACACCGGCGGCAGACCCTGACGCTTCAGAACACGATTGCAAATGTGCTGAACCGCCAGCGCGCACAAGGAGGTCTTGGGCGAGGGCTTCCACACCGTGGCGTTGCCGGCAATGGCCGCCAAGAATGCATTCCAGGCCCATACTGCCACCGGAAAATTAAATGCCGATATGACCCCGACGACGCCGAGCGGATGCCATTGTTCGTACATGCGGTGCTGCGCGCGCTCCGAGTGCATGGTATTGCCATACAACATGCGCGACTGCCCGACCGCGAAATCGGCGATATCGATCATCTCTTGCACTTCACCATCACCCTCAGCCTTGATTTTGCCGTTTTCCAGCGACACCAAGCTGCCCAGCGCATCCTTGTGCGCGCGAAGTTCCTCGCCGACAGCCCGCACCGCCTCGCCGCGTTTCGGTGCGGGCACAGCGCGCCACGCAGCCGCCGCAGCCACCGCCGCAGATAAGACATGCTCGTAATCAGCCGATGTGGCGCCGCGCACCTGCGCCAGGCGCTGACCGGTCGCGGGATTGATGGATTCAATCAGTGGGCCGGTGGCCTCGGTGCTCCAGCCATGGCTTCCGGACCATGTGCCGGCGTTGATGTCCTTAAGTCCCAGGGACTCGAGTGGATTGGTGCTGTGCTTCATAAGTTGGCTGCGGTCGGTGGTGAAGGGGGCGCATTTTGACTTGGCACAGCTGACAACGCTAGCATCCTGCGATGTCGAACACCCCCGCCCTGACGAATTGGCATCCCGCGACCTGGCAGAGTCGTCCTGCCGCACAGCAGCCCAAATACGCCGATGGGCAGGCGCTGGAGCGTGCCGTGGCCTCTTTGAGCCGATTGCCGCCCCTGGTGGTGTCGTGGGAAGTCGAGGCGCTGACGGCCAAGCTGGCAAAGGCGCAGCGCGGCGAGCAGTTCCTGCTTCAGGGCGGCGACTGTGCTGAAAGCTTTGAGGATTGCGAATCGGACAATATTGCGAGGCGCTTGAAGATTCTCTTGCAAATGAGCCTGGTGCTGCTGCAGGGCCTGAAAAAGCCGATCGTCCGCGTGGGTCGATTTGCCGGACAGTACGCCAAGCCCCGTTCCGCGGATACCGAAACCCGAGAGGGCGTCACGCTGCCGACCTATCGCGGCGACAACGTCAACCGCCCCGGCTTCACCAAGGCGGATCGAGAGCCTGATCCGGAGCTGTTACTGCGCGGTTATGAGCGAGCCTCGCTCACCTTAAATTTTGTGCGAGCCTTGATCGACGGTGGATTCGCTGATTTGCACCATCCAGAATACTGGGACTTGGGATTTTTGCGCCACGCGCCGCTGCGCGATGCCTATCAACAGATCGTCGATTCGATTGCCGAGTCCATGGATTTCTTCGAATCGATGAGCGGACAGCGGGTGCACGCGGCAACGCGCGTCGATTTTTATACCAGTCATGAAGGTTTGCATCTGCTCTCGGAGCAGGCTCAGACGCGCTACATCGAACGCCAGAAGCGATGGTACAACCTGTCGACGCACATGCCGTGGATCGGCATGCGCACCGCCAATATCGATGGCGCACACGTGGAATATTTCCGAGGCATCTGTAACCCGATCGGCGTGAAAGTGGGCGCCTCCATGAGTGCGGAATGGCTTCAGGAACTCATCCAGGTGCTCAATCCGCAAAACCAGCCCGGCCGCCTGACCTTCATTCATCGATTTGGAATCAAGGATATTGAGCAAAGATTGCCCGATATGATCCGTGCGGTCCGGGCGACAGGCTCGCAGGTGCTGTGGGTGTGTGATCCCATGCATGGCAACACCGAAACCACCTCAGGCGGCGTGAAGACGCGGCGCTTCGACAATATATTGGGCGAAGTGGAGGCTGCGTTCCGCATTCACCGCGAGGAGGGATCGATGCTCGGCGGAGTACACATTGAACTTACCGGCGAGGATGTGACCGAGTGCATCGGCGGGGCGCGGGGATTGACGGAGAACGACCTGGTTCGAGCCTATCGATCGCAAGTTGACCCACGCTTGAATGCCGAGCAAGCGCTGGAGCTGGCGATGCTGATTGCGCGGCGGGCCGGGGCGGGCTACCGCCCGGGCAAGATGCCGCGATTAGCCACTTGATCCTCGGTTGGCATTTGATCATTGACTCCGCATGACGATCAGCGCTTTTTTGAAGGAACCGCTGCAAGGGAAAACCTCGCTTTCGAGGGTTATTTGGCTGTATGGCGTCGTGGGCTCGCTGCTCATCGGCGCCGTCGAATTGTTTCTCGATCCGGAGAATCAATTTGTCATGCGCGTCTACACGATTCTCGGCTTCTTTTTCGGCATTTACGTCACCCTCGCGACCTATCGGTGCGCGAAGAATTGCAAATCGCTGCTGCTTGCACGGGTAGTGCGAGTCTCAGCGGTGATCACGCTGGTGCTGCTCCCCGTGTTCACGTACCTCGAGCTTAAGGGTGCGCTAACCCTGACCGATCTTATGCAAGGGCAGTTGGCCGAGTAGCCCGCAGCGAGTTCCTTCTTGCTGGTGCCTCAGCGGTTCAGGTCCTCAAATAACTCGCACCGTTGACGTCGATCACGCATCCCGTCATGGCGGCGGGGGCATCGAGAGCACAGTAAACCGCGGCATTTGCAACCTCGTCGGTGCGGTTCACGCGTCCCAGCGGGTGCTGCGCCAGAATAGCCGCACCATCCGGCCCTTCAAGATGGCTCGTGGCCATCTCAGTCTCGACCCAACCCGGGGCAACGCAGTAGACGTAGATCGCGCGCGGGGCGAGCGCCTTGGCCAAGGACTGGGAGAGGGCGTTGAGACCGGCTTTGCTGGCCCCGTAGGCGGGAGCGTCGGGTTCGCCGCGAAACGCGCCGCGAGAGGAAATGTTGACAATGCGGCCGCGGCCAAAAGCTTCGTCTCGCGCATCGATTCGGGCCGCCATGCTCTGCGCCGCGAGCAGCGAAAGACTTGCGGGCGCGACGAGATTTGTCGACAGCGTCTGCTGCCACGCGGACGTCCAATTGTCGTAGTCGATTTTCAGAGGCGAATGCTCTATGTACAGACCGGCGTTGTTGATCAGGACGTCGACCGCGCCGAGTCGATCCGCAATCTGCTGCCACAAGACGACCGGTGCCGCGGGTTCCGACAGATCGGCGGCGAAAATCGCGTGCCCGCTGCCCGCAAGACCGGCAAGGCACTCTTCGGCGGCAGCTCGATTGCTGCGATGGTGAATCGCAACGCGCACACCGCGCTGTGCAAGCTGCACGGCGATGACTCTACCGATACCGCGCGAGGCACCGGTCACGAGTGCAACCGGTTTGACGTCAGGGCGCAACGTCTTGCACCATGGCTGTCTTGATTGCCGAGATTTGCGTCGTGTCGGTGCTGCGCGTTTGGTATACCGCCTTGAGGAAGGATGCATCCCAGGCAGTCAAACCGGGCGGCGCCTTCCCGGAACCCGCGAATAGATTCAAGATGGTGGGCGCATCGGGCACATTAGCCTCCGGATGAATCTGTGCGAGTCCGATCATGGCGACATAGGCCGCCACCTGCCCGAAGGAGACATCCTTCACGAGCCGCGTATCAATGATGGCGATGATCGAGGATAGGGCGCGATAATTGTTGATCTCGATCCGCGTCGCTCGGGCCATGTCGGTGTAGCGGGTTTCTGAATTGCCGAGGGGTGTTCCATCCAGCTTGTAGAACTCGGTGTTGTACCAAACGCGTATGGGACTCGACGCCTTGAATTCGCGGATTTTGGTTCCACCTTGATCAGTCTCCTCGCCGAATATTCTTACATCCCGTTTGCTCCAGCCCTTGATCACGCCCTCAGGGTCCGCGGTCGCGATAATGTAGAAATTGCCTTTGCAATTTGCCGGCGCAAGGGGTGCGCCGGCGGCCGTGGCGATCTTCGACACGCGCGACAGAATATATTCGCCGTCCTTGCTCGGCATGCCGGCCACCAATGGGCACAGTGGGATTTGCGCCTGCCAGCGCGCGAGGGATTCGTCCCCGGGCTTTACGGCGATGGCATTGACGAATGTTCTTACCTGGCGCTCGACATCCGCGCGGTCCCTCGGTGCCTCAACCGTCGTTGAGTCGAGCTTATCCGTCGGTGGCTGCGCAGGCGGCGTATCCGCTGCGGCGCCGATGGCAAGGGATGTGAGCGCCGCCAAAGTGAGTACCGCCAATGCAAGCGTGCTCGCACGGTCTGCGGTCTTCCTAACTGAAATCGCGTCTGTGTCCATGGCTCCTCCCCCAACTAGGTTCCCAACATTTGGCGCAGAGGTCAACGTTTGGGCGCGATGTCCTGCACCATCTCGGTCTTGATCGCGGAAATCTGGCGCTGATCGAGGTGCTCCGTGTGGTAGAGCGCCTTGAGGAACGCCTCGTCCCACGCGCTCAACCCCGGGGGCGGCGTTGCAGGTCCGGAAAACAGCTGCAGGATGCTGGAGGGCGCAGCGGATGTTCGCGCGTCCACGCGGATTTCGGCGAGTCCGACCATCGCGACATAGGCCGCCAATTGCCCGAAGGTAATGCCCTTCGCGTGTGGCGCATCGATGATCACCATCACGGAGGAGAGATTGCGGACGTCGTTGAAGCGGATCCGCGTGGCCGTGGCCATGAGTTGGATTGGAACTTGGGAGATATCGAAGTCGGACTGACCTTCGCCGTTGCCAAGCGGCGTTCCGTCGGAATTGTAGAGTTCCGCGTTGTACCACGCACGCACCGGTGCGGTTGCCTTGAGAAATTTGTGGATCGATATTCCATCCGCACCCCCGAACATTCTCGTATCGCGCCTACCCCATGCTTTGAGCAGCGCGTCGGCCTGAGAAGTCACGACGACATAGAAGTTTGGCTTGCAATGCTCGGGCGCCAACGGCGCGCCGGCAGATGCAGCGATCTTCGACAGGCGCGCGAGCATGTATTCACCGTCTTCGCGCGGCAGGCCTGCCACGAGAAGGCAAATCGGCGTTTGAGTTTGCCAATTGGCGAGCGACTGATCCCGAGGCACCACGGCTATACCCGTGACAAAGGCGTTGATCTGGCGCTGAAGCGCCTTGCGGTCTTTGGCAGTTTCGACGGTTATTGTGTCGAGCTGGGGTTTCGGAGTTGGGTCGTCAACGGCGAATGTTGGGAGCGCGAGCATGACTGCGCAAATCGCGGGCAGGCTTGCTCGCGAAAGTCTCGCCGGCCGGATCATCGTCGTTGCGCGAGCCTAGTTTCGCCGCACCGGCGGCCCAGAATTCTGGTGCGGCGGCGGGCGATGAGGATTTTCATGGTCGGGCCTGCGTTCGTGTTCGGGCCTGCGTTCGTGTTCGGGCCTGCGGTCGCGCTCAGGCCTGTGTCGCGGTAGGAATGCAAACCCCGGGACGACGGCATAGGTGCCAGCGTAGTCCGCGTTTCCTTGTTCGGCATAGGTATCTTGGCCGGCGTATGCATTCTGGTCGCCATAGGCATTTTGGTCAGCGTATTGCGGCGCGTAACGCGGGTCCGGGGCGTACGCTCGTGCGTAGTGGATTTCGGGCGTCGGATTCATGGTGTTGATCGCGCGCACTTCGAGCAGGGTCGACTTCTCACCGCAGGGATTATTGGAGAAGGTCTTCACGCCGTTGGTCGTGCATTCCCAGATCTGGCCGCTTGGTACCGGCGTATCTGTTGTGGCTTGCTCCTGCGCCGTCGCGAGTGCCGATGCGTCCTGCATGGCCGCCGTCTCGTCCGCAGGGCCTGCCTCGGGCGCGGGGGCCACATCGGCCGTCGGGGGCGGCACGGGCAGCGAAACAGGGGCCGCTGTGACTTGCGCCGTGACAGCGCTCGCGCGCGTCGGGTTCGGCGTCAGCGGCCAGCCGGACGAGGCCACCGTGATGGCGGCGGCAACGCTGGCCACGGTCAGGCCGCCTAGAATCCAGGGGAGCAGGTCGCGTTTATTGTTCATGGACCGATTATCCTCCCGATCACGGGGGCAAGACGAATATCAAGGGTAATTAACCTGCATCCACCGTGGGGCGGATATTTGACAGATTGAGGCACCCTGGAGGTGCTCCTTCAGGTCTCGTGTTAAATTGCGCCAATGACCACTCTCAACAATCCCGTCGCTGCTCCTGTGTTGCCCGCGCCTGTACCACGGCAGCGTCGCTTGTCATTCTTCGAGTTCGTTCGCGCGCTGCGCGACAGCGCGATTACGTCCTTCGCGCAAGAAGCGTACGAACTCGACATCATCGAGAGAAAGATGTTTGGGCGCCATTTATTCGTGGTCAATGATCTGGCCGCGATCAAGCAGGTCCTGATCGACAACGCGGCAAACTACCAGAAGACTGAAATCACACGCCGAATACTCGAACCCGGCCTGGGAAAAGGGCTGATCACCTCGGAAGGCGAGACGTGGCGGCAGCATCGACGCACCATGTCGCCTGCTTTTGATCATCGAAGCATCGCGGCCTACACGCCCATCATGACCGGCGCCGCCGAAGAGCTGTTGGCAGAGTGGGGCAAGATTCCCGCCGGCACCGGCATCGACGTCTCTACGGCGATGATGGAAGTGACGCTCAATATCATTTCGCGAACCATGTTCTCAAATGATTCCGATGACATCGTCCAGATCATGGCCCGCAGCGCGGGGCATTACCAGGTCGAAATGCGCCCGAATATTTTAGATATGCTGGGGTGGCCAAAATGGCTGGCTGGACTTTCGCGTTCCGGAGTTGCCCAACGGACGCTGGGTGAGTTCGACAAGGTGATCGACCGTCTGATCGAGGAGCGTGCGCGCGATCCCGGAAGCCATCCGAAAGATCTGCTGGCACGACTGATCGCGGCCCGCGACGAGCAAAGTGGCGGGGGAATGACGGCGCAAGAAGTGCGCGATCAAGTGATCACCATTTTTTTGGCCGGCCATGAAACCACGGCCATGGCCATGACCTGGACTTGGTTTCTCTTGTCGCAACATCCGGCCGAAGAGGCGAAGCTGCACGCCGAGCTCGATGCAGTACTCGGCGGGCGCGCGCCGGATCACGACGACCTGCCCAAGTTGACCTATACGCGTATGGTCGTTGAAGATTCCATGCGGATCTATCCACCGGTGCACACGATTGCGCGCCAAGCGATTGCCGATGACGCGCTCGTTGGCCGGCGCATACCGAAGGGCTCGACGGTCATGATCGTGCCCTGGCTGCTCCATCGCCACGTGAAGCTTTGGGAGAATCCAGGGCGGTTCGATCCTGAGCGCTTCTCGGCGGAGCGTTCATCCGCGCGGGCGCGTTTCTCCTATCTTCCCTTCGGCGGCGGCAAGCGAATCTGCATCGGTGCTGCATTCGCGCTGGCCGAAGCAACGATTCTGCTCGCGACATTGGCACAGCGCTATAGTTTGCGGGTGGTGCCGGGACACCCTGTGGAACCGCAAGGTCTGATCACGTTGCGTGCACGTTACGGAATGAAAATGCTGCTGACCCCGAGGGGAGGGCGGCAAACCCCTGTCTCGGCGCCTGCAGCCTAATGAATAAGAATTGGGTGAGCCTGATAATTCACTAAATTTAATATAATCAATAAGTTATTTAATATATCTCGATTTCGAGTCTCTTTAGGGCGGCAGTTTTTTGAAAACCCGGCTTGCCCCGATGGCGGCAGGTGCTATTCTGGATCTCGAACCTTCCCCGCAGCCCGATACTTGAGCGCCAATTGGCCGCTTAAGCCCAGGGACAGCCAACAAAAATAATTGGCTAACTGCGTGGAATTTTTTCCCTGACGTGGGGGTCTGACAGGTTCTAAACCTACTGGGCTTCAGGTTCAGTTGCGCTCGGGTTAGTCCAAAGTCCAAGCGCGATCGATGGCGGGCTACGCGGTGATCCGCGTAGCCCGTTTTTTCATAGCGCCCAGTGTTGTGATAAATCTTCTCGAGTATGAATCCTACTTTTGACGCCGATTGCAGGCGCTGCCCGCGTCTCGCGGCATTTCTGGATGCCGTTCACGTCGAGGAACCCGGCTACCACTGCCGTCCAGTGCCGCCGTTCGGCGATCCTGCCGCACGAATCGTTCTGGTCGGCCTGGCGCCCGGCATGCACGGCGCCAATCGCACCGGGCGGCCCTTTACCGGCGATCATGCCGGCATATTGCTTTACCGCACCCTGTACAAGTATGGACTCGCCTCGGGTCCAGAATCGATCGCCGCCGACGATGGGCTTACGCTCAAGGATGCGCGCATCACCAACTCCGTGAAGTGCCTGCCGCCCGCCAACAAGCCGCTGCCTGGGGAGGTCAAGGAATGCAACGCGTATCTGCGGGCGGAACTTGCGCAAAGCCGCAGCGCGCGCGTGATTCTGGCGCTGGGCGCGATCGCGCACGCAGCGGTTCTGCGCGCGTACGATTTGCCGATGGCGGCATTCCGCTTTGCCCATGCGGCAGAGCATGCATTGGCCGGCGGCCGAGTGTTGCTCGACTCCTATCACTGCAGCCGCTACAACACGCAGACGCGGCGGCTCACCACTGAAATGTTCGAGGCCGTCATTGAAAGGGCACGGGATCTCGCGCACTGCGACCCGGCGGCGCCATGAATACCGATCTGTCCACACCGCCGTTGCGTTTCGAGGCCAAGGTGTTCGTCGACAGCCTGCCGGGCCGCCCCGGTGTTTACCGGATGCTGGACATGGACGGACAAATTCTCTACGTCGGCAAGGCGCGCAATCTGAAGGGCCGGGTCGCGTCGTATTTTCAGCCGAGCAACGTTCAGCCCAAGGTGCAAGCGCTGATCGCGAAGACAGCCAACATGGAAGTCACGATCACGAATTCCGAAACAGAAGCACTGTTGCTTGAATACAATCTGATCAAGAAGCACCGGCCGCGATTCAACGTGGTGTTGCGCGACGACAAGAGCTTTCCGTACCTGCATCTGGAAACCAAACATGAGTTTCCGCGTTTGAATTTCTACCGCGGTTCGCGCAAGGAGCCCGGTAAATACTTCGGGCCGTACCCTTCGGCCGGTGCGGTGCGCGATACGCTGCAGCAGCTGCAGAAGCTGTTTCGAATACGCAACTGTGACGATGCTTATTTCGCCAACCGCTCCAGGCCCTGTCTGCAGTACCAAATCCAGCGCTGCACGGCGCCTTGCGTGGGTCTTGTGTCCAAGGAGCACTATGCGCGTGACGTGGGCGCCGCGATCAAGGTGCTGGAAGGACGCAATGATGAAGTCGGCGAAGATCTCGGGGGGCGGATGGAGGCAGCCGCGGAGCGCTTGGACTTCGAGGAGGCGGCCCAGCTGCGCGACCAATTGGCGAAGCTCAAAGTCATTCAAGCCCAGCAAATCGTCACCGCCGGCGCCGATCATGATGCGGACGTCATCGCGATTGCGGCCGCCAATGGCGAGTATTGCGTGGCGCTGATGTTCGTGCGAGCGGGCCGCAGCTTGGGCAGTACGACATTTTTCCCGAAGGCGCTGTTTGCCGATCCGCCGGAGGTTCTTGCGGCCTTTGTCATGCAATATTATTTGGAGCGCGATGCCCCGACGGAGATCATCGTGGAGCAAGACTTCGATGAAATGCAGCTGCTGGAATCCACTTTGGCGGAGCGTTTATCGCACAAGGTGCGAATTTGTTCCTCGGTGCGCGGCATTCGCGCGCGCTGGCTGGAGATGATGCACAACAACGCGGAACAGGCTCTTACCATGCGCCGGCTGGCGCGCGCCGGCATCGAGTCCAGCCTCGAGGACTTGCGCGAGGCCTTCGATCTGGAGGAAACACCAAATCGCCTGGAATGCTTCGACATCAGCCACACCGGGGGCACCGATACGGTCGCATCCTGCGTCGTGTTCGGCGTGGAAGGGCCGCTGAAGAGCGACTATCGGCGCTTCAACATCAGCGGGATTCAACCGGGCGATGATTATGCCGCGATGTACCAGGCGTTGACGCGGCGTTACAAGCGGGTGCGCGAGGGCGAAATCGTCAAGCCGGATGTGCTCTTGATCGATGGCGGCAAGGGACAATTGGCGGAAGCGGCCAAGGTGCTCGACGAGTTGGGCGTGGGGGGAGTGACCTTGATAGGCGTCGCCAAGGGCGTCGACCGGCGCGCCGGCCAGGAACAACTGTTCTTGTTGGGCGAGAACACCCCAACTATACTGCCCCCTGACTCACGCGCATTGCATCTGATTCAACGCGTGCGCGACGAAGCGCATCGTTTCGCGATCGCGGGTCACCGCCGAAAGCGGGCCAAACGTCATAGCCAGTCAATTCTCGAAACCATTCCGGGTTTGGGGCCGGTCAAACGGCGCGAACTGCTGAAACAGTTTGGCGGCCTACAAGGAATACTCCGTGCGGGCATCGATGACTTCATACAAGTTCGGGGCCTCGGTCGGGAACTGGCCCAGGTAATCTATGAGCACCTCCACCCCGGCCGTTGAACCTAAGTCTCACTGGAATTTGCCTAACACGCTGACGTGGTTGCGCATTCTGATGATTCCGGGCGTGGTGATTCTCTTTTATTTGCCTTTTTGGTGGGCGCATCCGGCCGCGGGCGTGGGCTTTGCATTGGCGGGCATCACCGACACCCTGGACGGCTATTTCGCGCGCAAGCTGGGATTGACGTCACGGCTTGGCGCGTTTTTAGATCCCGTCGCCGACAAATTGATCGTCGCCGCAGCGCTCGTGTTGATCGTGAGCGCGGATCCGCGTTGGTTCATCGCGATCATGGCGGCGGTGATCATCGGCCGTGAAATCGCGGTGTCGGCATTGCGCGAATGGATGGCGGAAATCGGTGCACGCGGCCGCATCAAAGTGTCGATGCTGGGGAAGTACAAGACCATCATGCAAATCACCGGCCTGTCGATGATGCTGTTTCGGCATGCTCTGTTCGGCATCCCGATCTATAAGCTCGGGCTGGTGCTCACAGCCGTGGCGGCGGTGTTAACCCTGTGGTCAATGATTTTGTACCTGCGATTAGCATGGCCTGAACTGCGCGACAGCTCGCGACTGTAGCCGGCGCGGCGTCTGAAATCGCAGAATTGTCGGGCAGTTCAAGGCTTTAGCGGCATTCTTCTGTGACTTCTTCTTGACTCCCGGCGGTTCGGCCCTACAATTGCGCGTCTGTTTAGGGCGGGAATAGCTCAGTTGGTAGAGCGCAACCTTGCCAAGGTTGAGGTCGCGAGTTCGAGTCTCGTTTCCCGCTCCAGAAATTTATCTTGTCGTCAAGGACCTACAAGGGTTCTGATATTCTGGCGTTTGGCGAAGCGGCCCTCGCGTTTCGAACGGATGAATGCAGCCTGTCGTTTGCTCCCGCGCTGGAACCGCTCACTTCCTGTCGATCTCGATGTTTTCTTTGGCGACGCCGATGCGTTGCAGAATACCCAATTTCCAGAGCGCGGCCAGGAGACCGCCAACCAAGGCTCCGAGCCGTTCTTGCCCGCCTCTTGAGTCTTCGGCTAAGGTGTATCCGTAACGATCGACATGAGAGATAGAAGTTGATTGGAACGATTATTTCCTCGCCGTCATTCGCCGCATTCATATTTGCAAGCGTTATTCTGGCTATCACGCCGGGACCTGGTGTGTTGTATATCGTGACGCGGACGTTGAGTCAGGGGCGCAAGGCCGGACTCGCGTCGGTCGGCGGAATAGCGCTCGGCAATCTCGGAAATGCCGCGGCGGCCTCCGTGGGGCTCGCCGCTGTACTTGCGGCTTCGGCGGCCGCCTTTTTGGCAATCAAGCTCGCCGGCGCTGCATATCTCGTATTCCTCGGCATCAAGGCATTGCGCGCAAGGGCAGCAGCTGAGGTTTCCGTACGACTGATCGGCGTTTCGTCTGTGCGCTTGTTTCGCGACGGTTGCTTCGTCGCCCTGTTGAATCCCAAAACTACGTTGTTCTTTGCCGCACTTCTGCCGCAGTTCATCAATCCGGGCGCTTCACCGCTTGGACAGAGTTTGGTGTTTGGCTGCCTGTTCGTCTCGATCGCAATGTTCACGGACACCCTGTACGCGCTCACTGCCTCCGCGCTGGCGCCGGCGATGGGCAAGCGATCCCATTGGGGGTCGTATGGCCGCTCTCGGCGGGCGCCGTAACGGCTCAGGTGAGGGGCTCGAATCTCTACCAGATCAAAATGACGATTTCCGGTGTGCCTACGCCGCAGTGGCATGCGATCGGCAGGGACTGTTCCGCATCCATCGACTCGCTGGTCGAACTTCTGCAGGGACGTCTGTCGCAAGCGGTGATGGAACGTATCTGCCGCAAGGGAGTCGGCCTGTTCCCGTCGCCGAAGGAGATAAAGTTTCAGTGCAGCTGTCCGGACTGGGCGGCCATGTGCAAGCACGCTGCGGCGGTGTTCTACGGCATCGGTGCGCGGCTCGATGCCGCCCCAGATCTCTTATTCCTACTGCGGAACGTCGATCCCAGGGATTTGGTAGCGCGGGCCGAGGCCGGGTTGCCGCTGTCGTCCAAGAAAGCGCCCAAGAACACCAAGCTGTTGGACGCCTCGAACCTGGCCGACGTGTTTGGGATCGAGATGGCGGAGGTCGGAGCAGCCGAGGCGGGAACGACGGCTAACGGAATGGCCAAGTTGAAAGCTAAGCGGCGGCGGGTTACTCCGAAGGCGGCCAGAAAAACGACATCGAGGAAGGCGAAGAGACCGGCAAAATCCAAATGACCCGCCGGGTTGACCGCAAAGTACAGTCATCACTGGTATTTCGCCGAGTGAGTCATGGCGTAATTACTCATGACGCATTGGCCTTCTGCTGAATTGCGTTACATCGCTCCAGTAGTGCGTCGAAAGGTTCGGCATCATCGAGAAACAAACCGTCATCTACCATGTGCTGATAGTCGACCGCCAGTTTGGCCAATGCGCCGTCCTCGGGTACGAGCTGAAGCGCACCTGCGACCGCAGTGTGATAGTCGATGACCTTTCCGTTGGTGTTCTTCTCCGCAAAGAACACCGCCTTGTGATCGGCAACTGCACGGGCGAGGGCTTTGTCCGCAATGGCGGCATCGGCGAAGCCGGCGGTATCCAGTCTGGTCACATCATGCCAATGACGCGCAAAGCGGTCACCGCCGCGAAACTCACCTTGCGCGCAGAAAACGTGAATCGCTGTGGCCTTTTCCCAGAAGGTGCGTTCGGCGCGCATGACTTTCGGCGTCGCGGTTGGAAACTCCACACCTTGCAGATGGGTGGCCGCGTCGCAATGGATGGCGCGTGGCTCGCTGGGTTCCCCAGTGGAACGGGCACCGAATTCCAACATGACGGCGGGCACGACATAGCCGGTGCCGGTCGCCAGCGGGGCGTAGTCGATGAACACTTTGTCGCCCTCCGATCGCACGGCTGCCGGAAGGCCATGCTGTTCAAGATCGAGTTTGAGACGTGGCACGATCTCGGCGCCGACCCACTCCGATAGACGTGTCCGAATCGCCTTGGTCCATTTCTTTTCCTGGCTCGCGCTGGCGGGTAAGGGCGCGTCGGCGTCGCCCACCAGGTCGCGGGCAATCGCGCGAATGTCGTAAGTCAGATCCACGTCTTCGGAGAAGCGCCGGATGACACCGTAGGCCTTCGATAATGACGTGCCGCCCTTGAATACCAAGTGGTTGGCATAGGGGCCGGCAAACACGTGCCTCAGCGACCACACTACCCAGATATCTTTTTCAAGCAGATGAGGTAGGAGGCCGGACGTGTCGGCCGCTGCGTCGAGCGCCTCCCGACGTTCGGTGACAGAGAGCTGGAAGAAATCAGTCACGGTCTATCAGAGCACTGACCTCTCGAGCCATCCACGTCGGCAGGCGCGAGCGCGCCGATGTGACTTCTTTGAGTTCCGACGGTGGCAGCTTGGCGCGCAACTTTCGAATTGCTTCGCCGGCCTTCTCCGGACCCAACCAGGCGAGGGCACGCACCACCTCTCCGGCAGCACGGCCAGGAAACATCAACTGCCATCGCGGCGCGTGCCGTAATTCGATCATCTGTGCGCCCAACTTCAACCGGCGGTTGGGACCGGACGTGAGATAAACCGCCCGCATCGGTACTTGCGTGGTCAGCCCCAACGCGTTGGCGGCTGCGGCGCCATGCGACACAACGGTTTCACCATGCTGATTTGCCAAGCCTTGGGCCATCTTGGCAGCCGATGGTGAGCGAGTGCCAAAGCGGCCCTCGATCGGACGGACATATATACCGCGTCCAGCGCGAAGCAAGCTGCTGCGCTGCACCAGCCGGGCGAGGGCTTGGTCGAGGGCGGCTCGGCTTCCCATATGCAGCAGTTCTTTGGCGGTCAAAGGCGTGCCTTCCGGCAATTCGGCAGCGCGCGCCAAAATTCGTTGAGCAAGGGTTTTCATGGCGATCTCATTTAACTGGCAGAAATCATACGCTTACTTCTGACACCATCAATGACCAAATCGCGGAAAACGGATCTATCACCGTTAGCTTTGTCCTCTGCTGCGCCAGTAATCGACAACGCTCTTTTTGCTCGCCAATGCGCGTTTTTGCTCCCAATGCACGTATTTGTGCATTTTGAGCGACCTCCAAAAAGCGATAATTGTTTTTAAAACAATGAATTAGACGATCTGCGCCACAATCTTGCCAAGGTTGAGGTCGCGAGTTCGAGCCTCGTTTCCCGCTCCAATATTTCTCTGGTCATCAACGGCTTGCGAAGGTTTTGCTAGTCGATACGTTGTGGCCCGAGGTACTTACCCGACCGCATCCTCGTCCCGTAGACCAACAGCGCGAGCAGTGCTACGACCGCCTCACTCAGTTCGCCGCCGCCACCGGAGCCGCTGCTGCCGCCGCTTGATGTCGGGGGAACGGGCGCCGCTGTAACGGTTATGTGCAATGTTGCCGGGGCTGACGTGCCGCCCTGATCGTCTTGAACCGTGTAAGCCAGAGAATCCGATCCCGTGAAACCCGCTTGCGGTGTGTAGGTCACGGTTCCATCGGCGTTTACAGTTGCGCTTCCGTGTTGCGGGGGAATCGTGATCGCGACGCTGCCGGTGTTCAATTCACCGTCAGAGTCAGTGTCGTTGGCAAGCACTGAGACGGTGTCTGAACTGCCGGAAACCACGCTTGACGTGTCATCGGCCGCCACCGGTGCTGCGTTGTTCAAAGCCCATAGCTCGGTCCCCGAGGTTGAATCAAAACTTGTGTAAAAGAGATTTTGTCCCGCCGCAAGGTGTGTCTGTCCGATGTCGATGGCCGCAAGCGCAGCTGTTTTGCCGCCGTTGGTGCGCCACAGCTGCGTCGTGGAATCTGGAAGCGTGGCCTCGAACACCGTGATGCCGTCGAAGTCCGCAAAGCCATGAGGCATCGAGCCCGCGCCGGGATTGATAGCCGCGAGTACGTGAGTACCGGCTGCGGTTCCGTCGGTCACCCAGGGTTCTACGTCCACGACTCCCGTGCTCGACACGCCACCTGCGAAGTAGCCGAAGCCGCGATTCGCGAACAGGGGATTTGCTAATCCGAACACGCTGCTGTAGTCGTTTCCGAGCAGCGTCGGGGCCGCTACGTTTCCGTTGGAACTCCAAACCGACAGCGCGCCACCGGTTTGAACCCGTACCAACATTGTGCTTCCGATGGAGGCGATGCCTATCGGCGTGCCCGTACCGAATACGGGGGAACTCACCGTCCCGGCGGCGGTGCCGTTGGTACTCCAGAGCTGACCGCCGTGCGTGCCGTCGCTCGCCAGAAAGTAGAGCGAGCCCATAAAGTGCGTCAACTGTGTCGGCGTCGATCCGGAAGGCCCCGGCAGAATATCCGCAACTTCGTGCGTTCCCGAAGCGGTGCCATCCGAGACCCACAGCTCAGGCCCGGTCATGCCGTCGTTTGCCTGAAAGTAAAGCTGACCCGCAGACACGGTGAGATAGCAAATGCCGAGTGCACCGAAACTTGGCGTTAAGATGTTCGTGACCCGCTGGGTTCCCGCGGCGGTGCCGTCTGATTTCCACAACTGCACTGCGGCGGTAGCATCGTAGCCGGCAAAATAAACACTGCCGCCCAGTGCAATTGCGCGGCTATCACAACCGGGCGAACGCGTCGGATCTGGCCGCGGAGAGACTGCGGCCAACGCCTTGGTACCCGAGGGGGTGCCGTCCGAACGCCACAGGTGTGCAAGTCCCGAGGAATCCGTCGCAAAAAAATGCAACGCCCCGTTTGCTACCGACAAATCCGAAGGCGATGAACCGGCCGCGCCGGGATTGGCATCGACGAGCAATATAGTGCCCTGAGACGTACCGTCGGAATGCCACACCTCGCGGCCGGCAATGCCATCGTCCGCCGTGAAGAACAATTGACCGTTGAAACTGACAAAGTCAGCCGGATTTGAACTCTGCGTCTGGGTTTCGGCGGCGATGTCCTTGAGCAGCCTGGAGCCTGCGGCTGTCCCGTCACTGGTCCAGATTTCACGACCGTTCTGAGGATCCTCGTTGTCGAAATACAGTTTTCCGCGTGCAAAGGCGAACACGCCATTGCCGAACGTTGCGATAGCGCTGAAAGAGTAGTTGAGTAAAGTTGTCAGTTGCAGACTAGCGCGATCGATTCGGTAGACCGAACCCGTCAGGGTCGAGGTCATGTTCCGCACGAATACCTGATTGGCATCGCCCGCAATGCCGGACAAGCTGCCGGGAATCTGCGCGAGCACCTTCGTAGTTGCAGTGGTTCCATCGCTGGTCCACACCTGAGTGGATAAAAAAGAAGAAGAGGAAGAGGAGGTCGTGGAAAAATAATAATGTCCACCGAATTCCGCCAGCGTACTGCTCGAAACTCCCGAAGCCAGTTTGACCGTGCCGGCAACGCTGCCGTCGGTAGCCCAGAGATCCGTGGCGGGGCTGCCGGCGAAAAACAGGATAGTTCCATTCGTTCCCGACCCGAAAAACAGAGTCGTGAGCGCCTGGAATGGCGCAAGCGCTGCAATGGCATAGGTTCCTGCGGCGGTCCCATCGGTGCGCCACAAGGACATCGTCGAGTCACCCGTCGCCGACGCGGCAAAAACGGCTGTCGATCCTACTGAGCCGAACACCGCGTGTGGCGGCAGACCTGAGTTCGTGCCTGGCGCGATGTCACTCACGCGAGCGACACTGCCATTGCTAGGATCGATGCGCCACAGTTCACGACCGGTGTCCGACGTATTGGCTGCAAATATGACGTAGCCGCCGGCTCGCCCCAGCGAAGAGACAGCTATCGGTTCCGGTGCGATATTCGGAATCGTGCCCAAGCGAAAAGTGCCGGCGCTCGTTCCGTCGCTCACCCAAGGCTCGATGGTCTCGTCAGGCAAAACGTTCAAAAAGTACAACTTGCCGTTGGTGAGGAGCGTCGCAGCCACGGTAAACGCCGCACCGTTGGAAGCGGGTACGCGCGCCGTCCCTACATCGGTTCCGTCGGAGGCCCACAGTTCTCGATTTCCCGTGGTCGTGTTGAACATCGAAAACAGGAAACGTTTGCCGACCGCACCTATCCCAGACGAATTCACGCCGGCGGTGGCAGTGGGAAGGCGCGCCAGAGACGTAGAGCCGGACACAGTCCCGTCGGACACCGATATGAGCGTTCCTAGAGACGGGTCTTCAGTAAGTGTGAAAAGCAAGCCTGCCGCTTGATAGAACTGCCGCCCCACCGCGCCGCCGGTCCGGGTGAGATCGCCCCAAAGAAAAGTGCCGGCTGGAGTACCGTCGGTGATCCACGGCTCGAAGCTGTGTATGCCATCATCGGCATCAAGCACTGAGACCGCGCCGAAGTCTTGAAAATCCTGAGGATAGGAACTGACGGGGATGTATTGGCTATTGATGTCCCGCACCAGTCGGGCCGTGCCGGCGCGTGAATCGACTCCGCAAAATGAGAGCCCAAGTGCACCGAGCAGCAACAATAGTGCCGCCGGCTTGCGGCGAACATCCCTGTCAATCGGCATGGTGATCCCTTCGTTCGGCTACATTCTTATTCGTGAATCCGGGCAAGCATACCGCGGGATTCGATGGAAGAGCGTTTCGTTTTCCACCTGTTGCGCGTTTTGCGCATTGTTGAGCGCGCCGAGAAATGCATATTATTTTTCTGAAACAAAGGGTTAGGCGATCTGGGCCACAAATTTTCCAAGGTTGAGGTCGCGAGTTCGAGTCTCGTTTCCCGCTCCAAAACACCCCTTGTCGTCAAAGAGATGCAGGAGTTGTGGTACTGCAGAGCTTGGCGATTCGTCCAACTTCGTCATCGTCGGCGCGGGTGCCGCGAGATGCGTGTAAAAGCAACGCCAAAGACACGGGTCTTCCGATTGAAGTGAGAAGGTTTTATGTAGGCCAGCGGCCGCGATTCATCTGCTCTTCGCTTTGCGCCACCGATCGAAGTGAGGCGTCAACTCGGACGGTAGTTCGTCGCGAAATGCATCGTCGAGCGGAAAGTGTGGCATGCGCTCGTCTATCGCACTCAACAGGAGCGCGCCTTGTTTCGCGTCCTTGGGCTTCTTTAATGGATTGCGCGAGGGTTTTTCCGCCAACCACAATTTTTGCAGCGCGAAGCGTCGTGGATCCGGCGCGATCACTCGCGCGGGCAATCCGTCAAGACCGCATACGACATGCTCCACTCTTCTTCCGGGTAACAGCCAGTCCTGCTCAGGCAGCGCAATGGAAAACAGGGTTTCGTTGCGTGGCAAAGTTCCTGCGAGGCTCATCGGTAGCAGAAGCTCCACTTCATAGCCACTCGAGTTGCGAACTTGAAAGCTGCGCTCCGTGTTGACTGTGTAAGTCAAATCCACGCGCTTCATGACATCCAAGAGCGTGCGGGGTGCGGCACCTACCGCCGCAAGCGTGGTCTGCCTGGCTTCTGAAGCAACCCAAGTCATGGCGAAATCCAGTGTGCTATCCACGCCAGCCGCCGTCGCAAAGCGTACGCGTGCTTCAATTTCGTAGACGGCCATCGCGTTGGTGCCGACGACCACCAGACTGCTGCCGAGCAATTCATGCCGATCGAATTCTCGCAGGAGATCGGCCGCTGCGGAAGAAATACGCGGCAGGCGCAGGGTGCGATACATCGCTCCCTCGCGGCGCAGGAGCGGCCAGAGCGTTTCCGTGCTTTGGCGCGCCATCTGCGCGGCTTCGTACCATAGCCAAACTGCACCGCGCGCGTGGCCATGCCTTTGGACTCTCTTTGGATGAAGGAATTTTCTCCCCGCACGTACATTCTTCCCGCGGCACAACTGCGTCTTTGGCGCGAATTTTCGGCGGTGCCCGAAGAATTTGTTCTGTATGGTGGAACCGCGATTGCCCTGCATCTCGGACATCGGACATCCGTCGATTTTGATTTTTTTGGCAGCCGGTCGCTAAATCTGGAGGCGCTGGAGGGCGACATTCCCTTCCTAAGAGATGCAAAGATAATTCAGCGCGAAAAGAACACGCTGACTGCAATAGTAGACCGAGGCGAGCCTGTCAAGGTTTCCTTTTTTGGCGTGCCGAACTTGCGAAGGTTGGCACAGCCTCATGCGGTGAAAGAGAACAATTTGCAAATTGCCTCGTTGCTCGATCTGGCTGGGACCAATGCATCTGTGATTCAGGTGCGCGCCGAAGCGAAGGATTACTTGGATATGGATGCGGTCCTAACTTCCGGGAAGATCGATCTGCCTACCGCCTTGTCCGCTGCGCAAATGCTGTACGGTCCGCGCTTCAATCCCCAGGTCACGCTCAAAGCCTTATCCTTTTTCGATGACGGGAACTTGCAAGACTTGCCGCAAGACCTGAAGCAGCGCTTGGTTGATGCCGTACGGCAAGTGGACCTGGATCATTTGCCGGCTCTCGATCGCAACTCCTCCAGGTTCGATGACGACTACGAGCAAGAAATATGAACGCCATCCCGCTGACGGCGCTAACTCGCGATATAGCGCAGCGGATCATTTGGTTTGAACCAGCGGAGCAAGCGCTCGCCGAGCCGATTCGTTTCATGGCGTATGCCATGACCTATGCACGTCATGAAGATATGCGGCTGATACGCCGTTATGTGACCGATGACGATATGCGTGAAGCACTTGATAAGGCTCCGCCCGGCATCATTGATCCTCGATCATGGGCTTACTGGAATTCCAAGATGGGCAGGTATCCGGCACCACCACTGCCAGTGCGAAAATTTGATACGTCGGTCGACTCCGAAAGCCACGGCGAAACCTCATCATGAGGTTGGTTCGAAAAGAACAATGGGTCTCGCAGAAATCCGGCTAAGGGCCAGAGATGCCTGGAAACGCATGTGTGGACGGATATTACGAATGGAACGCCAATTCTCCGGTCGGGCGCACCAATTATCTGCGTGCCTACGACGTGAGCAGCAATAGCTTTAGTCTGAATCAAGCGGACCTTATTCTGGAAAGTGCAGCGGACCCGGCGATGGACAAGCGCTACGGCGTGCGGCTCGACCTGCAATTCGGACAAGCGACTTCCACCCTCCAGGGAAACCCCGCGAATGAGCTGCGCCCCCAAGTGTATCGAAATATCTTTCAGGCCTACGGTACCTACATATTCCCGGTCGCGGAAGGACTGACGGTTGACTTCGGCAAATGGGCGAGTTCACTCGGGCTGGAAGGCAATTACACCAAGGATCAACTAAACTATTCGCGATCGTTTCTATTCGATTTCTTGCCCTTTTACCACACCGGCGTTCGTTCAAAACTGGCGCTCAACGACCTGATCGCCGTGAACGTCTGGATCACCAACGGTACCGAGCAGACCGAGGCGTTCAACAACTACAAAGACCAGCTGTATGGAATCCTGGTCACACCGACACCCTCGATCAGCTGGACACTCAATTATTACCGGGGACAGGAACATCCCGACGTCGTGTACGAACAGGTCCCGAGCCAACCGAATTTGCCGAATCAGCAGGGCGCCTACCTACTGCCGATCACGAACGCACCGAACGGCAAACTGCAGATTTTCGCCAGTTACCTCACGTGGCAAGTGCTGCCCGGACTGATTCTCGCCGCCGGGGCCGACTACGTTCAGGAGCGCTTGTATTCTTATTCGTCTCCCGCGCGCGTCGAAGGCGGCGCGCTTTACGCGAGCTATCAATTCTCTCCGAAGCTGGGCGTGGCGGCGCGAGCCGAGTATCTTGCGGACATCGGCGGACTCTTCAGCGGCCTCACGCGGTATCTCAAGGAAGGAACTTTCACGGTGGATTATCGTCCCGACGACCATTTCCTGGTGCGCGGCGAATTCCGTCGGGATGAGTCCAATCGACCTTATTTTCTAGGGCACACTCTAGGCATCTACGAGAACGCGCAGCCAACCCTCGGGCTTGGGTTGGTCTGGTGGTTCGGAAAGAAGAGCGGCGTTTGGTGAGGCAGCCGGCGACGACCCACGCTCAGCGCTGCAGGCGTGAAATAATGTTCTCGACAAGGTCGGCGCGGCGCTAACCAACCTTTCAATTCGCGCCGAGTACCAACTTGAATACGGTTCCCTCGTTCGCCGCTCCACCTGCGGTAGTGGTGCCGTAGAGATTGCCATCTCTAGCCTGGAGCAAAGCACCTGTCGGTACCGTATCATCCTCGGGGGTGCTGCCGAAAGAATACAGCACAGTTGCGATTCCTGTCGGTGTGATCTTATAGATTGTTCCGCGTCGCAGGCCGGATGATCGCAATGCTCGAAGCCGCCGCCTTTGATGATCAACCGATCGATCGGGACGAGGCGCAGCGTCTCATTGACCAGGCACGCGATTTGCTCGCATCGGTGCGATGTGGCGCCGAGGATTGTGAGAGATAGCCGATGGCCGTGCGCGTCACGTGTGTGA
>JALYIH010000129.1 GCA_030775865.1 Pseudomonadota bacterium | reverse complement strand
GCCCCGATCGCGATGGAGCAGGGCCTGCGTTTCGCCATCCGTGAGGGAGGTAAAACCGTGGGTGCCGGGGTTGTTGCCAAGGTGATCGCTTGATCTGTGCGACCAAAACCGTCGGCGCAGGTGTGGTCGCCAAGGTGATCGCATAGTTTTGTTTATATAGGTCTCGGGGCCGGTTTCGGCCCCGGGAAATGTTGGCGCGCAAGCGCCTGGCGATTGTGCGGTAGCACTTAACTAGGGCAGTAGCTCAATTGGCAGAGCGGCGGTCTCCAAAACCGCAGGTTGGGGGTTCGATTCCCTCCTGCCCTGCCATTGATGAGTGCCGGTAGGAATGGCGTAAGTACATGGCTGAAGTGCAAACACCCGCGGTGTCGTCGTCCAAGGATAACGCGCTGCTGATTCTGTCGATCGTAGCGATACTCGGCGGTATAGCGGCGTTTTACTGGTACGACGAGCGGGCGCTACCGCTGCGTATCGGCATGGTCATCGTTGGCCTGGCGGCGGGCGCGGGCCTCCTATGGCTTAGCTCATACGGCAGAGAATTTGTGCAGTTTTCTCAGGCGGCCCGCGTGGAGCTGCGCAAGGTGGTATGGCCGGACCGTTCCGAAACGATAAAAACCACCTATATCGTTTTTGGTTTTGCAATTGCGATGGGCTTTTTTTTCTTCGTACTTGACTGGGTTCTTACCTGGATGACCCGCTTTTTGGGCGGCCAAACAGGCTAACGAACACGGAGCCTTCTATGTCCTTGCGATGGTATGTGGTTCACGCTTACTCGAACTTCGAGCACAAAGTCTCGGAGTCGTTGAAAGAGCGGGTCAAGCGGGCCGGCCTCGAGGCCAAGTTCGGCGAAATTCTCGTGCCCACCGAAGAAGTGGTTGAAATGCGCGACGGCCAGAAGCGCAAGTCGGATCGCAAGTTCTTCCCCGGCTACGTGCTGGTGCAGATGGAAATGGACGAAGACACCTGGCACTTGGTGAAGGAAGTGCCGAAGGTTTTAGGCTTTATCGGCGGCACCAGCGACAAGCCGGCGGCCATTACCGACAAGGAAGCCATGTCGATTTTGCGCCGCGTCGAAGAGGGCGTGGACAAGCCGAAGCCGAAAGTGCTCTTCGAGCCCGGCGAAGTGGTGCGGGTGACCGATGGCCCGTTCAACGATTTCAACGGGGTGGTCGAGTCGGTGAACTACGAAAAGAACCGGCTGCAGGTGGCCGTGCAGATCCTGGGGCGCTCGACGCCCGTGGAATTGGATTTCTCGCAGGTCGAGAAGGGTTAGGTTTATCGGGCGGGGCGCATCGCCCCGTTGAACGTTGCGCGTAAGCGCATTGACTAGGTCGCTTTCCGTGGTGGAGAGCGGCCCGAACCAGGGGAGCTTTCTCTAAAAGGAAAGCGTTTGTACCCACAGGAGCGACGCGATGGCGAAGAAAGTTACGGGCTATATCAAGCTGCAGATCCCTGCAGGCCAGGCCAATCCCAGTCCGCCGGTAGGTCCCGCGTTGGGCCAGCAGGGCGTGAACATCATGGAGTTCTGCAAGGCATTTAATGCGCAGACCCAGGCCTTGGAAAAAGGATTGCCGACCCCAGTAGTGATAACGGTATATAGCGACCGCAGCTTTACCTTCATCATGAAGACGCCGCCGGCGTCCGTGCTCATTGCCAAGGCGCTCGGCATCCCGAAGGGCAGCGCCACGCCGAACACCTCCAAGGTCGGGAAAATAACCCGCAAGCAGCTCGAGGACATCGCCAAGGTGAAAATGCCCGACCTGACCGCGAGCGACTTGGATGCAGCCGTGCGAACCATTGCCGGCAGCGCTCGCAGCATGGGTGTTGACGTGGAGGGGCTCTAAAATGGGCGCGACAGTGAAACGAACGAAGACCTGGAAGGACAAACTGCCGCCGGGGAAGTCCTACCCGATCGACGATGCGCTGAAGCTCGTCAAGGAATTTGCGACGGCGAAGTTCAATGAGTCGGTGGACGTGTCCGTGAATTTGGGCGTGGACGCGACCAAGTCCGACCAACAGGTGCGCGGTTCAACCGTCATGCCTCACGGAACAGGCAAGACTGTCCGCGTGGCCGTGTTTACGCAGGGCAAGAACGCCGATGCCGCCAAGGCGGCCGGTGCCGACATCGTCGGCTTCGAGGATCTGGCCGAGAAGGTAAAGGCCGGGCAGATCGATTTCGACGTCGTGATCGCCAGCCCCGATGCCATGCGCATCGTCGGCCAGCTCGGTCAGATTTTGGGACCTCGCGGTCTGATGCCGAACCCAAAGGTCGGCACCGTAACGCCCAACGTGGCGGAAGCGGTGAAGAACGCGAAGTCCGGCCAGGTGCGCTACCGCACCGATAAGGCGGGCATCGTGCACGCGCAGATCGGTCGCGCGAGTTTCGAACCGGGCGCGTTGAAGGAAAATCTGTTGGCGCTGGTGAACGATCTGCAGAAGATCAAACCAGCGACATCCAAGGGCATTTACTTAAAGAAGCTGACCGTCTCCTCGACCATGGGTCCCGGCGTGACGGTCGACCAGGCCAGTTTGGGCCTCGTAAAGATTTAGGACGGGGCCGCATCGGCCCCGGGAAAAGTTGGCGCGCAAGCGCCTAGAAACGGGGGATGCGAGAGGCTGCAAGGCTGATCGCACCCACCGTCGAAGACCGCAGGCGAGTTTGTTTCATGAGGAACTTAACTCTTAAAGACAGCCTGCGCAGATGGTGGGACCGGAATCAGGAATTGCCTGAGAAGGTCGCACCAATGAGTACGCAGTACTCAAAGGGTGGATACGGGCGGCGGCGCTCGTATCTGATGTGTGACGCTTCTCTACGGGGAACCTAGATGGCACTCAAGTTGGAAGAGAAGAAAGTCGTGGTGGCAGAAGTCAACGCGGTCGCGGCGAAAGCCCTGTCCGTCGTGGGCGCAGAGAACCGTGGCTTGACCGTGACGCAGATGACCGACCTTCGCGCGAAGGCGCGCAAGGAAGGGGTCTACCTGCGAATCGTCAAGAATACTCTCGCGCGCAAGGCCGTTGCCGGCACCGCTTTCGAGTGCATTTCTCCGGCGCTGAAGGGACCCATTGTCCTTGCATTCTCCAACGACGATCCGGGCGCTGCCGCTCGCATCGTCAAGGCGTTTGCCAAGGACAACGACAAACTGGTGACGACGATCGTTTCGTTGGGCGGACAGCTGCTCAAGGCCGATTCGCTCGAGCGTGTAGCTTCATTGCCTACGCGTGCGCAAGCGTTGTCGCAGATGTTGGGTGTGCTCAAGGCGCCGATTGCGAAGTTCGTTGGTACGTTGGCTGCCCCCAACTCGAAGTTGGTGCGGACGCTGGCTGCTGTTCTTGAAGCCAAGAAGAGCGGCGCGGCGCAGGCAGCGACGAATTAATCCTGATTCGGGTTTATCAAACCCATATTTATTTGGAGACGATAATGGCTGTTACTAAAGACGAAATCCTCGACTCAATTTCCAAGATGACCGTCATGGAAGTGGTCGAGCTGATTGCCGACATGGAAAAGAAGTTCAACGTCACGGCTGCCGCTCCTGTGGCCGCGGCTGCGGCGGGTGGCGGGGCTGCTGCTGCTCCGGCCGCTGAAGCTCAGACCGAGTTCACCGTGACGATGACCGAGTTCGGCGCCAACAAGGTGGGCGTCATCAAGGTCATCCGTGAAATCACGGGCCTGGGGTTGAAGGAAGCGAAGGACCTGGTCGAAGGTGCTCCTTCAACGGTCAAGGAAGGCATTCCGAAGGCGGACGCCGACGCGATCAAGAAGAAGCTCGAGGACGCCGGCGCCAAGGCTGCTATCAAGTAGTGATAATTGCCGATATGCGCAGTTCGATGGTTGCCGCTGAATTGCAGCGGCAATCCTCGGCTGCGCCTTTGATTTGAATTGATTTAAGGCGGGGCCGTTAAGGCCCCGTTAATTGGCGCGCAGCGCCTGTCGATACTGGAACAAGGGTGATCCTCATATGGCCTATTCGTTCACCGAAAAGAAGCGCATCCGTAAGAATTTTGGTAAGCGTCCGAGCATTCTCGGCACGCCGTACCTGCTGGCGATCCAATTGGATTCGTACCGGCGATTCTTGCAAGCGGATACTGCGGAATCCAAACGCGATGAAATCGGCTTGCACGCCGCTTTCGACAGCGTGTTCCCCATTTCCAGCTATTCCGGGAACGCCACGCTCGAGTACGTGAGTTATCGCTTGGGCGAGCCGGTGTTCGACGTCAAGGAATGCCAACTGCGTGGGTTGACCTACGCGGCCCCGCTGCGCGTGAAAGTGCGCCTCGTGGTGCTCGATAAGGAAGCCAGCGGCGCCAAAAAGCCCGTCAAAGACGTGCGCGAACAGGAAGTGTACCTGGGCGAGCTGCCGCTCATGACCGATAACGGCACCTTCATCATCAACGGCACCGAGCGCGTCATCGTATCGCAGCTGCATCGCAGCCCGGGCGTGTTCTTCGTCCATGATCGCGGCAAGACGCATTCATCGGGCAAGGTGTTGTTCTCCGCCCGCATCATTCCGTATCGCGGCTCATGGTTGGACTTCGAGTTCGATCCGAAGGATTGCGTGTTCGCAC
>JALYIH010000128.1 GCA_030775865.1 Pseudomonadota bacterium | reverse complement strand
TGCCCCGTGGGAGTTGCGACCACGATCTGTACATTGACCGAAGTCCCAACGCCGAAGTGGTTGGCGGCGGTCAGTGCTTCGCTTTGTATTTGTGCGTCCGTCGGCTGAGTGGGAACGGGAGTTGGATCTGACCATGAACCGCCGTAAAGGCGGGTCGGATTCCCCGCGCTCGAGTACTGGGTAACGGTGTTGAGCCATGGCGTACCACCCACTGTCGAGAGAAAATCGATTAGGTACGTTTGCTCAGCGGAGGGATCGGAAGTCCAGCCCCAAAATACGACATAGACGACGGGAGAGGTTTGAACGGGGCCGCCGTTGTTGATCAGAGGGCCGGTAATAACGGCCGGCTGCGAGCCGGGGACGTGAACAGGGGTGGGTTCCTTCGATCTGGAATTGACTGCGCCGCTCGAGGCCGTGATTTGTTCTGGCGCTGTTGCGCTTTTGTTTTGGGCGTAAGCCGGGGCAATGGCTTGTCCCAGTGCTCCGATAAGGACGGCAGTGGCAAGACCTAGCAGTGCTCGTCGACAAAACCGATTGAAATTCATGTTTGTTTACTCCTTTTATCAATGGAAATGTAGAAACTCCGAACCTGGAGTGAGTAGACGAGACGATGAGCCCGCTGTGCCCAAGTCGCGGTGGACGAAAAAGGGACCGCGAAGGGATTTCCTTGTTACAGAATGAAGTCATAAACGGGCTCTTCGTTCTTCTTCCCGCGCCAACGAGCATAGCGATTTTTTCCGACAGGAACCTTCGTCGAATTCCCCGATATTCAGGTGCGGTAATCCCTGAAAGAAATCTTTCGAAGACTGGAGTCCTGTGATGACCATTACTGCAACCCAATTCATGGTGCCGATCGGTGTTGGGGGATAACGACGATTTCGCTTACGAATTTCCAACTGGAGAATCGCTGACGAATGAGTTCCAGGAGTTCTTGTTTCTGAGCCGCTTCTAGCGATGCGGCACCATATCCCGCCTGCGACGGCAGGAACGCGAGACCCACGCGCAACGGTACATGCAAAACTGGGATCGTATTGTTAGGGGGTGGCGTTTTCCCATCCGGATAGAGAAAACTCACTAAACTCGAAGTATTACGAGTCTGCGATTCGCATCCAGGGGCACAAAAGGCGTGCTCGATAACCGCGCATCCTGACAGCAAAGCACACCGTCAGAAGACTTATTAGCGCTCGAGTATTCATGTCCCAGCCCCGTCCCTTGGTTTAGAATTTGCGGTGGCGATATGACATTAGCCGTACGGGCCATTATGGAATCCTTGGACCCGTCATAGTTCGCAAGGGCCGTCGCGCGCAGAGAACTGGCTTGGCGCCCCACCGGCGCACCGCTGAGATCGATTTAGTGATGGTGCGCTTTCGATTCAAGCGATATCCTCGCGTGGGCACGGCGGTGTCCGTCATTCACTTGTCTCAAGGATCGGGACAGATCCGCGCGCTGATGCCTTTTTTATTGAGAATATGCCTGCATCAAACGTTCTGCTTGCGGAAGGCGACTTTCTTCGGTCTCCAGCGTGGTTTCCCCTGCGCCTGGAGAACGACGACGCTGTGACAGTGGTCAAGCTCGACGAAGCGGCGTATGTGGGTGCCAGCTTTCTCGACGAGCGCATTCTTTCACTCCAATACCCACAAACGACGTGCGCAGTGGCGACGATCTGCGCAGCGGCCGCAAATCTTGCACCACGCGCTCATTATGTATTCCACACCGGGCATGTGGGTTCGACGCTGATCTCGCGGTTAATCGGCGCGCACGAAGGCTTTTTCTCGTTGAGAGAACCCGCGTTGCTGCGAAAACTTGCGGGCGAGTCGTCGCCTCAATTCTGCGCCGTAACCGCTGATACGGTGGCAAATCTCAAAGCCGTTTTGGCAATCTTCGCTCGCACTTGGCGAACGAATCAGCGCGCCGTAATCAAACCGACAAGCTTTGTCAGCGAGCTCGCTGAGGTCATCCTTGGTGGAGAGGACCGCCCCGCGGCAATATTCATGTTTGCCACCCCGCTCAACTATATTCGCGGCATTTTGGGCGGCCCAAACTCGAGGGTCGAAACCACGGCGTTGGCGCCCGCGCGCCAGCGCCGCCTCGTCCGCCGTCTCGGTGGCATGGAATGGAACTCGAATCCCCGCTCGGAAGGCGAACATGTCGCGATGAGCTGGCTATGCGAAATGACTGCGTTGCATCAGGCGGCCGTGCGCTTCTCATCCCAAGTGCGGTGGGTGAATTTCGACGCCTTCTTGAACGAACCATTCTCACAACTGCAATCTATATTCCGCACGCTTGGCGCAATACCCTCCAACAGTGAGATTGAGGCGCTCGTGACAGGATCGACGATGCGTCAATATTCGAAGGCGCCGGAACATGCCTATGACGCCGCTCTGAGAAGGGAGGTGCTTCGGTCAGCCGATTATGAACATGGCATGGAAATTAAGCGGGGCATGGATTGGCTTGCCGCCGTGGCCAAGAACTATCCGCCAGCGGCGGCCGCGCTCCAAGCAGCAACCCGTTAAGGGTACGAACCCGTCGTCAGATTCGGGCTCCTGTTCAGTTTTTCGAGTTGAACCGCAGAGAAAAAGTGTGCGACTAAAGGGCCGCGAGACTAGAGGGCGGAGAGCATGAGCCCTCCGCCCTGAAGTGAGTCGATCGAATACGCGCCCTTAGAACTGTATGGACACTTGACCGAAGATGAATCGGCCCAACGCATCGTATACCTGCGGGAAAGTGTTGCCGTTCGCCGTGGTACCGGGCTGATTCGTCGAACCGATCGCCGGTGCCTGCTTGTCGAGAATGTTATTCACACCCAAGCGGAACTCCACCCGGTCCGCCAGCTTGATGGCCGCAGTCAAATCGATGTAGTTGAAGGACGCGATCCGGGCATCCGTGTTGGAAATAGCGCCGCTGGCAATGGTATTGCCCGCTCCCGCCGACAGGTTCGGGTTGCTGCTCAAAGTCTCGAGCTGCACGGGCGAGAAGTACCGCCAGGCGACCGAGACATCGAGTCCTTGCCACGGTGTGGACCAAGTGGTGCGCAACGTATGGCGCCACCGGAATACAGGAGCACCCGCTCCACCGACGAACGAACTGCATTGGACGCCGTAGAAGCCGACGCAATTGCGGTTGGTGTCGCCATTGGCCTGCAGCGGCTGAATGTCGTACTCGTTGAGCCAGGTGCCGGTCAACTGCGTGCGTAATTTGCCGAGGGCACCGATGTCGTGCGAATAGGACATATCGACGTCGATGCCCTTTTCCTGCAGCTGTCCTACGTTGGCGAGCGCATCCACCACGTAGCCGCCATTGGACAGCCACAAGGAATGCAGGTTATCGCGATGGATCAAGTTGCAAAACAGATCGGCCTGGACGCATTCCTTCAGAATGGTGTCGGCGCCAATACCTTGGATCACATTCTCGATCTTGATATTGAAGTAGTCGATCTGCAGCCGGAGATTGGGTACGTACGATGGCGTCCAACCGATGCCGAATGAGGATGTCAGCGCGGTCTCTGGCTTTAGATCCGGGTTACCACCCGTCAGACCGTTGTACTGGTTGGCCGAATTCGCGACCACGCCGCGATAATTGGCCGCCGGCACGCCCGCATTGACGCATTGAGCCTGGGTAGCGGTCGGGTTCGGGCCGGCGCATGGATCTGTATTCCCGTCCAAGGCAACCGATTGCGCGGCGAACAACTCGCCGATGTTCGGTGCCCGAACCGCGCGGGAGAAACTGCCGCGCATGCGGTAATCCGAACTCGGAGACCACTCGATTCCAATTTTATAGGTGTTGGTTTTAAAGCCCAACGAATAGCTGGAATAGCGGTAGCCACCGTCGACTGCCAGGGTCTTTGCCAGGAACTGGTCCTCGGCAATGGGCAAGTTGGCCTCGATAAATCCTTCCCTTGAGATGAGACCGCCGCCGAGGCCGAGGATAGGACCGCCTTGACCTGCCAGATCGCCCGTGGCGAATTCGTTATCCGGAGTGAACAGTGACCGTTCGTCTCGCCACTCACCACCAAAGTTCACCTTGAGGCCATTGCTGGCGCTTGGCAGCTGGACGCCATACTTGCCAAAATCACCCGTCACATTGACGTTGGCTATTTTTTGCGTGACCTGGCCGCGCTGCAGCCCCGGGGTCGACAGATAAGCCGTCGCCGCGGGGGTAACGCCGCCGGGCTGGAAAATGTTCCACGGAACGCAATTCGGGTCGGCGCCAGTGAGTTTTGCGGTACAAGCGCCGGAAGGATCCACCAACAGCGAATTCTGAATTTTGGTCTTGGAAAGATCGTTCAGGTAGGTCTCAGACAAATTGACCATGCTGTATTGGTAGCTGGCATCGTAATCCCAACCATCAATGATCTTGCCCTTCACACCGAGCACCACGCGCCAATCGGTATGCTCTAAATCATCCTGGCGATCGCCGCCTTCTACGTTGCGCCGGCCAATATCGAGATTGGTAAATCCGGGCGCCGCGCCTGACAGTGCAGCATTAGGTCCGCACCACTGCGCAAGCTGCCCAGCAGTGAGGAAGGGATTGGCGCAATTGACCGAATAGACAGTCTGAAACGCACCCGATTGCGCAATTTGCGCTACCGAATGGTCATCCATGAACATGGTGTTCGCATAGACAGACGCATGTTCATTGAAATCGTAATGCAGGAAGGCGCCGCCCGTATATCGCTCGTCCGGACGCTGAAAGTAGTTCAGCGGACCGAAATTATACGAATTCGCCGCCGCTTTGTAAGGAATCAAATTACCAGCCGCGTCGAGCGTTTGGTTGCTGATGCGCGCGCCGGTCGTCGCATTGAACTGTTGGAAGCGCGCCGGGAACGTGGTGCCTGATCCACCGCAAGAAAACTGACTGGTGGAAGTAGCGTAACCCGAGAACAGCGTACACGCGCTGACCGAGTATTTAGATTGGATCACCGCGTTGATATTGCGGTACGTAGCGTAAAACGTTGCATTGCCCTTACCGTCGGGCGAGTTTACTCCAGCGATGAACGCCAACTCCTTCGAAGCGCCGGCCGTGACGGTGCTGGGCGCCGGGGCGAAATGATTGCCGCCCGCAGCATTGAAGGTGTTGATGGCATCTTCCACACCCTGTTGATCGTTGTTGTGATGCTGGTAGAGGCCGCCGCTGGCCACAAGCTTCACACCCTCGAAGTGATCGTTAAGTTTGAAGTTCACGACCCCGGATACCGCGTCTGCACCATAGACGGACGAGGCGCCGCCCGTGAGGATTTCGACGCTGTCGATCAGTTCGATGGGCACCATATTGATGTCGGCCGCCCCGCCGGTGCGCGGATCGCCGGGTCCGAGGCGCTGGCCATTGACCAGCACCAAGGTGCGCTTGGCGTTGAGGCCGCGTAAGTTGACCTGCGCGGTACCGTCGGAGCCGTTGACGATATTCGACCCCTGCGCGGCGTATACCTGAGGCAGCGAATTCAGTACGTCCTCGATTCGGGTCGCGCCGGTTTGCTGCAGCAGTTCTGTGGAAACGAAGGTAACCGGGCTCACCGAGTACTGATTGGGCACAGAGATGCGTGAACCCGTTACCACGACCTCTTGCAGCCCAGCATCAGCCGAGGCGGGGTTGGCAGCGACGGTCTGAGCGCTCGTTATACTGGGTACAGCGGCGATGGCGCCCCCGCTCAGCGCGAGCTGAATGGCGCGACGTAGAACGGCCTTGCCGAGACTATCATTAGACATTTAATTGCTCCCCTAGATGCGAAACGTGCCGAATAAAGGTGGTTGCTAAAGGCCAAACTAGGCGGGACGAATACGGTATCGGAGCAGCGATCTCAGGCGCTTCTTCCTGTCGCTATGCCGCTACAACTTACATCCTTCAGTGTGCAGTTTTTGCCTCTATCGACCGATGCGGGAATATAGCACAGTGTCCGCGCGGTACAACATCATCAACCGCCGGGTCAAATACATCCCTCCGTGGTATATCTTCATCCCACCGAGACAGCGGCCGGAACGCAACATTCGGTCCACCTATCGCCGCAATTTGTATTTCTTGCAAAACAGCTATTTGTGTTGTGCTCGCGCAACGAAAGTGCACTGGCTGGACTGGTCACAGAACTGCATTCATGATTACGCGAGCTCTACCAGCGGAATTAACCAATGAGTCGCGCTAGCCTGCCTCAGTTCCATCATGAAATCGGCGCCCGAATGGCGCGCGGCGACTGGCATGGCGCCGCAACGGTAGCAGAGAACTGCCGAGCGGCGTGGCCGGACGATGATTCGGGTTGGCTCCTCGGAAGCATCGCCGCGCTGTTTGCGAATCGTAACGATCGGGCGCTTGAACTCATCGAGGAGCGCCTAACCCGCGATCCGGACAACGTGCAATGTAGGCTTCAAAAGGCCGAATGCCTGCTGGCTTTGGGAGAGCGCGACCGAGCATTCGACGTTGCAGAGTCCGCTGCAAGCGCCACCGAGGTTATGGAAGCGCTCGACGCCATCGGCACGTTCTTTGCGTCCGCCGATAATCACGCTGCTGCGCTGCGGGTCTATGATAAAGCGGTTTCGGCTGCTCCCCAAAGCGCCTCGCTCTTGTTGAAACGAGCCTCGATCCAACAATTTCTCGGCCACTTCGAGAACGCCGCGCGAGACTTTCAATCGACCCTCGCACTGTCGCCCCACGACCCAGAGGCGCTAAAAGGGCTCGCGGAATTGCGCCGGCAATCCGGTGGAAACTCAGTGACGGCCATGCTGGCCGCGCTTGATGCGGCACCACCGGAATCCAAGGAAGCGGCTACCTTGCATTTTGCGCTCGCGAAGACTTATGAGGACATGGAGGATTATTCCGCCAGCTGGCAACATTTGACCGCGGCGAATACGTTCGAGCGTGCCCGCCTGCAGTACGACCCGGCCCAGGATCGCCTGCACGTGGAGCGCATCATCGCCGGGTTTAGCGGCCCGGAAGCTATCGCAAACGACAGCACCGGCAAGAGTCCTATTTTCATCGTCGGACTCCCCCGAACCGGCACCACCTTGGTCGAACGCATCGTCGGACAGCATTCGGCGGTGTGCTCTGCCGGCGAGCTCGGAGCCCTGTCGGAAGCAGTCGCGCTTGTCGCCGACCGCAAAGCTCCCCACCATGCCGTCGGTTGGCTTAGTTACGTCGATACGCTCGGAACCCTGGACGGCGAATCGATTGCGGCCGAATACTGGGCACGCGCACGTTCCCGGGTGGACGATCGACCCCGCTTCTCGGATAAGGCCCCTGCCAATTTTTACTATTGCGCCCTCATTTTTCGCGCGTTCCCCAAGGCGCGCATCCTGCATTTGACACGCGACCCACTTGCCACCTGCTATGCGATTTACAAGACCCGCTTCAGCAACGGATTCCCTTTTGCTTATGACTTGGCGGAGATCGCAGACTTCTACGTAGGCTACCGCAAGCTCATGGCTCACTGGCACAGCATCCTGCCGGGAAGGATTCTCGACGTGTCCTATGAGGGCCTGGTCAGGTCGCAAGAAATAACCACTCGGCGCATGCTGAACTATCTCGAACTGCCGTTCGAGGCAGCCTGTCTTGATTTTCATTTGAATCCAAATTCCACTTCGACGGCGAGTTCGGTTCAAGTGCGACAGCCTTTGTATGACTCTTCCGTCGAACAGTGGCGCCATTACTCAGCTCAACTGGCACCAGTACGAGAGCGTTTGATAGCAGCCGGTATCGGCATCGAGAATGACGCCTAGCGCATCCAGCCAGTCTGGTTATCGAACCCGCGTTACCTTGGTGCCGCGCCCCTGTTTGGTTTCAAGCCAAAACGATCCGAGTACGCCGCGAGAGATGGTTACAGTTTCTCCCGGCTTCAACAGCAGATCCCTATCCACCGTCAGCTGCCGCCAGAC
>JALYIH010000127.1 GCA_030775865.1 Pseudomonadota bacterium | reverse complement strand
GCATTCACAGGATGGGCGAAGTTGCAGCATGAGAACCTCGAGTCAAATTACATTTCGGTCAAAGCGAGGGTGCGCGCGCTGACGTCGGCGCCCTCGACAATGAGTTCGCCCACGGAAATGGGCAGCTTGAATCGCCTGGGTCCGCAACTTCCGGGGTTGACGTACAATATACCAGCGCGCCGCTCGATGAGCGGCTTGTGCGAGTGCCCCGAAACAACCACCTGCACGCCCGCGGCATGCGGCTCGATGTCGAGTCGCGAGATATCGTGGATGACGTAAACGAAGGCTCCGCCCACTCGAATCATTTCGGTTTCCGGCAAATGCGCAGCCCACGCCTGCCTGTCATTGTTGCCTCTGACCGCAAAGAGGGGCGCCAGGGCCGCGAGTTCATCCAGAATCTCGGCCGACCCGATGTCTCCGCCATGAATGATGTAATCGCAGCCGGCTGCGAAGGCGCGCGCTTCCGCTCTCATCAAGCCGTGAGTGTCCGACAGCAGCGCCACGCGCAATGCCCTTTCAGCGCTCATGGGAGTCGTCGCGTGGGCGACGCCGCCTCGGCGCCAGAAGAAAGCAGTTGCGGCGCGACATTTAGGACCGCGCCGCAACTCATTGTGAGCCGATCGATCGGAACCTTAGCGCTCCCAATGACCTCTTTCGTGGTGCCAATGCGGTCCACGCTGCTCCCAACGGTCCGGAACCCAGTGATATCCCCTGCGCTCAGCGACCCATCGGCCCGGAACCCACACGTGTTCGTGGCCACGGTACTCCCAAAAGCCCGGTGCCCAAACAAAGCCCACACGTGGCGGCGGCATGGTTTCAACGCGCAGCGGCGGTGGCGCGATATCGATGTCAATGGCAACTCCGGCCGATGCAATCGTCGGTACAGTGACCGCGCTCGCAGCCATGCACAAACCTAAGAATAACGCCCTGCGGGAAGCTTTCATTAAACACTCCTTATTGATGTCGTTCGGCCACCTAAGCAACCAAACTTATCGTCTCAACGGCACGGGCGGGGGGTCCGTTGACCACCCTGCCCCGCACATGAACCGCAGCGCATTATAGCAGCGCGCGCATCACGCCTAAGTCATTGAGAATCCGAAGAATATGGGGTCACCGCCTCCGCCTTAAGAGTCGGTAATGTTCTCACGCTGCGAATCACCGGCAGCCGCCACGCGATGCAGGCCAAGCCTACGGCCGTGACACCCGAAAAACCCAGTGCCGCACGCAGGCCCACATGCTCACCCACCCAGCCACCCAGCAAGGCTCCGGGCCCGGCAGGCAACAGAATCAGCCAACGCATGGTGCTGGTCATTCGTCCGAGCATGGGCGCCGGGGTGACGGACTGGCGCAACGACAGGAAATTAATGAATATGAAAATCGCGCCGACGCCGTACATCAGCAGCATGCTGGCGTAGGCCAGTACGCCGAAAGCATTGGCAGGCGCTATGGCCAGCAGCAGCCAGCCGGTGCCGGAAACCGCGAAGCCCAACACCAGCGTCGGGCCAGGGCCGAGGCGCCGCACCACCCGATGCCCATTCGCACTGGCAAACACCGTGCCCACGCCGAGAGCCACATAGCTCAAACCGACGCCTCGCTCCGAAAGCCCGAGTTCATGAATGGCAAATAGGATCTGCACCACGGTGGCTGCTTGGTTGCACATTTGCCAGACGCCCACGCACGAGGCCATCGTCACCAGCAGCTTGTGGCCCCTCACGAAATCCAAGCCCTCGCGCATGGCCGCCCAAAACGCGGTGTGTACCTTATTGGGCGTTTCCTTCACCGGCACACCGCGAAGGATCGATGCCGATATCAGCAACAAGCCGGCGTCCGCCAGAAGCGCGATCGGCGCCCCCGTCACTTTGATCAATGCGCCCGCCGCGGCAGGCCCAGTCACTTCAGCCGTCGCGGAAGCGAGCGCATTTTTTGCATGCGCCTCCACCAAACGCTGGCGGGGAACAATCTGCGTCAAGACGATTTGAGCGGCGCTGCCTGCGGTGGTATTCACGGCGCCGATGAGAAACCCGACGATATAGAGCCAGGACATCGATAGCCATCCCAGCCACCACGCCACCGGCACCGTCGCTACACCAATGGCGATCGACAGTTCGCCGATAACATACACGGGTAGTTTTCTCACCCGATCCAGCACCACGCCCGTGGGCAAAGAAAACAGCACGAAGGGTACGATTTCCATCGCGGTCAACAGACCCATTTGGGTCGGCGCCGCATGCATGAGCACAGCCGCGGTCAGCGGTACCGCCAGCAGAGTCACCTGGCCGCCGAAGGAGGAAATCAGTATGGAGGTCCAAAGCCTGCGATAGGTTCTATCGCGCAAAAGATCAGTCGGCGAAAGCGAGAATCGGTCCAGCCACCGAAGCGGCAGCAACGCACGAAGAGTTCCTCTATTCACTTGCAGGCGCATCTTACTAGAAGGGCTAATTGAGGTGCAGGATATCGTTGCGTCTGCTAGGGTCGGTGAAACGAGGATGCGCAATGAGCCATCGAGATACAGCCACATTGACTTCGGTGTTGTTGGCTACCTTGACGCTTGCTTCGGCCTATGCGGCCGACTTCAAATTGACCAGCACGGATATTGGTCCTGACAAACCCCTGGCGCGGGATTTCGTTTTCAGCGGCTTTGGTTGTACTGGTGCCAATCAGTCGCCGGCATTGAGCTGGAACGGTGCTCCGGCGGGAACGAAAAGTTACGCCATCGGTTTATTCGATCCCGATGCGATGCAAGGCCGCGGCTTCTGGCATTGGCTCATGGTCAACATCCCTGCCGCCATCACGGAACTGCCCCGCGACGCCGGGAAGAACGATGGCTCGAAAATACCCGCGGGAGCCATACAGATTAAGAACGGCTTCAAGGCGACCGGATACAGCGGGTCCTGTCCCCCGCCGGCCGACGAGCCGCACCGCTACGTCATGACCGTGTTTGCATTGAAGGTGAATGCGCTGACAGTACCTGCCGATGCGACCTCGGCCATGATACTCGCGGCAATCGACGCCAACAGCCTGGGTAAGGCCTCGCTTGTCTACCGTTTTGGCCGGAAACCCCACTAGGAAGCGGCCGTAAGCCAAAACCTACCTCAAGTTGCGGAGGACCAGCCTATCCAGGACGCGGCCCTTACGTAGACTGACTCAAGTTAGTAACCCCAATAACGGTAGGGAAGATCTATGAAATCTCGTCATTCATTCGCGGCGGCAGGTATCGCAGCCGTTGCCTTACTTTTGAGTTCAGTATCGTTCGGCGCCACCAAAGCTCAGATCGATGAGCGCGTACACCACGCCCTGCAGCAGTTTTATCAGCTCAATCCGGCGCATCGGGAACTGGTCGGAAGGGCCAAGGGCGTTCTGGTATTCCCGCACATCACGAAAGGAGGTGTGGGAGTCGGTGGTGAATTTGGCGAAGGTACATTGCGTATCGATGGCAAAAATGTTGCTTACTACAGCGTCTCTGGTGCCTCCGTCGGCCTGACGCTTGGCCTGGCAAAACACAAAGAAATCATTTTGTTCATGACGCAGGAAGCGCTGGACAAATTCATGAACAGCCATGGCTGGTCGATTGGTGCTGATACCGGCGTGGCCGTATTGTCGAAAGGTGCTGGTGGGGAGTACGACACCCAGACCTTGCAGCGGCCCATCCTGGCATTCGTGTTCGGTGAAAAAGGCCTGATCGGCGACATTTCGCTCGAAGGCTCCAAGATCACCAAGCTCGACAAATAGCGGCATGGGTGCGCGGGGCCCCATCCCGGGGCTCCGGCGCACTCGCCCCGGGCAAGCGATCCTAAGGTACACTGACGCGCTTAGCCCCGATGGCGAAATTGGTAGACGCAACGGACTTAAATACAATTGGGCGGCAGTCGCGGAAACGCCCTGCTGGATCCCGTCAAAGTCGGCGAACCCCCTGGGAAACCCCGAGGCAACGCCGAGCCAATCCGGACTGTGAAGAGCGGCCGGCAGGTGTAGAGAGTGGACGGTGGGGACCTAAAGGCAGTTCTTACGAACTCTCAACGGTCGTGGCGCACTCCAGACCCCAAACGCGCGTTTGCGCGGCGACGAAAGTCGTAGCGGGTAAGAAAATCCGTTGGCCGCAAGGTCATGCCGGTTCGACCCCGGCTCGGGGCACCACCTTGCGAGTGTTACAGCGCCAGACGCTCAGGGGCCGGCACACACCAGATGTCGATTGGCCCGCGGCGGCCACGCAACTCGAATTGCGGTAGCTGCAAAAACGAGGTCGATCCCGCATGTCCATTCGTATCTGCCGAAATACTTAAGGCTGCGGCGACGGTGCAGGAGAACAATACTTCGCCGGCGCGCGCCCGGCTGCAGAGTCTGGCGGCAACATTCACGGTATCGCCGACCAATGTCGTGGTCCTGCGTTTCGAAGGACCCAGGACGCAGAAAGCGACTTCGCCCAAATGCAGCCCAATGCCGATACCGGCGTCCACAGACAGTTCGCTGTGCCAGCGCTCCGCAACCGGCGCGAACCCGTCCAGCATGGCATGGCCTGCGGCCAGTGCCTCCGCCGCGCCGCCGCCGCTCTCGCCATTCACACCGAAGCCGGCCATGATCCCATCGCCCGCCATATAATAGACCTTGCCTGCGTATTTTTGGGCTGCCGTGTCGAGCACTCGGAAGAATTCGTCCAATAGTGGAACGACGTGCGCCGCCGGCAAGCTCTCCACCATGCCGGTGTAGCCTCTTAAGTCGGCAAATAGCACCGTCGCATAGGCGGTGCGAATTTCAGACGGCGGTCGAACTCGGGTGACGAGCAGGGAACTCGCAGGACTCACGCGCGTGCTTCCAGATTCAGTCATGTGGTTGATTATGCACCAACTACGCTTTGCACTGCACCTACGCGGCACGGAGGCGAACCCTGCCGCAATCTTGCTAAGCGTTCCGGAATGGCGTAGTTTTTGGGCGGAACCTACACGTTCGCATACCTAACGCGATCGGGGCGTCGAGTGTGGACAAGAATCAACCTGTCATCGATGCCTGGCAGCGGCAACTAAAATTCAAAATCGCCTGGGCGCTTGCCGCCAAGCTCCTGGGATTGGTCCTGCTTTGGTTTCTGTTCTTCAGAGGGCGCGGCTCATGATCGATTTCGACGTCGTCACGCTCTCGCGACTGCAATTCGCGCTCACCGCTTTGTATCACTTCTTGTTCGTACCCCTGACACTCGGCTTGTCCATGATCCTCTTCATCATGGAGTCGGTGTACGTGATGACGGGACGCGAAATCTGGAAACAGATGACCAAATTCTGGGGGGTTCTGTTCGGCATCAATTTTGCCATGGGTGTCGCAACGGGTATTACGATGGAATTTCAATTCGGCACCAACTGGGCCTACTACGCACACTATGTCGGCGATATCTTTGGCGCGCCGCTGGCCTTGGAAGGCCTCGTAGCCTTTTTTCTGGAGTCGACCTTCGTAGGGTTGTTCTTTTTTGGCTGGGGCAAGGTGTCCAAAATCGGGCACCTCATCATTACCGCCCTGGTGGCGCTCGGTTCGAGCCTTTCCGCGTTGTGGATTCTGATTGCAAACGGCTGGATGCAGCACCCCGTTGGCGCGCACTTCAACTACCACACGATGCGCATGGAACTGACCTCATTCAGCGCAGTACTCTTCAACCCGGTGGCGCAGGCCAAATTCGTGCACACCGTGGCTGCCGGCTATGTCTTGGGCTCGATCTTCGTGCTTTCCATCAGTGCCTGGTATTTGCTGCGAGGGCGCAACCTCGCCATCGCCAAGCGTTCGATGGCGGTGGCAGCAAGCTTCGGGCTTGCGTGCTCGATTTCTGTCGTCGTACTTGGCGACGAATCGGGATATCTCGATGGTGAGAACCAAAAGATGAAAGTCGCCTCGATTGAGGCGGAATGGCAGACCGAGCCGCCGCCGGCCAGCTTCACGCTGTTCGGATTTCCCGACGTCGCGGCACGCAAAACACATGCCGCAATCAAGATCCCCTGGGTGTTGGGTCTCATCGCGACGCGCTCGATCGATCAGCCCGTTTTGGGCATCAATGATCTCGTCGCCCGGGCTCGCTCGCGCATCCTCTCAGGGATGGAAGCTTATTCAGCGCTGCAACTGCTTCGCACGGGGCCTGCAGAGCCAACCGATGCGGCACTGCTACAGCGCTTCGAAGCGAATCAAGCCGACCTGGGCTATGCATTGTTGCTGCTGCGCTTTACGGACAACCCCGCGGCGGCGACGCCCGAACAAATCGATGCGGCTGCAGGGTCCACCGTTCCGAATGTACCGGTGCTGTTTTGGTGCTTTCGGTTTATGGTGGGGTTGGGCATATTCTTCATTGCCTTGTTTGCAACGGCCTTTTATCTGGCGACGCGGCACCGATTTGAGCGGCATCCATGGTTTCTGAAGGTGGCGTTCTTCAGCCTGCCGTTGCCGTGGTTGGCCGTCGAATTGGGTTGGATCGTCGCTGAGTATGGCCGCCAGCCGTGGGCGGTTGACGGCGTGCTGCCCACATTCCTCGGTGTGTCGCGCACCTCTGCGGGCAATGTGTGGCTTTCGCTGCTGGGATTCCTGGTTTTCTATTCCGCCCTGGCTGCGGTGGACGCCTTTCTGCTCGCGCGCACCATCAGGCGCGGACCTGACGGATTGGGTTATGCGCCATGACTTCACTTTTTGACTACGCAACCCTGCGGGTGGTTTGGTGGCTGATCATCGGTGTGCTGCTGATGGGGTTCGCGATCATGGACGGGTTTGATCTTGGATTGGGCGCGAGCTTTACGTACCTGGGCCGAACCGATGCCGAGCGGCGCGCCCTGCTGGCATCGGTGGAAACTGTGTGGGAAGGGAACCAGGTGTGGTTTGTGTTGGGCGGCGGCGCTGTGTTTGCCGCCTGGCCGCTCTTGTACGCGGCATCGTTCTCCGGTCTGTACCTGGCGATGTTTCTGCTACTGGTCTCGCTGATACTGCGGCCCGTGGGCTTCGCGTACCGCGGCAAATTGACCGATGTTCGTTGGCGGGCGGTCTGGGATGCGGCACTGACCGTGGCGGGCGTCGCTCCCGCGCTATTGTTTGGGGTCGCATTCGGGAATTTATTTCTCGGCGTGCCGTTTCACTTCGACGCCATGCAGCGCCCGGTGGTAACGGGTGGATTTTTCAGTCTGCTGCATCCTTTCGCGCTGCTGGGCGGAATCATCAGCCTGTCCATGCTGGTGCTGCATGGCAACGCTTATGCGGCCATGAAAGTCGGTGAGCCGATGGCAGCGCGCGCGCGCGCGGTCGGGCGCCTCGCCTCCGCAACTTTTCTTCTCGCCTTTCTGGGTGCGGGCCTCTGGGTCTCTTGGTCGCTGGCCGGTTACGAAGTATCCAGCGTGATGGATCACGCGGGACCGTCCGATCCGATGCGAAAGACGGTCGTGATCGTCGCCGGCGCGTGGCTCAAAAACTTTCACACTTGGCCCTGGATGTGGGCGGCACCGGCCTGTGCCGTTCTAGGAGCCCTGGCGGCGCATGTCATGCTGCGCCTCGGCCGCGGTACCGGCGCTTTCATGGCCAGCGTCGCGGTTCAGGGCGGCACGATATTGACGGCTGGCTTCGCGTTATTTCCGTTCCTGATGCCCTCCTCCACCTTTCCCAATCAAAGCCTGACGGTGTGGGACGCCTCCAGCAGCGCGAAGACGCTTCTGATCATGCTCGGCCTGGTCTGCATATTCCTGCCGATCGTTGTTGCGTACACCGCCTGGGTATTCCGGGTGCTGCGCGGCCGCGTTACTCTCGAGAACATGCACGACCACGAGGGCGGATACTGATGTGGTACTTCAGCTGGATTCTCGGCACCGGGCTGGCGCTCTCGTTTGCCGTGCTCAACGCCATTTGGTATGAAATCGTCGAGCAGCAACCTGAAAAAGCGACCGAGATCAAGGCGGTCCCTCCGGCGGATGAGCGCTGAAGCACTCCCAATACGTCAGAAAGGATAGTTCAGGCCCGTGAATACCGCCGCACCGTCCTTGCCATAACCTGCGTCGACGTAGCCCACCACGAACGGTCTCGCGATGCCGCGAAACCCCACCCCCACGACTGAATGTAAGTGATCGAGAGGATCGGTGCTCGTACGCGAAAAGACGCGGCCCAAATCGACGAAGGGGGCGATCTCGATATCGAGCTTGGTCGTGACGGCATCGAAGGTAAAGACTTTATGGCGCAGCTCGACCGTGGTCGAAAAGGAGTTGCGATCGTAGAACCGGCCGGCACCGAAGCCGCGAAGCGGTTGCTCGCCGCCAATCACACTCTGGCCGCCGCCGATATTGCTCAACGCCCAGAACGGCGCGTCCCGGACCGTGGGCAAATAGCGCAGCGACAGGTGCGCCGCCAGGACCGAGTCGGGCGTGATGGGCCAAATTGCCCGGCCGTCAATCCCTGCCTCGCTGTAGGAGGAATCGTTGATCAATCCTCCTCTGGCAGCAGCGCCGACATACACCACCCATTCCATGCCATGGGTGGGCACAGTCAAATCATCCCGCGTGTCATACACCAACGATATGCGGTTGAGCAATTGTTGATCGCTGCCCAAGTTTGCGGGAAACCGCTTCTCTATCGAGGGCACACCCCCGAGCGAGCCCGGCAGCACGTCCACGACCTGCAAGTGCACGGTATAGAGAATCTGCCAGGTGTGATTCAAATTCAGGCCAACCTGGACTTGCCCCAATTCCTGTTGGTCCGTGTAGTTGGTTTGCGCGCGCTGGCGCGTCTGATTGCCGATACCGAAAAATCTCGTGGTCCCGTCCCGGTCGTAGATCAAACTGTAGTTGATGGACCACCGATCGTTACGCGAGCGCCCGATTTGATATTCGCCGTCAAATTCGCGTTCCACGCGTTCCTTGATTCCCGCCACCATCGACCATTGCTCGTCGGCGGAGGAGAACGAAAACACTCGGGCGTGCACGCCAAATCCGAAATTGGGGTTGTATAGAACATCGGGTGCAACGATGCGGCTCACATCATCATGGGCATCGGTGGTGATCCACGTGGGAATCAGTCCAATCGTCAAACCACTATTGGGATCGGCCGAGATCAACGGCACCGGAATGAACGGCGCCGTCGCCGGATTGAACCACTTCGTCCAGGCCGGCTCGGGCGTAGGCGGGACGGGCGGCAGAGGCGCTCCCAGCACCTTGGCTCCCGCGTCCGTGGGGGGATTGTCCGACCAACAAGGTGCGGCGAGAGCGAGGGAAACGGCGGCCGCCGCCGCGGCCTGACGCACGCGCCCGCTCCGTGTGACCGGTCCGGGATTGAGCGGCAGCACTAGCGCACTCCGGGACGCGCGGTCGCGAGCGCACCCATGCGCATCGGCACCGCGCTCGCGCGCC
>JALYIH010000126.1 GCA_030775865.1 Pseudomonadota bacterium | reverse complement strand
TTGACATCCTCCTCGCCCTCAAGGGCCGAGGATTCCTTCTGCAAGACGGCGATGTCCCGCCGCGAGGATATTGTGAGCTGCATTGACGTTACGATCATGGATCGCTCCGCACACAGTGCACTGCCATCCTCTTATTCCAAGATCTTTCCGGCCTTTTGGGCCGGCGCGGCTGTTACACACGCTGCAAGTCTGGGTGGAAAACGCTTCATCGACTTCATCAAACCACACGCCTGCGTCCGCGCACTTGTACAGCAGCATGGTTCGGAATGTACTCCAGCCCGCATCGAGCACCGACTTGGCCAGTCGGGTCTTTGCGAGTGCGGAGGCATTCACGTTGCCGACGAAGATACCCCCGTTGGCCTTGACCAGACGGGTGCTCAGTTTGTGCAAGAAATCTTTTCGCCGATTCGCGATCTTGGCGTGAATCGCTCGGGCTCGGTGTCGAAGGCGGGCGCGCTGGGCGCGGGCCAGGCAGGGTTCCAAGTCGCGGTAAAAGCGCTCGGCTTCGACCGGCTGCAGATTCTCATCAGTGAACGCAGCAAAGGCCCTCAACCCCAAATCGATTCCCAGACTCGGGACCGAGCGATCGAGAATCGATCCGACGGTCGGTTTATTTCTCTCCTCCCCAACTCGCTGCACGGTGGGCACACAGACATTCAGATACCAGCGTCCGCGGCTGTCTTCACTGAAATTACCCGCACGCAGTTCGAAGTTGCCCAACCCATAGCTGTCCCACAGCGACAACCAACGTCCCGCAAAGTAGATCTGTCCCCCGCGATAGCGAATCGTCCTGACCTTGAAGGGAATCCAGCCGAGGGACCGGCGTACACCACCGCTCTTGCGCCAGGCCAGCCTGACTTTGCGATGTTGTCGGCGCCGCCGCGCGTATTCTTCCGCGATCTCCTGCACCGCTTGGACCGGAAGATGCAAGGCGCAGTCACCGCGCGTGACGCCTTTGAGGAAGGGCCAGAAATCAAATCCCGACAGAAACCGCCGCTCGCGCTCGAACACTTTGACCGACAGTTCGTTGCAGTAATTGAATACCGTGTTGACCTCGCGCGCCAAGCCGCAAAGCCACGCAGCGTGCTTGTCCTTCACCCGCAGGCGCAGGACCCGAACAGCGGTAAATCGATAACTGGACATCCATACAGTATACCAAAAAACCATGCCATAACACCTTGGCAAACATCGAGAAATGCAGGTTGTGGGGAGCACGCAAGGCTACGCGCGTCGCTATTCCTCGCCGGCATGAAGGCCAGCGTTTCTCGCGGGGAAATAGAATGAACCTTGCACGATTTCCGCGAATTCGCTTCGCTCATCTGCCGACGCCCCTCGAACACTTGCCCAATTTGAGCCGCGCCCTCGATGGGCCGGAGATCTGGATCAAACGCGACGATTGCACCGGTATGTCCACCGGCGGCAACAAAACGCGGAAGCTCGAATTCCTGCTCGCCGAGGCGCGGGCGCAAGGTGCCGACATCGTCTTGACTCAGGGAGCGACGCAATCGAATCATGCGCGGCAGACCGCGGCATGCGCCGCGAAAATGCGCATCGACTGCCATATCTTGCTCGAGGATAGAACCGGCAAGTTCGACCATGATTACACGCAAAGCGGCAATGTCCTTCTGGATCATTTGCATGGAGCGACCATCGAGCATTGCGCGTCCAATCCGGACATGAATGGCGAGCTGGCCAAAGTTGCCGCCAAGCTGAAGGCCGATGGACGCAAACCCTACCTCATACCGGGCGGCGGATCGAATCCGATCGGCGCTCTTGGATACGTCAATGCGGCGATCGAGCTCATTGGCCAGGCAAATGACGTGGGTCTGCGGATTGATCATGTCGTACACGCAACCGGCAGCGCAGGAACGCAAGCGGGATTGATCGCCGGACTCGCCGGCATACGCTCCGGCGTCCCGCTGTTAGGGATAGGGGTTCGCGCAGCGCGCGATCGACAGGAAGAGAATGTGTTCAAACTTGCCTGTGCCACCGCCGACCTGTGCGGCGCACCCGGCGCGGTGCGCCGCGAGGACGTCGTCGCGAACAGCGACTACGTTGGCTTAGGATACGGGCTCTCGACGCCGGATTCCCTCGCCGCCATACGCACGCTCGCGCGGCTCGAAGGAATCCTGCTGGATCCTGTGTACACCGGCAAGGGCATGGCGGGTTTCATCGACTTGATTCGCAAAGGGATGTTCAAGAAAAGTCAAAACATCGTGTTCATCCATACCGGCGGCAGCGCCGGGCTGTTTGGCTACGTCAATGACTTCGAATTCGGCCGCCCCGCGCATGCTTAGGCAGCCTGAATCGAAGTCGATGCATCGCATCGTCGGCATGATCGGCGGGATGGGCCCCGAGGCCACCGTCGATCTCATGCGGCGTGTGGTGGCGAAAACGCCGGCGCAAGACGACCAAGACCACATACATCTCATCGTGGAAAACAACCCAAAAATCCCCTCACGCATCGCGCATCTGATCGAAGGCACGGGCGCCGACCCTACGCCGGAGCTGGTCCGGATCGCCGGCAATCTGCAGCGTGCCGGCGCCGACGCGCTCGCCATACCCTGCAATACGGCACACGCGTACGCGCATTCCATCCGCCGCGCGGTCAGCATCCCGCTGCTCGACATGGTGGCCCTGACCGTCGATCAGATCGCACTCTCGAGGCGCGCCGCGCGCGTCGGAATGCTTGCATCCACCGCGGTACTCTCCACTGAACTGTATTCGAAAGCTTTTTTGGCTCACGGGATCGACACGGTGCTTCCGCGCCGGCAGGAAGAGGTCATGGCACTCATCAAGGCCGTGAAACGCGGCGATACGGGTGTACAGACCCAGGCAGCACTTGGCCGCATCGCTCTCGAGACTGCAAATCAAGCCGATGTGTTGTTGATTGCGTGCAGCGAACTGTCGGTGATCGCCAGCAGCATCACGGTACCCTTCGTCGACTCGCTGGACGTGCTGGCGCAGGCGATCGTGACTTTCGCGAAGTCAAGTATGGGCGAGCAGGATTTGCGACGTTGATCACATACGGCCCGGCTGCCATTCTCGAAAGACCACGCTAGAATTCTCTATCTCTTTTGCCGGGACTGCGATATGCAATTTCGACTGAAAGCTTTTGCTCTGCACTTACTTTCGAGCGCCACCGTACTGACGCTGATTCTCGGGTCGCTCTACTTGGGATGGTATCGTTGGCCGGGATGGCACCTGACCGATGTCACGCGCGTGGTTTTCATCATGGTGTGCGTGGACGTCGTCCTCGGGCCCACGCTGACGCTCATCATCGCCAATAAGAACAAGCCGCGTCGTGAACTCGTGCGCGACATCGGCATCATCGTCGCGGTGCAGCTCGGCGCGTTGATTTATGGTTCCGTGTCGCTGTGGAGTGGGCGACCGCTCTACTACGCTTTCTCCGAGAGCGTTTTGCAGCTGGTGCAAGCGTACGATATCGACCCGGCAGAAGCCGAGACCGGCCGCCGACAAAATCCTGGGCTTGCCCCACATTGGTACAGCCTGCCGCGCTGGATTTGGGCTCCCCTGCCGCAAAATGCGGAAGAAAGCGAGAAAATCGTGGCATCCGCAGTGACTGGCGGCGACGATGTCATATCGATGCCCAAGTATTTCAAGCCCTGGGAAGACGGCTTGCCGTCGCTTCGGGGCCAGCTGAAAAAAGTAGACGATGTAGCCTATTTTGCGAAAAGTGAGAAAACGAGGCTCAAGGAACGGATGAAAGCAGCCGGGCTGCCCGATGACCAGTTGATCACGATGCCTCTTACGGGAAGGGGTCATCCCCTTCTCGCCGTATTCGACCCGGTGACTCTGAAGATAACTGCAACTTTGAAGGCAAACTAGCGACTCAGGGGGCCCACGATTGATTCAGGGAATTTGCACTGGCCCGTTACCGCTCGGAGCTTGTCAGCAATAAAATCATCCAAGCAGTCACCCGGGATCCGGGCGGTTCGAACCTTTGCCCAGTTTCCGTATTGCTATATGAGGCCTTCCGCCAAGCGGGTGGTCAAGCCGATTAATGGGTGCCTTCGATCAGATTTGAATGTGGTCGGCGACGGTATGCCTCATGCGTTTGCGCTGTGCATGAATTTCTCGGCGCGGCGGCGCATCTCCTCGGGCGGAACGTCCTCGACGTGGGTCGCGACGGTCCATGTGTGGCCAAACGGATCTTGCAACGTTCCCGATCGATCTCCGTAGAACTGGTCCTTGATGGGTTGCAGTTCCTTTGCTCCGCCTGCGACTGCTCGTCTGAAGACGTCGTCCACTCGCTCGACGTACACCATCAGACTAACGCCGGCTCCGCCAAGCGATTGCGGGCTGCGGTAGCCCATCTCAGGATGCTCGTCTGCAAGCATGATTGCCGAGTCGCCAATCCGTATCTCTGCGTGCCCGATTTTTCCATCGGGCCTCGGCATGCGCATCAGTTCGACGGCTCCGAACGCACGTTTGTAAAAATCGATGGCATTGGCAGCTCCATTGACGATGAGATAGGGAGTGACCGAATGATAACCGTCGGGAATTGGCTTGGTTGCCATGATCATCTCCTTCCTAGGGGTGGTATTGGTCAGAGGATTGCCATTGTAGAACTCGCATGAGTCAATGCAACGTATTGGTCGCTCGCCCTCTCGAGATAGGTGCCTTTAAGATGTTGCTTTGCCGTCGGGGAGTCCAATTTGTGAAAAGCTATAAGCTGGTCAGAGCGCTGTTCATGGCCTTCATGATCTCGATGCTCATGCCCGGCCTTGGGGCGGCCGCCGCTGTCGGCGTTGCACTGCCGTCGCTCGCACCGGTCATCAAAGCGACCTCACCCGCGGTGGTCAACATTGCAACCCGCGGTACGTTGACCGAGCGGGTGGCTGGGAATCCCCTGCGCGAAGATCCTTACTTTCGTCGATTCTTTAACTTGCCCGAGGGCGGAGCGGTGCGTCGCCGTCAGTTCCAGAGCGCCGGGTCGGGCGTGATTGTGGACGCCAAGAACGGGTACATCGTCACCAACCGCCACGTCATCGAGAATGCCAGCGAGATCACGGTGACGCTGCTCGATAACCGGCACTTTCAAGCGAAGGTGGTCGGCAGCGATGAGGGCACGGACATCGCGGTGCTCAAGGCTGCCGAACCGCATTTGACGGAGATGCTGCTCGGCGACTCATCGCACCTCGAGGTAGGCGATTGGGTCGTCGCCATTGGCAATCCATTCGGACTGAAGCACACCGTGACGGCCGGTATCGTCAGCGCGCTCGGCCGCACCGGAATTCATCCGCACGGCTACGAGGATTTCATTCAAACAGACGCCTCGATCAATCCCGGCAATTCCGGCGGGGCGCTGGTGAACTTGAATGGTGAATTGATTGGCATCAACTCCGCGATCCTGTCCAAGGACGGCGGCAATATCGGCATCGGCTTCGCCATCCCAGTCAACATGGTCAAGGCTGTCATGGGCCAGCTCATCACTTATGGCGAGGTGAAGCGCGGAATTGTGGGCATCAAGTTGCGCGACGTGACACCGGAAGTGGCCGAGTCCCTACAGCTCGTCAATGCGCGCGGTGTCGAGATCTCAGAGGTGGCGCCGGGCTCTGCGGCCGATCGCGCGGGCATCAAAGTCGGTGACGTGGCGGTCTCGATGAACGGCGTCTCGCTCGAGAGCGCCACGCAACTGCGCAACGGGCTCGCACTGCTGCGCGTCGGTCAAAGCGTCGAACTGCGTCTATTGCGCAACGGTGTGGAGCGCAGCGTAACTCTCTCGATCAACCCTCCCGGCTCCGTAAATCGACCCTGATTGGCGTGATGATATGGAGCAATTCAACGGGCAAAGGGCCGCCGTCTCTCGAGCCTAATTGGGGTTGGGCCCCGTTCTTGATCTTCGGAACGCGCGCGAGCATCCTCGGATGCTCGCTCAGGTTCGCACCCGAGCGCGTTGCAACAAAAATCCAAACCGCCACCACTCAAGGGGGATAACATGAAGAAGGCTCTCTCACTCATCGTGCTCGCAGCGGTGTTCTTCGCCAGCCCTAGCTTCGCCGCAGACCCGGTCGTGGGTACATGGAAGCTCAATGTCGCGAAATCGAAGTTCAGCGCGGGTGCAGTGCTGACGGCCGGGACCCGTGTCTATACCGAAGCCAACGGGCTGTACACGCTCGACCAGAAGCTGACAGGCGCAGATGGCAAGGAGATGTCGAACCGGGTGCAGTACCGCGACGGCAAGGAGGAAAAGCAGGCCACTGCCGGCCCCGCGGATACGACGCTCGCGAAGAAGATCGATGCAAACACTTGGGATTTTGATCTCAAGAAGGATGGCAAGGTCGTTGGCCACGTCCATCGTGTCGTATCAGCCGACGGCAAAACGCTGACGGTACACAACACGGGTATGCAGCTGAGCGGCGCCAAGGGCGACGAGACGCTTGTGTTCGACAACCAGTAGGGTTCCGAAAGGCCACGCGCACAGGGACGTGCGCACCCAGCCCAGGGCACTACGGCAGCCGTTGTGAATTAGTTCCAGTCCACGCGCGTACACAGTTCAATTGCACACATGACGAGCGTGCCGCGCGGCACTCCTACTTCAAAGCTTCCGCGGTCTTCTCCGGCTCCTGTCTGCAATCGAGCACACGAAAGACGACGCACACATCGTCATCAACCTTGTAATACGCCGCATAGGGAAATCACTTGGTACTTCGAGTCATGGAATTCGGTGAAGTGAATAGCACAGCACCCAACAACAGCGCGGCTAACTTTGGTAATGGTGCGCCATAAGTGATGAATCTGGGCACTGGGAACAGACCATTTCTCTTGCTGTTCTTCAATAGTCGTCTACGAGCTACGATTTGCCAAGCCGTGCGTATGTCCGCTTTCGAGGACACCAGGGGACCGGTGTCGGACCCCTTGCTGCCGGTGGCAACCGTCCGCTATTGGGCAAGTAAAAGCATGGACATTTAGAATGAAGCATTCGGGGGGGTGAAACGCGGCGCTGACGGCTGGCTATTTCGGCGCGAGCGGACAAAGCCCAGTTATCGGGCCGAAGGCTTCCTCGCCGCTCATGACCTTGACCACCTTGTAGTAGTCCCAGGGGTATTTGGATTCCTGCGGGGACTTCACCTGCATTACATACATGCTATGGATCATCAGGCCGTCGGTGCGGATGTAGCCGCCCTTAGCAAACATGTCGTTGATCTTCGTTTTCTTCAATTCCGCCATAACCTTATCGGCGTCCGTGGTTCCGGCGGCCTTGACGGCGTTGAGGTAGGTCCTCGTTGCGGAATAGGTCCCTGCCTGGGCCATTGTCGGGGGCTTCTGGGTCCTCTCCTGATAGCGCTTGCTGAAGGCGCGTGTTTCATCGTTCAAGTCCCAGTACCAGGCGGTGGTGATGGTGAGACCCTGCGCCACATCCAAGCCCAGTGAGTGGATGTTGGGGATAAAAACCACGAGGCCAACCGGCTTCATTGTCTTGGTGAGGCCGAATTCGTGGGCAGCCTTGAGCGAGTTGATGAAATCGGTGCCGGCGTTCGCAAGTCCCAAAACTTGGGCGCCGGAGGATTGTGCCTGCAGTACAAACGAGGAGAAGTCGGAGGTTTGGAGCGGCACGCGCACGGCGCCCACATTCTTGCCGCCGCTGGACTCGACCACCTTGGAGGCGGCGTTCTGCAGCTGGGTGCCGAAGGCGTAATCGGCAGTCAAGTAGAACCAGGAATTGCCACCGTTCTTGACGACCGTGGCGGCGGTGCCGTTTGCAAGTGCTGTGGTGTTGTACACGTAGTGGACAGTGTAGGCCGTGCAGTCTTCGTTGGTCAGCGATGCGCCAGAGGCTCCTGTGATGAAGAGGGGCACCTTCTTCGCTGGCATGGCTTTTGATATAGCAATGGCGGCCCCCGTGTTGGTTCCGCCAAAGAGCATATTCAGGCCATTCTGATCGGCCCACTCGCGGGCTTTAGAGACGGCAATATCGGGCTTGTTCTGGTGGTCCGCGTATACCACCACAATCCTGCGGCCGAGCACGGTGCCGCCGAAGTCCGCGATGGCCATCTTGATGGCTTCGACTCCGCCCATGCCGAGGTTGTCTGATAACGCTCCCGACATGTCATCGACATCGCCGATCACTACGTCAGGTCCGGCGGCGATCGCCGCAGTTGGGCTAACCATCGCGAGCGTCACCGTCAGGCCAATCCCTAGTGCTTTAAGTTTCATGGTCTTCTCCTTGAGTAAACTCAGCCACGTTTTCCCGCAGTCTGCGCTTGATGTCGGAAGTGGTCAAAACGTACCTGCATTGGCCGCGTAAGACCTTCAACCTGCACTAGGGACATTCGCGACAGAAACGTGGCCCATTACTAAGGTTGCGAACGACTGCAAACCGGAAGGCAGATCGGGCGGTCGGATTGCCGCTCTTGGCCGCTCTGAGCCCGTCGAGGGCTGCCGACGCGCGAATGAGAACTCTCGACCCGTTGCTGACGCTCGCGAGGGGCCGCTTCCGAGCAAGGAAATAAAAACTCTAGCGGGGCGGTCTCGATTCCAGGAAATCTATTGCCCTCGTTTCCATCTGAGACACTTGGACTCGAGCCCCATGGTCCGACGAATATAATGCCCGCAGCAACGCTTTGTCCCAACGAGTTATTTCCACTGGAACTGTGGCGTCGAGAGTTGCGAACAGATTAAGGATCGTGGAATTTGCGCTTAAGTTCGCATCCTGGTTAATTTCCGCGAAGCTAACCATTGCGATGTAATCCGAAAATTGCCCAATATTTAGTTGGGCCACTTGTGCGGGATCGATTACAACTATTGCGCTGCCGATATTGCGCTCTACGGGAAACATTAAGTGATAACTGCCGCCTGAAGAAGGCTCTCGAACAATTGGGTAGTCCACCGTACCCAGCCCTGCATCCACACTCGCGGCCAGTAACCCGGAGATCTTCTCATTTGAGGTATTAACTGCTCCAACGTTGTACCAGACCCGGATGGGACGCGACTTCTCAATAAATCTTCTTACGGGATAAATACCATACCCTGTGTTGTACATTCTCGGCTGATGTCGCCACCATAGTTTTAGAAAAGCCTCTGGATTTGCGGCCACAATGATGAAAAGGTTGGGGTGTTTACAATTTTCCTTGGCCAGTGGCACACCTGATGCCCGAGCCAATTCAGAAAGGCGCCTCAACACAAACTCTCCGGCCGGTCGGATCATTCCGACGACCATGGGACAAACCGCGTCCTCCCAGCGCAACAACGACTCGTCGAACGGGGGCTTAAGCATTGCTGAATGGAAGAATTGATCAACTTGCTTTCGCAATGTCTCGCGCTGCGCTTGGACGGTGACCTGATCAAGCGAGTCTGCACTGGCGGGGATGGAAACACTTGCCAGCACGATGACTGCGGCAGGCAAACCACATAGGCATCCAAGCAGTCTTCTCATTCGTCCTCCCCGACTTGGTAGTTCCAAGAGTCGCGAGTGCCTTCTTGCGACGATAGTCCTCTCTAGGCTTAAATGCCTTTCCGGATTGTTAACAGCCGTTAATGCAGAGTCGAAAAAAGGGCAGCGCCAAAGCCCAACCCCGGAGAATTTCGCTTTGTGCCGACATACTAACGCGCCGCGAATGACGGCTTGCAGGGAGGCTTTTTGGGAACTCGACCGTCTCAAATTGGCCGTCCGCTGCCTGATGTGATCAATGCCTGGACTCGACACGGAGTTGCCGGATGCGACCAGGCGCTTCCGAGCAGCCAACAACTCGGTGGCCGTGGGACTGGCCGTTACCCATGGATGCATTCGGATGTACCCTGAAGATGTAGCCGATCTCTTTGCCTCAATTTCGATCGGTACCAAGGTGTGGTTGATCAACGAGCCGGTCAAGATCGCCTACGTTGACGGCAATCTGCTCATGGAGGTGCATCCACCCATGGACGGCGAAGGGCAGACGGCTGAACTCGACTTGGGAGTGATGTCGCAGAAACTTCGTCGCGCCTTGGGACGGGACACCGGAGCAATTCATTGGGACTTCGCCCGCAAAGCTCTCTCGAAACTGCGACGGGTGTGCCCACAGTTGTTGGCTTGCGAGCGCACCTTGACCAGGCTTCCTTGTCCGATGTTCCGTGAGCGCACGCTCCACCCTCATCATCGGCGGCGGTGTAAGCTATCAAGGCGGCAAGTTCGTCCGGGAAAACATTTGAAGAGGCGGACAATGCAGTTGCGTCGGCCGGTTCACGCGATCCTATTCAGCCTTCTTGCGATGAGCGCGGCGCGCGCCGAAACGTTTCAACTGCGGATCATTGCACTGAACGATTTCCATGGGAACCTTCAATCGCCGGGCAGGTTCCGAGCGGATGCTCAATCGCCCGCGGTGCCGGCGGGCGGGGTAGATTATCTTGCAGGATACGTTGCTTATCTAAGGGCCCAGAACCCCGACAATGTTGTGGTGTCCGCGGGCGATCTGACGGGAGCCAGTCCACTGATCTCCGGCCTGTTTCATGACGAGGGCACCATCGAGGCGATGAACCGGCTGGGGCTGCAGATCAACGCGGTGGGCAACCACGAATTCGACAAAGGCAAGAAGGAGCTCTTGCGGTTACAGCACGGCGGTTGTTCCACAATTGATGCGAATACCTGCCCAGGCGCGACGGAGGGAACGCCGGTTCCGTTTGAGGGCGCAAAGTTCCAGTATCTTGCGGCGAACGTGTTCGACACCTCTACGGGCGAGACGATCTTTCCTGCGTACGCCCTGAAGACGTATCACGGCGTCAAAGTCGCATTTATCGGATTGACGCTGAAGGACACTCCGAGCGTTGTAACCGCCGCTGGTGTGGCTGGACTGCGGTTTGCCGACGAAGCGAGCACGATCAATACGACCGTGCGGGAGCTGCAGACCCAGGGGGTCGGGAGCTTCGTGGTGCTGATCCACCAGGGTGGCTCGCAGACTGGAAAGAAGTTCGACATCAACAGCTGCGCGGGAGGCCTGGACGGAACTCCGATCAAGGCGATTGTGAGCAAGCTCGACGATGCCGTGAGCCTGGTGATCTCCGCGCACACCCACCAGGCTTACAACTGCCGGGTCCCGACGCGCTCGGGGCACCCGGCTCTGGTGATTAGTGCGTCCTCCTACGGTCGACTGCTCACGCAGATCGACGTCACCATCGATACGAAGACTGGGAAGATTACCGCGGACAGCGCGCACAACATAGTGGTGGACAGGACCAACCCCAAGATCACGCCGGACCCCGCGGTCCAGCACATTGTGGAACGATATGCCGCGTTGACGGCGCCGACGGTGGACCGTGTGGTTGGATCGGTGACCGAGGAGATCACAGAGACGACGAGCGATAGCGGCGAAAGCGCGATGGGCGAACTGATCGCCGATGCGCAGCTCGAGGCAACCAGCGCCGCGAGCGCGGGCGGGGCGCAGATCGCGTTCATGAACGACGGGGGAATTCGCGCCGGATTGCCCTTTAAAGCGGCTCCGGGTAGCCGGGACGGCGCAGTGACGTTGGGCGAACTGTACACGGCGCAGCCGTTTGGGAACTCACTGGTGACGATGACCCTCAGCGGCGCGCAGATCAAGACGGCACTGGAGGAGCAGTTCAAAGGGTGCGCGCTGGGCGCTCCGGGCGCCGAAGAGGCGCGAACCTCCGACCAATTACTGCAAGTATCGGAGGGCTTCAGCTATACATGGAGTCAGGCGGGCGCGGCGTGCAGGAAGGTCGACGCCGGCAGCATCAAGCTGCGTGGGGTGACAATGAACCCGACAGCGACGTATCGCGTCACCGCGAACAGCTTCCTCGCGGACGGCGGCGGCCAGATATATGTATTAAAGAGCGGGTCCGATCGGGTGACGGGTCCGATCGACGTGGATGCCCTGGCGGCGTATTTCGCAAGGCACGGATCGGTTGGGCCAATTCGGCCGCAGAGGATTCGCATGGTGCCGTAAGGGGGTATTTAATGATTCGTGCAAATTAGCGCGGTTTGATGTCGTCGAATTCACCCTCTCGACCCACTGCTGACCGTCGTGAACGGCGGCTTGCGGGACATCCGATCCGCCATGCAAGTTGACTGCTGAGCCGATGACCTTTCAGGACGGGCCGGAAGGCATCCTGAAGGGCTTCGATAGTTTGATGGTGCGATCATTCTTTTGGTACCACCCCTGCGGTGCGTAGTCATTGCTGTGCAAATAACAATGTGCGCTCACAGCATCACTACCTTCCGTAAACGTCAGCAGCCAGCTCCGTGGCACTCCGGTGCCGGGCACAGTGTGGTAAAGCGTCAGGCCGGCTGCATTGATAAACGTCGTACCCCAGCGCCGTTCGATGTGCGACTTGCCGCCGAAAGTGTCGTCCGGGACGGTGTGCGTGTGCGCGCCCAGCCACAAGTCGACGCGTCCCGGCGCCTCTGCCAGGAAATGCTCGAACGCGCCCAAATCTGGCTTACTGTCCACCCAGTATAGGAATGAGGCGCCTTGCGGCGTGCCCTGCGGAAAATAACCGTGGTACCGGGGCTTCCACGTGCCGTCCTCGCTGCGCTGCATACCTTCCCATAACCCGGACGCGACAGTCGTATCCTTCAGAACATAGTGATGCGCACTGACGATGATCGATGTAGGGTTATCTTGGACCATGCGCTGCCACCAGCGAAACGTCTCGCCACTCACTACGCCGCCAGGGTTTCCGCCGAGCGTACCGCGACCTATTTTTTGCGACGGTTCATTAATGTCGCTCATCATCAGGAAAAGCAGATTGCCGACCCTAACAGAATACCTCTCCCACGTTCCTTCGACTGGAAAGGGTCGACGTTTGGGATCCACGCCAGAATATTCAGTGTGCTCTCCCGTGGGGTCGACCCACTTGCGCCACCACCACGCCTGTGGTTCGTCAAGGCCGCTGCGGTCGTGATTGCCCGATAAATCGTAGATCTGTTCACGACGATGTCGCTGAAGTACGCCGAATTGCCGCACAAGCTCTTTCCCCTCATCGTCCTTCGGTGTCCCCTGGGCACCCGATACATCGCCTAGGTCCAATGCAATATCCCATGCGAAGCCCAATCTGCCTTCGGATTGCTGGAGCGCCGTGGCCAAGCTATCGCGCCCGTTCGCTTTATCGGTCCCTACATGCGCGTCGGCGAAAACCCATACGTTAAACGTCTTGGGCGGTGAGGTGTCCGCTCGCGCCATTCCGAACACAAGACAAGCCGTGATCGAAAGCGCCAGTCTTGGAAGAAAATGCATGGCCGTGATCCTCCGCAGTTGCAATGGAAGGGATTTTTGTGCGGCACTAGATTCGTACGCGAATCTATCAGTCTTGCACAGAAACTACGTGAGATTTTCCAGGCTGCTGCCAGTTCCGATCGAATGACCGGTGTCCGGCAGGTACATTTGGACTCCGTATGACCGGGGCCAGGAGTTGTGCAACGATCCCGCGCTTGCGCTGCACTTCGGAGAAGCGTTCGAAATCGCAGAGATGTCCATCGTTGGTTTGCTTGGTTTGGCTTGCGAGACCATCGGTGATGCCTTTGCGCAGATGAATCGCTACGAGCGGCTGATGGCCGACGTCGATGGCGTTCCAGCCGGGAAT
>JALYIH010000125.1 GCA_030775865.1 Pseudomonadota bacterium | reverse complement strand
ACATAGTACCCACTATGCTCGCGAAACGATCGCAGAAATCTGCTCGCCGTGGGCCGCCCTCGTGACGATGCCCATTACTCGGACAGGCTCCTAGCGGCGCGGGCGACCTCCCCTAAGCAGATCGTTGGGGTTGGGAAGCGAGGCACCTGCGGCGTCGGGGATTACCAGAGAGGAGGCTTGCTCGCGACGCATTTCCTGAAGTTCCCGCATGGTTTGTTGGACCGCTTGCTCGGCGGTGGCGCCAAATTTTTCAATGGCGGCACTCAACGTGGTGGCATCGAGTTCGAAACTGATGGGGACGCCGCCCATCGGCGTCATGACTTGCGCCTGCCCTACGAATATCACAGGCCGCTTGTCATCCGCTGCGCCGTCCGCAGTGACAGGTGTCAATCTGCGGATGGTGCCGACCTTCCGATCGGTAAACGTTTCCTCCCGATAGACTTGCGTCGAGTCCATGGTTGCCTGTCGGCTCTCGTTGGCGGAACTCATGAATACATACCCCTTACGATCGATTCGAAAGAGCCAACCCTAGCAGTTTTCAGCGTGGCTATGGAGGCTGATACGATACAGGGCTTGGCACACCCGATCGCAGCACCCAAGGTATCTATTTGGAGCACCCTCTTAGGTGTCGCTCTTTTGGGCGTGGCGGTGTTTGTGCTGCATCACCTGCTCGGCCAATATCATTGGCGAGACATTCTGCTGCGCGTCCACGCGATCTCGAATGCAAAATTGCTGCGCGCGGCAATTTTCACGTGCGCGGGCTACGGCTGCCTGACCCTGTATGACGCGCTCGCGGTTCATTTCGCCGGGGCCAAGGTGCCCTATCCTCGCGTCGCCCTCATCTCGTTCATGGGCTATGCCATCGGCCACAACGTCGGACTGAATTCCTTGAGCGGCGGTGCGGTTCGCTATCGCGCCTACACGGCGCTGGGCCTGAGCGGCAAACAGATCGCCACCATCATCGCATTCGGCACGCTGACCTTTTTCCTCGGGGCAAGTGTGCTGCTCGGCCTCTCACTGCTGTCGAACGCCGGAATGTCCGGCTCCATACTGCATGTGCATGCGTGGCTGGCCATTGCCGCCGGCGTTGCGCTGCTGAGCGGCGTCGCCGGCTACCTCTGGCTGGTGTGCACGCGCCATGCGCCATTGCGTTTCCGCCGTTTTGAAATTCCCGTGCCGAAACCGAAAGTTGCCTTCGCGCAAATCGGCATCAGCTCTGTCGACATGCTGTTCGCCTCCAGCGTGCTGTTCGTGCTGCTGCCGCGCGAAGCCTCGATCAGTTTCTTTGCTTTTGCGGGCGTATACCTCATTGCTCTTGCGGCGGGCGCGATCAGCAATGTTCCCGGCGGCATCGGCGTGTTCGAATTCGTTCTGCTATTGCTGTTGCCCGCGGTGCCCAAGGATCGTCTGTTGGGTGCGCTGGTGGCCTACCGCGCCATCTATTATTTCGCGCCCTTCGGCCTGGCGCTCCTGCTGTTGGGTGCTCACGAACTCTGGATCCATCGGGCGCCGGTGGTGCGCTGGGCGCGGCTGGTGCGGACTTTTTTGACTGCGGTGACACCCCAGGCCATCGCCATCGGGGTATTTCTGGCCGGTGCAGTGCTGCTTTTCTCCGGTGCCACTCCTGGCCTCGGCAGCCGCTTGTCGTCGCTGCGAAATTTTGTGCCGCTGTCGGTGCTGGAGCTGTCGCACCTGCTGGGCAGCGTGGTGGGCGTGGGGTTGCTGATCATCGCCCATGGACTGTACCGGCGGCTGCACACAGCATGGTGGATCACCATTTGGTTGTTGTGCGCCGGCATCTTGTTGTCACTGCTCAAGGGCTTCGACTACGAAGAGGCAAGCGTTTTGGCAGTGGTGGTCATCCTTCTGACGTCGGCACGCACGCGCTTTCGGCGCCGTGCCTCGCTCATCGAGCAGCATTATTCCAGCGCGTGGATCGTGGCTTTTTTCTTGGTGTTGTTCACCGCCGGGTGGCTGGTCATTTTCGCCTATCGGCATCTACCCTACGATAACGAACTATGGTGGCAGTTTGCCTTCCAGGCTTCGGCCCCCCGCAGCCTCCGCGCCTCGCTGCTTGCCGTCATCATTGCGGCCGCGTACGGCTTGTGGCGCGTGCTGCGGCCCGCGCCGCCGCGGTTTTCGGCGCCGCGAGAAGCGGATCTGGAGCGCGTCGCAGAGTTAGTCGAGAAGGGCGGGGACACGACCGCGAACCTTGCTCTGCTCGGCGATAAGAATCTGCTGTTCAATAAAGACCGTACGGCATGCATCATGTTTCAGTCATCGGGCAGCAGTTGGGTGGCGATGGGCGATCCCATCGGACCCGCCGAACTCGGCGATGCCCTGGCCTGGGAATTTGTGGAGGATTGCGACGGCATGGCGGTCTCGCCGGTGTTCTACCAGGTGACGCCGGAACGGCTGCCTTTGTACATCGATTTGGGCTTGACCTTGAGCAAGCTGGGCGAAGAGGCGCGCGTGCCGCTCGAAACATTTTCGCTGGAAGGCGCGGCGCGGTCGGATCTGCGCCAGACCCACCGACGCGCGGGGCGCGACGGCGCAACTTTTGAAATGATCGCGCGTAGTGGCGTGCCTGCGATTCTGCCGGAGTTGCGCGCGGTCTCGGATGCGTGGCTCGCGGAAAAGAATGCCGCCGAGAAGCGTTTTTCCTTAGGGTTCTTCGACGAACGCTATATCGCACACTTCGACGTCGGCGTGGTTCGACACCACGGCGCCGTGGTCGCATTCGCGAATCTTTGGCGGGGTGGTTCAACCGAATTGTCGGTGGATCTCATGCGCTACAATTCCGCCGCGCCCAAGGGCGTCGTGGACTTCATGCTGATCGAATGCATGCTGTGGGGCCACGCGCAGGGCTTCCGCTGGTTCAATTTGGGGATGGCGCCGCTGTCGGGGTTGGAGGAGCACGCGCTGGCGCCGGCGTGGCACAAGCTTGGACGCATGGTGCAGCGCTATGGAGAGACTTTTTACAACTTCGAGGGCTTGCGCAAATTCAAGGAGAAATTCGATCCGGTTTGGCGTCCTCGATACCTGGCCGCACCGGACGGCCTCGCCATGGCGGGTGCCCTGCTGGATGTGACTGCGCTGATATCAGGCGGCGTGCGCAACGTGCTGAGAAAGTGAACCAGGAAGTGTAAGGAGCCTCAAGGGAACGAAGAAGCAGCTCCCTTGAGGCTTCTTACACTTCCTGACGAATGCTCGAACCGATCAACATCACATGCCGATGCTACGGGCGGGTGTTGGACCACACCCGATTTTCCGACCGACGAGCGCGAATGAGGCCAGACGACCGAGGATGGCCATTCGAAACTCGTCCTGCACCGTGATGTTGGGCGGTCCGGCGCGAAAGGCCTAGGGGGATAGGAAGCCTCAAGGGAACTGTTTCTTCGTTCCCTTGAGGCTTCCTATCCCCCCAGGCCATATGCGAACCGGTCAAATTCACGGTTCCGATGTCTAGACGAATTGATTCTCGATCTTCTGAGCGACTTCGCGCATCTTCGGCAGGAATTGTTCCAACGCAGTTCGCAGCGGCACCGCGGTGGCCGCATACCGCACCGTGACGGTGGCGAGAATTCGGTCCTTGGCGCGAACCGGAATGGCGAGGCTGGTTTCCTCCGAGACGCGCCGCGCGCGATGCGCCATGCCGAAGCCCTGTGTTCGCGTTTCGGTGAGCAATCGCTCGACCTCGGCCCGATTGCGCGCCAAGCGATCCTCCGGCAGCGAGGAGCGCGCGAGTAATTCGAGCATCGCATCGCGCTGCTGCGTCGAGCAGAATGCCAGATACGCACGTCCCGCGGCTGAGCCCAGCATGGGCACCCGGACGCCGGCACTGTACTGTTCCAATGCAAGGGGACTTTGGCGATCCGTGGTTTCGCGGATCATCATGGTCGAACCGGACGGCGTCGCAATCGCCACGGGCCAAACAATTTGCGTACCGAGGGTGGCGAGCAGCGGTTTGGCGATGTGTGCGACCAGCGCCTCGTCATCGAAGCCGTCCGAGAGGGCGCGCACCATAATCGTGGGCCGGTAGCAGTCGTCGTGCGCATCGCGCGCAACGTACCCGGCAAGGCGCAAGGTTTCCAAAATACGGTAGGTCGTGGTGCGAGGCAGCGCCACGGCGGCGGCCAAGGTATTGATGGCCGCGCGTTCCAGGCGATTCAACTCGGTCAGCACTTCCAGTCCGCGATTTAAGGCGCGGATGGGCCGGGTTGAGTCCCGCGCGCCGTCCTCGTGAGAATCCAAGTGTTCGTCAGAATGCGGGGTAACTTGTGCGTGCATCATCCCTCTGTCCTTCAGGCTGGCCCGTATTTACTTACCAAACAACGACATACGCTGATGGATCCGTTTCCGCGGGCGGCCGCGCGAGTTCAGGATCCGGTCTCGTACATAAGTACCGTCTGGATCGAATCTGGTTGCTTGGCATTCGGCGTTAAAGATCCTGAAGTGCCGCTGCATCGGCGTCGCAGCCGGCGGCCCACTGTCAGCCGAGCCATTCAGCTACAATCCGCGACCCGATTCTGATGAGGAATGACGCTTTACATGTCGGAGCAATATGTCGAAACGGTAATCATCGGCGCCGGTCCCGTAGGACTGTTTCAAATCTTCGAACTGGGCCTCCTTGGCATCAGTACGCACATCATCGACTCGCTGAGCCTTCCCGGCGGGCAGTGCACCGAGCTCTATCCCGACAAGCCGATCTACGACATTCCTGCGCTGCCCCAGTGCGGCGCTCAGGAGTTGATCGATCGGCTGCTGGAGCAGGTCAAGCCGTTCAATGCGACGTTCCACCTGGGCCAGGAAGTGACCGAACTGCGCGTGCTGGATAACGGCAAGTTCCATGTCGCCACCTCCACCGGCACCCGCCTCACGACAGGTGCGGTGGTCATTGCCGCGGGGGTCGGTTCCTTCCAGCCGCGGCGTTTGAGCATTCCGGGGATTGAACAGTTCGAGGGCAACAACGTCCATTATCGCGTCAAATCGGCGGGCGATTTTTTTGACCGGGACCTGGTTATTTGCGGCGGCGGAGATTCGGCGCTGGATTGGACGGTGGCGTTTTGCGACAAGGCCCGCTCGTTGACCTTGGTGCATCGTCGCGCGGATTTTCGCGCGGCGCCTGCTACGGTTGCACGAATGCGGGACTTGGTGGCGGCAGGGAAGATGCAGTTGCTGGAGGGCCACGCCGTCGCGATCCATAAGGACAACGACAAATTAACCGGCCTCGACGTGCAGACCGCCGATGGGCAAACGCGCAACGTCCCGGTGGACCACGTGTTTGCCTTCTTCGGCCTGCATCCAAAGCTTGGACCCATTGCCGAGTGGGGGCTGGAACTCGAGAAAAAAGCGCTCAAGGTCGACACCGAAAAATATCAGACCAGCGTGCCGGGAATCTTTGCCATCGGCGACATCAACACCTATCCGGGGAAGAAAAAACTCATCCTGAGCGGCTTTCACGAAGCCGCGCTGGCGGCCTTTGCGATCCAACATCACTTGTTCCCCGAAAAGCGCCAATTCCTGCAGTACACCACCACCAGCCCCATCATGCAGAAGCGGCTGGGCGTCGCCGGCGCCGATTCGGCCTAGGGCAGGCTCCTGGATGAATCAGTTGCTCGAAGATTTGATCAAGGTGATGACGCTCGAGCGCCTCGAGATCAATTTGTTTCGCGGACAGAGCCGCGACATCGGCAGTCCGCAAGTTTTCGGCGGTCAGGTGTTGGGCCAGGCGCTGGTCGCCGCCACGTCGACGGTGGAGCATCGCGCAGTGCACTCGCTGCACGCCTATTTCCTGCGCCGCGGTGACTTCAATTCCCCCATCGTCTACGAGGTGGATCGGGCCTGGGACGGCAAACATTTCGCGATGCGGCGGGTGGTCGCCATTCAGCACGGGCAGCAGATATTCAACATGTCGGCCTCCTTTCAAATTCCCGAGACCGGCTTGGATCACCAGTTTGCCATGCCCGACGTGCCGCAGCCCGAAGCCCTGCCCAACCTCGAGCACTACCTCGCCGGAATGCCGGATTTGCCCCCCGTGCTGCTGAAGATGTTGGATCAGAAGCGTCCCTTTGAATTCAAGCCGGTCGAGCCGCCGAGCTTCGCGCGGGTGGCGAAGGCGCCGCCGCTCAAGTATGTCTGGATCCGGGCCGTCGATTCGCTCCCCGATGACGAAGCCCTGCACCGCTGTCTTTTGGCATATGCTTCAGACTTTCAATTGCTCGATACGGCGCTCAAGCCCCATGGACTTTCCATGACCAGAGATAAATTGGTGATCGCGAGCATCGACCATGCGATGTGGTTTCACCGCAGCGTTAGAGTCGATGATTGGCTGCTGTACGCCATGGACAGCCCCAGCGCGTCCGGAGCCCGCGGCTTTACGCGCGGCAACGTGTTCGCGCGCGACGGCCGCTTGGTCGCCAGTGTCTCGCAGGAAGGCCTCATCCGAGTCATGCCCTGATGCTCAGAGCCCTCGTCATCATCATTGTGGTCATCGCCGTGTTGGTGGGGGGCCTGCTGACCCTGCGCAGCACCCGGCGCACGGGAATGCCGAGCGAAGACGTATTGAAACGTGCCGCAAATCGCGCACGTGAGCAGTCTGCCAAAGACGAAGCGGATCGATAGGACGCGATCGATAGGACGCGATCGTTAGCGATCCTTGAGAGTTGTCGTCGAGGCTTCCCACACCTCACGCGGCAGTGTGAACAGATGGCAGTCCCACCAGCGATTTTTCGCCCGCCGGTGCTTGCGGTATACCGCTTCCCATCGCATGCCGATTTTCTCGAGCACCCGAATCGATGCGCCGTTGTTGACATCGACGGTGGATATCACCCGTTCGGCTCGTAGCTCGGAAAACGCCGCAGCGACCAAGGCCAGGGCGATTTCGGTCGCGTAACCGTTGCCCCACTGCTCTGCACCGAGCATGTAGCCCAGGTCCACGACCTTGGCCTCGATCAAGGACAAATCGCAGGCGCCGATCAGCCGTCCGGTCGCGATTTCCTCCACGGCGAGTTCAAATCGCGTGCGCGGCAGTTCGCGCTGCGAAGCCAGCAGTTCCTCCAGATATTCGGCGGTGCTCTCTTCGTCGCGCGGACCGAAAAAAAGATAACGGGTGACCCGCGGATCCGATGAATAGGCGTGAACGGCAGCTAAGTCCGTGGCGAGGAATTCGCGCAGATTCAAACGCGCCGTGCGAACCGGCACGGTCAATTTGCGCACAGAACCTTGCCCGGATTCATGATGCCGTTCGGATCGAGCGCACGTTTCAAGCCGTGCATGACACTCAATTCCACCGGATCGGCGCGGCGTGCGAATTCCGCGGCCTTGAGCCGTCCGATACCGTGCTCGGCGCTGATACTGCCGCCCAGACTCTCGACCAAATCGAACATGGCGAGCTCGAGGGCGTGTGTCCTGCCGACGAATGACGCCAATTCTGCGCCCGGCCTTTGACTCAAATTGAAATGCAAGTTGCCGTCGCCGGCATGGCCATAGGAAACGACGTCTCCCTCGGGCGCCAATTCGTTCGCCAACGCCGTGCCTTTCTCGATCAGGATGGGAATCGCGGACACCGGAACGGACACGTCGTGCTTGATGCTCGCGCCGTGGCGGCGTTGCGCCTCGGGCACGGATTCGCGCAATTTCCACATCGCCTGTGCCTGTGCAAGCGATGACGCCAGCATGGCATCCTTGACGGTGCCGGCCGCCGCGGCGTCCTCGAGTTCCGTGGTCAAGAGAGCGGTGAGGTTTTGGTTCGGATTGGGCGAGCTCAATTCGATGAGCAGGTACCACGCGCAATCGAAGTCGAGGGGGTTCGCCACTCCCGTCACGTACTTCACCGTCATTTGCACGGCGATCCGCGGCATCAGCTCGAAGGAGGTCACCTGATCGCCCGCGGCGCCGCGCAGCCGGTTGAGCAATTCGAGCGCATGGCGCGGCGAGTCGATGCCGACCAGCGCCGTTGCCGTATCGGCCGGCAGCGGAAACAGCTTCAAGGAGGCCGCGGTGATGAGCCCCAAAGTACCTTCGGCGCCGATGAACAGGGATTTGACGTCGTATCCAGTGTTGTCCTTGCGCAGGCTCTTGAGCGCGGACAGTACCCGCCCATCCGCCAGCACCACTTCCAGGCCCAGCACCAGATCCCGCATCATCCCGTAGCGCAAAACCGCGGTGCCGCCGGCATTGGTCGATAAGTTGCCGCCGATTTGCGCGGTGCCTTCCGATCCCAAGCTCAAGGGAAACAAGCGATTCGCGTCGCGAGCGGCTGTTTGTGCGCCGGCCAGCGTGCAGCCGGCTTCGATGATCATCGAATAATTGTCGGCGTCGATATGCCGCACGCGGTTCAGGCGCTGCATCGACACCACGATTTGTGAGCCGCTCTCGTCCGGCGTCGCTCCACCGCAATAGCTGGTATTGCCGCCGTGGGGCACCACGGCGACTTCCTCGCGATTGCAGATGCTCAGGATTCTTGCGACTTCTTCGACGCTTCGGGGCCTCACCACCAAAGGCGTTGCGCCCCGGTACAGGTGCCGAAAATCAGTAAGGTATGCGGCTACGTCGCCGGCTGAGTCGAGCCAATTGCCTGGGCCTACAGCTGTCTTGAGTTCCGCAAGCGTCGTGGAACTAGGCGGGCGAGGCATTGACGCGCTTGGCCCCGCCGTCGCGTACCGCCGCGGGTACGGGCTTCAAGTCCCAGATCAACCCGAAAAACGACATCAGCTTCAGCAAATAAAATGTGACGTCGAATTCCCACCAATAAAACCCCTGACGCACCGACGCAGGATAGTGATGGTGATTGTTGTGCCAGCCCTCGCCCAACGTAATGATCGCAAGCCACGGGTTGTTGCGGCTGGCATCGCCGGTCTTGTAGCGCTGTCGGCCGAACACGTGCGAGAGCGAGTTGATGGTGTATGTGCCGTGGTAAACCAGCACGGTCGATATGAAGAATCCCCAGACCAGCATCTGCCAGCCCGTGGTATGGAGTCCCGGCGCAACATGCTTCAGCAGCACGCCGAGCAGGAATACGCTGACTCCGAGGACTGTCGGAACCACGATGTCGAAGCGATCCAGGAACCGCAGTTCCGGGTATTTGAGCAAATCCTTGACGCGCGATAGGTCCGCCGCGAAGTGCTTATGGGACATGAACCATCCCATATGGCTCCAAAAGAAACCGTGTTGCACCGGGGAGTGCACATCCTCGGGCTTGTCCGAGTGCACGTGATGATGCCGATGATGAGCCGCCCACCAAATGGGGCCGCGCTGTACGGCCGATGCGCCGAGCATGCCGAATACGAACTGCCCGACGCGCGAGGTCTTGAAGGAGCGGTGCGAAAAATAGCGATGATAGAAACCCGTGATGGCGAACATGCGCACCAGATACAGCGCAATCGTTACCGCCAGTGCGACCCAGCTAAAGCCCACCCAAATCACCGCCAGACAGGCCGCATGCATCAATAGAAACGGCAGCACGCGGGCCCAGTCGATGTGATGCCCCGATTCAATCAGTGCCGCTTCACGCGGCCGGGTCGCAAAGTCGCTGTTGCCGAACCACCTCGAGAACTCATGGCCCACGCGTACGGCGGTGGGGGGCTCGATCCCGACTTCATTTTCCTGCGTCATACAACTCCTAAGTCTTTAGTGCCGCGATCCGCTCATCCAACGGCGGATGGCTCATGAACAGCCGCATGAATCCATCCGCGCTGCCGATATTGATGCCGAAGGCCTGCATCTGCGGCGGCATCGGCTGACCTTGACTGCGCTTCAGCATTTGCAGCGCATCGATCATGTTGCCGCTGCCGGCAAGATCGGCGCCACCCCGGTCGGCGCGAAATTCCCGCCGCCGCGAATACCAACAAACAATGACGCTCGCGAGTATGCCCAATATGAACTGCGCTACCATGGTGGTCAGGAAAAATCCGATGCCTGAGTCCTGCCTGTCGTTGCGGAGGATCGCTCGATCGACGATGCCGCCGATGATACGTGCGAGAAAGATCACGAACGTATTTAACACACCTTGCAGAAGCGCGAGGGTAACCATATCACCGTTTGCGACGTGCGTGATTTCGTGACCGAGTACCGCCTCGACCTGCGTGCGCGACATGCTGCGCAGAAGTCCGCTGCTGACCGCCACCAGGGCCGCATTGCGCCGCGCGCCGGTGGCGAAGGCATTCATTTCCTCAGAGTCGAATATGCCGACCTCGGGCATGCCGATGCGGGCTTGAGCGGCCAACCGCTTGACGGTGCCGGCCAGCCATCTTTCCAATTCGGTTTGTGGGTTCTCGATGACCCGCACGCCCATGATGCGCTTGGCGGTCCACTTGGATAGCGCCAACGAAATGAGCGAGCCGCCAAAGCCAAAAATAGCCGCAAACACCAGCAAGCTGCCGGTTCCACCCTGCATCAAATGGACGCCGAACACGTTCTCGACGATGAACAGCACCAGGCTGAGCAGCGCCAAGACGGCAAGGTTGGTGACGATGAAGAGGAAAATGCGTTTCATGGGGCTTTTGATCGAAAAAATAGCCGCAATATGGTAACGCGGCACACTAATGGTCGGGACGTTGCTATTGAATTTCAAGCATTAGGTCATTCGATGGGCGCGCAGGGGTGGTTTCATTCTGACCGCCACGCGGACAGTGGTCCCTAGGTGTCTGTAAAATCAAGAGTTCACCATTCAGAGTTGGGGCATGCAATATAGGGATTATTACGAAATTCTTGGGGTAGCCCGCGGCGCCGATGCCGACGAGGTGAAGCGCGCTTACCGCAAGCTGGCGCGCAAATATCACCCGGACGTCAGCAAGGAAAAGAACGCCGAGGACAAATTCAAGGAGGTCCAGGAAGCCTACGAAGTGCTGCGCGACGCGGATAAACGCGCTGCCTACGACCAGCTGGGCCGCGATTTTCGCAACGGACAGCAATTCCGGCCGCCGCCCGATTGGTCGCAGCGATATGGGTCTTCCGGAGGGCAGCGCTTTTCGGATCTCAACGGTTTCAGCGATTTCTTCTCGAGTCTTTTCGGTGGGTCGGGAATCGGTGCCGGTGGTTCGGGGCATGCTGATGCCGGCCATCTGGATGTGACGGTGGAAGAGGCTTTTGCCGGGACCAAGCGGCGTATCACGCTCAGCGAGAGCGGCCGGCAACGTCAGGTCGATGTGCAAATCCCCGCGGGCGTCACTGAAGGTCAATCGCTGCGCATTCCGGGTGTGGGCGGCCGTGCGTCATTGATATTCCGGGTTCGGCTGCGCCCGCATCATCTTTACGATGTCGTCGGCAAGGACGTTCAGATCGAATTGCCTTTGGCTCCCTGGGAGGCGGCCTTGGGCGCGAAGGTCGCCGTCCCCACGCTTAAGGGAACCGTTGAATTGACGGTGCCTGCAGGCGCACAGTCGGGGCAGAAGCTGCGCCTGCGCGCCAGGGGGCTTCCCGGTACCCCCTGCGGCGACCAGCTCGTCACCATCAAACTGGTGACGCCCGCGGCGCAAACACCCACGGCCAAAGAAGCTTACGAGCGAATGAAGCGCGACTTACAATTCGATCCGCGCGCTGACTGGCCATAAACGCGCGCCTGCCGGCCGTTCACTCGAGGGGATCAAGTGCTGTACACGATTCGGATCAATGGGAAGGCGCACGACGTCGAGGCCGATCCGCAAATGCCGCTGCTTTGGGTGCTGCGCGACTTGTTGGACATGAAAGGCACCAAGTTCGGCTGCGGCAAGAGCTTTTGCGGGGCTTGTACGGTACATCTGGATGGCGCCGCTGCACGGTCCTGCGTGACGCCCGTATCGTCGGTGGGTTCCTCATCAGTGACCACCATCGAGTCGGTTGCAAGCACGCCAACGGGCCGCGCGGTACAGAAGGCATGGCTGGCGGCCGATGTCGTCCAATGCGGTTATTGCCAGGCAGGGCAAATCATGTCTGCCAGCGCTTTGCTGGCGAAGAATCCCAAGCCCAGCGACATGGATATTGATAAAGCCATGTCGGGCAACATTTGCCGCTGCGCGACGTACACAAGGATTCGCGCTGCCATCAAACAAGCTGCCGGAATGCCGACCACCGACAGCCGCGACGCGCTCGTATGAAGCGCAGCGAGGATCGGATGGAGTCAGTCAAAGACGAATCGCGGCGCGCCTTTCTTCGTGCCGGCGTTGCCGTGGGCGGAGGGTTGCTGCTCGATTTCTCCCTGCCGCGGACCTTGAGTGCCCGCGCCAATTCCTCGAGCTCTGAAAGCATGCTCAACGCCTTCGTTCAGATATCGAACGACGGTGTCGTCACCATCATTTCCAAAAATCCGGAAATCGGTCAGGGCATCAAGACCATGCTGCCGATGTTGATCGCGGAGGAGCTCGACGTCGACTGGGGCGATGTGCGCATCGAACAGGCGCTCAGCGATCCGGCCAAATACGGGGTGCAATTCGCGGGCGGCAGCCGCGCGACGCCGTTGAATTGGGAACCGCTGCGGCGAGTCGGCGCAGCGGGACGGCAGATGCTCATGAGCGCTGCGGCCCAGAGCTGGGCCGTGCCTGTGTCTGAATGCGAGACGGCATCCGGCAAGGTGATCCATGTGCCCACCAAACGAACTTTGAGCTACGGGCGGTTGGCAACGAAGGCCGCAACGCTGCCCGCGCCTGATCTGGCGCAGGTGCCGCTCAAGGATCCGCGGAACTTCAAGATCATCGGCAAATCGCATGCCGGGGTCGACAGCCCACGGGTCGTGGCGGGCGAACCCTTGTTCGGCATCGACGTCACCGTGCCGGGCATGTTGTATGCGGTCTTCGTCAAGTCGCCGGTGTTCGGCGGTACGGCCGTGAATGCCAACCTCGATGCCGTGAAATCTCAGCCCGGCGTGCGGGATGCCTTCATCGTGAGCGGCGGCCCTGTTTTCAACGGCCTGGCGAGCGGAGTAGCCATCGTCGGGACGAATTGGTGGCTGGTCAATAAGGCGCGCGAGACGCTGGACGTGACATGGAACGAAGGCGCGACGGCGGCTCAAAGTACGGAGGGCTTTGCCAGGCAAGCCTTGCAGCTGTCAACGCAGCCACCCGCCACGAAAGTGGTCAGTGATGGCGATGTAACTGAAGCCCTCAAGCGATCGGCGCAGAGACTCGAGGCGGCGTACAGCTACCCGTTCCTGTCGCACGCCACTTTGGAGCCGCAGAATTGCACGGCGCACGTCCGCGATGGGACAGTGGAAATCTGGGCGCCGACCCAGAATCCCGATGCGGGGCGCAAAATTGTCGCGAAGACCTTAGGGGTGAACGACGCGGACATTACCATCCACATGACTCGCTGCGGCGGCGGTTTCGGCCGCCGTTTGATGAATGACTACATGGTCGAGGCGGCGTGGATATCGAAACAAGTGGGTGCGCCGGTCAAGCTGCTGTGGAACCGGCAAGACGACATGCAACACGATTTCTACCGACCCGCCGGCTTTCACTTCCTCAAGGCAGGTCTCGATGGCGGCGGAAAATTGCAGGCTTTCAGCAATCATTTCGTCTCCTTCGGCGAGAACGGCAAGGCGGCGCCCAGCGCGGATTCGAACGCCAACGAGTTCCCGGCGAAATTCGTACCCCATCTCGAATTGGGGATGTCGTTGATGCCCCTGGGGGTTCCCACCGGGCCGTTGCGCGCACCGGGCAGCAACGCCCTCGCGTTCGTATTCCAATCTTTCATCGATGAAATTGCGCACGCTTCGGCTACGGATCCGCTGCAATACCGCATCGACCTGCTGGGCGAGCGCCGCCAGGTCGGTGCGTTCGACACCGGTCGTATGATCGATGTGCTCAACTTGGTCCGGGAAAAATCGGGCTGGGGCAAGCGCACCCCGGCGAAAGGATCCGGCATGGGGGTCGCATTTTATTTCAGCCATCTTGGATACTTCGCCGAGGTGGTACATGCCACCGTAGCGGAGGGAGGCAAGATCATCGTGGACAAGGTCTGGGTGGCGGGCGATGTCGGCAGCCAGATCATCAATCCGACCGGCGCCGAAAATCAGGTTCAGGGGGCCGCGCTAGATGGGATCGGCGAGGCACTGGGCCAGGCGATAACCCTCAACGGCGGCCGGGTCATGCAAAGCAACTTCAACGATTTTCTACTGCTGCGCATGAATCAGGCGCCGCCGGTCGAGGTGCATTTTCTGAAGACCCAGTATCCGCCCACGGGTTTGGGCGAACCGGCGCTGCCGCCGGTGATCCCGGCGCTGTGCAATGCCCTGTTCGCGGCGACAGGGGTGAGGATTCGCAGCCTGCCGATCGACCCGAAGCTTCTGGCCTAGGCGCCGGAAGCTTGAATTAGCCGCCGGTCAGTACGTCCTCGCGCAGCGAAAGCCACCACAAAGCTCCAGAAGTACAGCTCGCGGGCATAGCCTAAGGGGTGCTCGCTGTCTGCGGGCCGGGTGGAGCGCGCGATGCCATACAACAGCAGCAGTTCGTTGACCGTGTCGAGCAGCGAATGCACGGCCTCGCTCAACATGGCCGCCGAGCCGGTGATGGCGGCCGCACCGAATTTTGCCCCGGCAACCAAGAAATTGCCGGCCAGAGCCGCCCACACAGCCTTCAAGGTGCCGCTTGTCGCCATGACCGATTCTAGCTTGAAGTATCGGCCGGCGGCCCCACCTCACCCCGATCCACCCTAGATTGTAAGGTCATGACCACAGAAACCCAGACGACGGCGGACACAAAGCCGCAAATCAAAGAGTTCCAGGCTGAAACCAAGCAGGTGTTGCGCTTGGTCATCCATTCGCTGTACTCGCACAAAGAGATTTTCCTGCGCGAGCTGGTCTCGAACGCCTCCGACGCCTGCGAGAAATTGCGTTTCGAGGCCATTGCCCAGCCTGACCTTTTGGGTACCGATTCGCTCTCGATCACCTTGACCCCGGACAGTGCAGCCGGAACCTTACGCATCAAGGACAATGGCATCGGCATGAGCGAGGCTGAGATCATCGACAATCTCGGCACCATCGCGCGTTCCGGCACCAAGAAATTCCTGGAGACCTTGAGCGGCGATTCCGCCAAGGACGCACAGCTCATAGGCCAGTTCGGCGTCGGCTTCTATTCCGCCTTCATCGTGGCGGACAAAGTGACGGTGCTCACCAAGCGCAGCGATGCGCCGGCCGTGCGCTGGGATTCCGACGGCGAGGGCCAGTACGAGATTCAGGGCAGCGGCAAAACCGATCGCGGCACGGAAGTCATTCTGCACCTGCGCGACGAGGACAAGGAGTTTCTGGAGCCGGAGCGCCTGCGTCAATTGGTCCGCAAGTACTCGGACCATTTGAGCATCCCGATCGTCTTGAAGGCAGGCGATGCGGACGAGACCTTGAATCAAGCGAAGGCGTTTTGGACCCGTCCGAAATCCGAGCTGACGGACGAGGACTATCAGGCGTTCTACAAACACCTGACTCACGATTCGGAGGGCGCGCGTGTCTGGGCCCACAACAAGGTCGAGGGCAACATCGAATACACCTCGCTGCTGTACTTGCCGAAGCGTGCGCCGTTCGACTTGTTCGAGCGCGAACAGAAGGGTGGTATCCATCTTTACGTCAAGCGCGTATTCATCATGGACAAGGCAGCGGAACTGCTGCCGCCGTACCTGCGATTCATGCGCGGACTCGTGGATTCATCCGACTTGCCGTTGAACGTGTCGCGCGAACTGCTGCAAAATAATCGCACCGTCGAGAAGATCAAATCGGCGCTGGTCAAGCGCTCGTTGGATCTGCTCGAAGACCTGGCAGCCAACAAGCCGCAGGAGTATGCGGAGTTTTGGAAAACGTTCGGCGTGGTCTTGAAGGAAGGCATCATCGATGATCCGGCCCAGAAAACGCGGATCGCAAAATTACTGCGCTTCAACTCGACCGCCGACAGCGGTGATGCGCCCGAAGTCACTCTGGAAGCGTATCTGTCGCGCATGAAGGCGGATCAAAAAAGCATTTACTACCTCACCGCCGACTCGCTGACCGCCGCGCGCAACAGTCCGCACCTGGAAGGCTTTCGCGCCAAGGGAATGGAAGTTCTGTTGCTGACCGACCGTATCGATGAGTGGGTGGCCGCTCATTTACATGAATTTGAGGGGAAAACGCTCGCCAATGTCGCGAGCGCGGCGGCCGATGTGGCTTCGGCCATCGAAACCCCCGATAAGGCAGCGGCGGAAACCGCCTTCAAGGACACGCTGGATCGACTCGGCAAAAATCTGACCGGCAAGATCGCGAGCGCACAAGTGTCCGCTCGCCTCACCGACTCGCCTGCCGTGCTGGTCGCCGGCGAATTCGGCATGAGCTTGCGCATGGGCCGCATCTTGAAGCAAGCCGGGCAGAACAATCCCTTTGCGACGCTGCCGATTCTCGAAGTGAATCCGAAGCATCCTCTGATCGAGCGCCTCAAGGACACGGCCGATGATGCTTCGTTCTCGGATCTGGCGCATGTGCTGTATGACCAGGCGATGCTGGCGGAGGGCGGCGAATTGGACGATCCCGCGATCTTCGTGCGGCGCGTAAACCGGCTCATCGTGGAAGGATTGTCCGCGCAGCCGAAAATTATCCTGAGCTGAACGTGCCGACCCATAAGCTGAACACGTTGACACCGCAGTGGGTCACCAGTGACGGCAGCGCAGCGGCAGGAGCCGGTTCCGAGGGCGCGCAGATCGAGGCCGCGCAGAACGATGACGGGCCACTGCTCGACGCCTATTCCGGCGCGGTCATCGGCGCCTTGGAGCGCGTCGCCCCGGCGGTCACCTTCATTGAAGTGACGGGCCGCGCACGCGGGGCGGCACGCAATCGGCGCGCTGAACGGGGCAGCGGTTCGGGCTTTCTGTTCACTCCCGACGGCTACCTGCTGACCAACAGTCATGTGGTGGATGGGTCGGACGAAATTACCGTTCGCCTCAATGACGATACGCTTTTCCACGCAGATCTTGTGGGCAACGATCCGGACTCGGACTTGGCGGTGTTGCGCATCGGATCGCCGGGGGCATTGCCGTACGTGGAATTCGGTGATTCATCACGGCTGAAGGTGGGCCAGGTGGCCATCGCCATCGGCAATCCGCTCGGTTACTCGAAAACCGTGACCACCGGCGTGGTGTCGGCGCTCGGCCGAACCTTGCGGGCCACCTCCGGGAGGCTGATGCATGATGTCATCCAGACCGACGCTGCGCTCAATCCTGGAAATTCCGGCGGGCCCTTGGTCGACTCCAAGGGCCGCGTCATCGGCGTGAATACCGCTATGATCCCGCAAGCCCAGGCGATTTGTTTTGCCACGGGAATCAACACGGCAAAATGGGTCATCGGCCAGATGTTCGCGCATGGTAGGGTGCGGCGTGCCTACATCGGAGTTTCCGGCGCGACGGTGCCGATTGCGACGCGCGTCGTGCGGCATTTCAGTCTATCCGGCAACACGGCCGTACACGTCGCGGACATCGTGCCCGGCAGCCCGGCCGCGCGGGCGGGTGTGCAGACCGGCGACCGAGTGGTCGCGCTGGACGGTGTGCGCATCAATGGTATCGACGGATTGCAGCGCAAGCTCGATGCCAGTTTGATCGGCCGCGACTGTGAATTGCAGTTACTGCGCAGGTCGAGCGTGATGAAGGTGACGATACGGCCGATTGAGATGCCGGTGCACCGAGCCGGCGACAAGTGACATCGCATCGCCACTGACCCGATCAAAGGGAATCGCTTCAAAAAGGAATCGCTTCAATGAGTCCAACAGCGCATACGATTACTTTGGCGGTCCCACCGCAACCCACCGATCACTCGCTGGGGTCGGAACACGCGAGGGTCGTCGTGGTCGAGTATGGGGATTTCGAGTGCCCGGGCTGCAAGGTTGCGGCCACGACGCCGGCGCTGTTATTGGACCGCTTTCCCAGCCAGGTGCGCTTCATCTTCCGCCACTTCCCCTTGGAAGAGGCGCATCCGCACGCGCTGCCGGCGGCTGAGGCAGCGGAAGCGGCCGGCGCGCAGGGGAAGTTTTGGCAAATGCACGATGTGTTGTTCCGCAATCAAGCACATCTCAAGAGCGCCAACTTGCATCACTACGCGAGCGAACTGGGGCTGGACATGGCGCGCTATGTGGCGGAGATTGATGATCACATTTACCTGCAGAAGGTCCGCGAGGACATCGCCGGCGGCCGCCTCAGCCACATCCGGGCGACACCCGGTTTCTTCATCAACGGCGTGGTCCAGGACATCTCCTTTGGCATGAAAGCCTTGCACGATGCCGTGGCCGCCGCGGTGGTCCGGCACCGCAAATAAGGCCGCAAATAAGGCCGCAAATAAAAAGGGCGCCCTTGAGGGGCGCCCGAATGGGGAATCACCGGGAGAGCGGCTTAGCTCCAGTCGTCGCCGCCTCCTCCTCCTCCGAAACCGCCGCCGTCGTCCCAGGAACCAGGATCATTCGCGCCGAAGTCGGCACCGCCCATGTCGCTGTTGCTGGATCCGGGCTCGGAGGCCTCGGCCGAGGGTATGACGCCGCCGTCGCGCCGGCCGCCATCCAGAAAGTGGTGTGCCAACTCCTCGCCTGCGACCACGCCGGCGCCTACCGCCAGGCCTGAGGCGAGGCCGCCCGCGATCCCGGAGCCCAGTCCGCCGCCCCCCATGGGCGCGGGACCGTAGCCAGGGCCATATCCGCCTGGCGCGCCGCCCATTCCGGGGGCCGGGCCGGGACCCGCCGCAGGATATTGGTTATAAGGTGTTCGCCTCCGGAACAGCATCATCAGGACACCCACCACGACCGCGAGGATGAGTACCGTACCCCAAGGGAAGTGGGTCGCCGATCGCTGCGGAACCGAGACGATCTGGCCGCCACGCGAGCTTAAGCCCAACTGCGATTTCAGCTCCGCAACAGAGCGCGGGCTGAAGGAAGTCAACCCGGGATTCAAACGCTCGGCGGTGCCGAGTTCGGCGCGCGCCAGCGAGGTCTTGCCTTCTTTGGCGTACAGCTCGGCTTGCACATAGTGCGCCTTGGCGCTGTTCGGACGATCGACCAGCACCTGCGAGATCATTTGCTGGGCCTGATCGAGATGCCCGGCCGCGGCCGCATCGTAGATCTGATTCATTGTCGGATCAGCAGCTTGCGCGAAGCTGGGCGACATAAAGGCAAGGGTCACACTCATGCCGAGTGCCAAGCCAAGGATTAATTTCCGCATACTAGGCCCCCAATAGGTCGAATTGACCAGTGACGAATTAGATATGGGCGTTCAGGCGAAGTTCAACGACTAAATGACACCGCGACGCTTTTGATCCAGCTCAATGGATTCAAACAGCGCCTGGAAATTCCCCTCACCGAAGCCGTCGTTGCCTTTGCGTTGAATAATCTCGAAAAAGATCGGGCCGATGGCGTTCTTGGTGAATATCTGCAAGAGGATGCCGCTGTTGTTGTTGCCGTCGATGAGAATCCCCCGCCGCTCAAGTTCGGCCACCGATTCGGCGTGACCCGTGACGCGGCCGTCGATGCCTTCATAGTACGTTGCAGGCGTCTCTTGAAACTCCACGCCGCGATTGCGCAAGGCATCTACGGTTCTGTAAATATCGTCCGACCCTAAGGCGATATGCTGGATGCCCTCGCCCTTGTACTCATTCAAGTACTCTTCAATCTGGCTCTTGTCGTCTTGGCTCTCATTGATAGGAATGCGAATCTTGCCGCAGGGTGAGGTGAGCGCTCGCGAAAACAAGCCGGTCTGTTTTCCTTCGATGCTGAAGTAGCGGATTTCTTTGAAATTGAACAGCTTTTCGTAAAAGCCGGCCCATACATTCATGTTGCCGCGCCGTACGTTGTGCGTGAGATGATCGATGCGAATGAGTCCCACCGGCGCCTGGCAAGGGGTATCACTCACGGGCACGAAGTCCACATCGTAGATGGTGCGTTCGCCATATCGATCGACCAGATAAATGAGACTGCCGCCGATGCCCTCGATCGAAGGGATATTGAGTTCCATCGGACCCGCGGTGACCGGCCCTGGTTTCGCACCCAGGGCAAGTGCACGGGCATACGCCACTCGCGCATCGGCGACCCGAAATGCCATGGCGCAGGCACAGGGACCGTGCGCGCGGGCGAATTTCTGCGCGAAACTGTCGTGTTCCGCATTGATGACGAAATTGATGTCGCCTAGATTGTGCAAGGTCACGTTCTTGGAGCGATGGCGCGCGACCGCCGGCAGTCCCATGCTTTCGAACAGCCGGCGCAGCAGTTCAGGATCGGGCGCTGCGTACTCGACGAATTCGAATCCGTCGGTGCGCATGGGATTGGTGATGGCGAGTTCGGCGCTCACGGCGCGACCGCGACTTTGCCCTGCCTAGAAATGACGGTGCCGAACACGTGATCCCAGAGCGGCGTGGTAACGCCGAAGTTGCCGCGTTTCGGCGAATGGTGATGGCGCATGTGCCAGGCACGAAGCTCGCTGAAATAGGCGGACGAGGGTTTGCGCGTGTGATGATGAATCACGTGGTGCACGTAGCCGTACCACCAATACCCTACCATCACGCCAACCGTCAGCCCGTTGGCGAGGTTGAATCCGCTCCACCACCAAGCCGGCAAGAAAATGACGCCGAGCCACACGGTGACGCTGACCCAGGAGGGCGTACCGATGAGGTCCAACGGCGCGCCGTGGTGGAGGCTGTGCATGGGCGAGAAGACGGGCATGCGATGCAAGGCTATCCGATGCAGCACATATTCGAGCAAGGTCCATAGGATCAGCCCCGCCAGGCAGGCGCCGACCCATTCCCGGGCGCCATGCCCGGGAATATGGCTGAAATTGACTACCGTCAACCCAATCACCACGACTGGATAAACGACGAAATCGGAGTAATAGCTGAATTTGCTGAGTTGCATCGTTGCCCCTCGCTCTTTTGGAATGAGCTATTTGACCACGAACCGGGTCAAATGTTAGCGGAAGAATACGTTCCTCGCACGGCCTTCTAGCCTGCGGCGCTTGGTAGAATTTTCAGCTATGCGAAATACCCTGGTAATCGTAGGCGCCGGATTCTCCGGCACGGTGCTTGCGGCCAACCTGTTGCGCCGTCCCCCCGCGCATGGCGCGGACATTGTGCTGGTAGAACGCAACAGCGCCATGGGCCGTGGCGTGGCCTACGCGGCCCGTGATTTTCCTTATCTTTTGAACGTTCCTGCAGGGAGGTTGTCGGCCGATTCGGGGAATCCGCATCAATTCCTGCACTATGCGCAAACTCGACTGCCCAACGTCGACAGCGAGGACTTCCTGCCGCGGGCCCTGTACGGTGACTACCTGCAGGATCTACTTTGCAGGGCAGAGCGCGAGGCCCCCGCCAATGTGCGCTTGGTGCGCGTATTCGGCGAGGTGACCGGCATCCAGCGAACGGCCGGGGGTGCGCCCGCGGTGCAGCTGCCGGATCGCGCGCCGATCGTTGCGGATATCGTGATTTTGGCGCTGGGCAACCCCGAAGCGCCATTGCCACCGTGGGCCGGCGAACTGCGCGATCACAGCGCGTTTCGGCAGGATCCGCGGGATTTGCCGAAGACCTTGACTGCCGAGCATTCCGTGCTGATTGTCGGCAACGGATTGACAATGGCGGACGCGGCGTCGGCCTTGAGCCGGCACGCGGACCGCGTTCCGACCCTGCACACGATTTCGCGGCGCGGCGTGATCCCCAAACCGCAGACGGCCTTTCATCCGCATGCCCTGAGAGGAAGCGGTGAGGCACTACTGGCGCACACACACTCTCTGAGGAGACTGCTGCGAGCGTGTCGCGATATGGCGCGCGAGGTCGAAAAGCTGGGAGGCGATTGGCGCGAGGCCGTGGCGTTCGTTCGAAATCTCGCCCCTGCGCTTTGGCGGCAGCTACCCGACGTCGAGAGGCGGCGCTTCGTACGCCATCTGCATGTGCACTGGGACACGTTCCGGCACCGCCTGCCCCCGCAATTGATGGCGCGCATCGAAGCGCTTCGCCGCAGCGGCAAGCTGCAGATCAAGGCCGGACGCATTCAACGTGTCATTGCCCGCGAGCACCAATTGCAAGTGTCATGGCGCCCTCGGGGCAGCGATGTCACATCGACGCTGACCGTGGACCTCGTCGTGAATGCAACCGGACCCAACTACGCCATCGAGCGGTCGGTGGACCCGCTGCTCATGTCCCTGCGCGGGTCGGGCCTGGTGTCTTCGGATGCGCTGAATCTAGGCATGCGCACAGGCGGCTTTGGCGCCTGTGTGGACGCGCAGGGGCGTGAGAGCCAATATCTCTATTATCTTGGACCGATGTTGCGGGCCGATCATTTGGACGCGACCGCCGCCGCTGAACTTCGCGATCACGCGGAACAGCTCGCCGAGCATCTGGTCGGTGCGCTCTCTGGATCAGCGCGCTAGATGCTGCTGGATCAGTGCTGCTAGATCAGCTTGGCAACGCCTGCCAGCAGGCGCTCGAGGTCTTCGCGCGCGCTGTACATCGAGACGCCGGTTCGCAGCAGGCCGCCGCGATCGCTGAGTCCCAAAACACCCACGGCGCGTGCCGCGTAGAAGTGTCCGTCCCAGACGCAGATGCCTTGTTTGCCGAGGGCCGCCGCCGCATCGCCCGCCGTGGTTTTGTCCAGGGTGATGGATACGGTGGGGGCACGGTCGCGCGTGCTGAAATCCGGTCCCCACACATGTACGCCGGGAAGCTTGCGAACCGCGTCGTGATAAAACTTGGCGAGTCCGTGCTCATACGCGGAAATGCAGGACATCGCATCCACGACGCGCTCTCTTAAAGTTGCGCCGCTGCCCCAACTCGCCAGGTACTCCACGGCCGCACGCATACCGTCGATGCCGGCGTGATTCAGTGTGCCGGTCTCGATGCGATAGGGGGCTGCAGTATCCTGAACGCTCAATCGATCCGTCGGCAACCGATCGAGCGCTCCCGGCCGTGAATACAGCACCCCGACATGCGGTCCATAAAACTTGTAGCCCGAGCACAGCAGGAAATCCATGCCGAGCGTTTTGACGTCGAGCGGAAAATGAGGCGCATAGTGCACGGCGTCCACCACCAACAGGGCACCGACAGCGTGGGTGAGCCGGCGTGCGAGGGCGATATCATTGACGGTGCCGAGCGCATTCGAGGAGGCGCCCACGGCAAATACCTTGGTGCGCGGTGTGATCTTGGCAGCCATGTCGTCCAAGTCCAGCTTTCCCGAGGAAGCCAGGCGCACTTCTTGAATGATCATGCCGTGCTCTTCCAAACGCAGCCAGGGGCCGCGGTTGGCCTCGTGATCGAGCTGGGTAATGAGTATTTCATCGCCCTTCGTCAAGGTACGGCCGATGGCGGCGCTCAACGCGTAGTTGAGCGTGGTCATGTTCTGGCCGAACGAGATACAAGCGGGCGTCTCAGCTCCGAGGAAAGTCGCCATGACTTCCCTCGCCAGGTCCATTCGCCGATCGACTTCCTGCGAAGGCGAAAACTTGCCATGGGTGTTGACGTTGCAGGTGGCGTAGAAATCGCCCATGGTATCGATCACGATACTCGGAACTTGGCTGCCGCCGGGCCCATCGAGAAACGCAAGATTCATACCCTGCCGCTCGCGCATCAGCGCCGGGAAGTCTCTGCGGCAGCGAAGAGAGTGTTCGTCTGTGAAGGCCATTGTAAAGTATGCCAAGTGCGCGATGGGCGTGGCAAGAAGAGAAGACAATCAAACATGAAATTTTCGCCGTTGGTGGATCGAGTCAAGGGCGAGAGCGTCGCGGCGTGGATGATTCACGCCGAAGCACGCGAAGCGAAGCTGCGCGGCGAGGATGTGATCGTGCTCAGTATCGGGGATCCGGAATTGGAGACGCCGGCACCCGTGCTCGACCGGGCCATTGAAAGCCTTCGGGCGGGCGACATTCGCTATACGCCGGCGGCCGGCCGAGCAGAATTGCGCGCAGCGATTGCCGAGGCGCACCGGCGGCGCACCGGTCAAGCGGTCGACGCGGATAATGTCATTTTTCTCTCGGGGGCGCAGAACTCGTTGTTCGCGGCGTCGCTGTGTATCGCAGGACCGGGTGATGAGGTGCTCGCGCTGGAGCCTTTATATCCGAGCTACCCTGCCACCATCCGAGCGTCGGGTGCGACACTGGTACGCGTGCCTGCGCCGGCCTCCGGCGGGTTTCGCCCGGACTTGGGCAAGCTCGAGGCTGCGATCACGCCGCACACCCGCGCGCTGTTTTTCGCGACGCCGAACAATCCGAGCGGCGTGATATTGAATGACCGGGAAGTAAAGGTCATCGGCGAACTCGCACGCAGGCATTCGCTGTGGATCGTGGCGGACGAAGTGTATGCGGGGCTTGCACCCGGCGGCCGCGTCCCCGGTCTCGCGGCGCTGCTGCCCGAGCAGGTGGTGACCATCAGCAGCCTGTCCAAATCTCATTCCATGCCGGGATTGCGGGCCGGCTGGCTGGTGGGACCTAAGCCGCTGGTAAAACACGCCGAATCGTTGTCCATGTGCATGCTGTTCGGCCTGCCGGGCTTCATTCAAGAGGCGGCACTCACCGCTTTGCAGGGATCGAACGCGCCGGAATTGCGGATTCGCGAATTGTGCACGGCGCGCCGCGCCATGCTGCTGCAAGGACTCGACGGCGTGCGCGGCATCCGCTGCAGTGCGCCGGACGCCGGCATGTTCACGCTCATCGACGTGCGCGACACCGGTCTTTCGGGCTACGATTTCATGAGCGGGCTTTTTAAGTCCGAGCGCGTTTCGGTCCTCGACGGCGGCGCCTTCGGCGAAGAGACTCGCGGGTTCGTGAGGTTGTGCTTCGCCACGGACGAGGCGACTTTAAGCGAAGCGATGCTGCGTATCCGCCGCTATGCCGGCACATTGGCGAGGTAGTTGTGGTAAATCCAACGGCGGACTTTGGAATCATCGTGCGAACGGCAGGCGGCCCCGAGGCGCTTGAATGGAGCGAACTTACGACGGCGGCGCCTGCCTCAGGCGAAGTGCGCATCGTGCAGCATGCGATCGGCGTCAATTTCATCGACACCTACTATCGAAAAGGCCATTACCCCTGGCCTACGACGCCGTTGATTCCCGGCGCTGAGGCGGCTGGAATTGTTGAAGCGGTGGGCGAGGGCGCGGCGTTCAAAGTCGGCGATCGCGTGGCCTACACGCTGCCCATCGGCGCGTATCGGATGCGCCGCGTGGTGCCGGCCGATCGGCTGGTGAAACTGCCGGATGGGATCGACTTCGACGTGGCGGCCTCCATGATGCTGAAAGGGATGACGACGCAATTTCTGTTGACCTCCTGTTACGCGGTCAAAGCCGGTGACATCGTGCTGGTCCATGCCGCCGCCGGCGGGGTGGGCCTGTTGATGGGCCAATGGCTGAAATCCTTGGGAGCAACCAGCATCGGCACGGTGGGCTCGGCGGACAAGATGGCCGTCGCCAAGGCGAGCGGCTACTCGCATGTGATCGATTACCGGGCGGAAGATTTCGCCGCTCGAGTGAAGGAGATCACAGGCGGCAAGGGCTGCGATGTGGTTTACGATTCGGTGGCGAACGATACTTGGCGCGGATCGCTGAAGTGCTTGCGCACGCGTGGCCTGTTCGTCTGCTTCGGGCAATCTTCCGGGCCGATCACCGACTTCAAGATCTCCGATCTCGCCACCGGCGGTTCGCTGTATGCAACCCGGCCGACACTGTTCGACTACATCAAGACGGGCGCCGAACTTCAGAACCGCGCGGCTGATCTATTCGCGAAGGTCGCCTCCGGCGCGGTGAAGCCAAGCATCGGACAGCGGCTGCCTCTGCGCGATGCGGCACAGGCGCACCGCGACCTTGAGGCGAGACGCACCACCGGATCGACGATATTGCTGCCTTGACGCGGTGTCACGCGCGTGCGGCGCGCTCAGATTCCCAATGGCAGGGCGGTTGATTCTTTGATGACGGTGACGGCGACCGATGAATTGACCGATCTCACGCAGGGAATGCGTGACAGGTAGTCCAGATAGAACGCCTCGTAGGCCTTGATGTTCTTCGTGACGATCTTCAAGAGGAAGTCCCATTCGCCGGTCAGCGTGTAGCATTCGAGCACTTCGGCGCGATCGCGAATCGCCGCTTCGAATTCGGCGAGTGCATCGCGGCCGGTCGTCGCAAGCTTGACGTGAGCGAAAATTGTGACATCCAGTCCCAGCGCGTTTCGATCCAGCAGTGCGACGCGTGCCTTGATCACGCCATTCTGTTCGAGCTGTTGAATGCGCCGCCAGCAGGTGGTACTCGACAGCTTGGTCTGCGCAGCCACGTCGGCGACCGACAGGGCGCCTTGCCTCTGGAGAATGTCCAGCAGGCGCAAATCCAATCGATCAATGGAATGTCGGTTATTTTGTTCCACAGTAATCCTGATTTTGGAATGAATATACCGGATTATTAGGCTCCACCCTAATGATTGCAACATTTCCGGAGTCGCGGACGTAAATTATGGGGATGAGCAAAAAATCGCGCCTGCATCTGCCCCGCGTACCCGCCCGCCCCGGCGAAAAGCCGGACTTCAGTTATGTGCAGCTATCGCCCGCCGGCGCGGTGCCGAGGCCAGAGGTCAATGCACGCGCCCGCGACATGTTGTCCCTGTCGGTCGATTTGGTGCGAGTGCTCGATGACAAGGGCGAGGCCGTTGGGCCCTGGCATCCGCATCTCGACGCGGGCGACCTGCAGGTAGGCTTGAGACACATGCTGCTGACGCGTCTTTACGATGATCGCATGCAGCGAATGCAGCGCGGCGGCAAGATCTCTTTTTACATACGCTCGCTGGGAGAGGAAGCCGTGTCGGTCGCGCAAGGCATGGCGCTGCGTCCCAGCGACATGTTATTCCCCGGGTACCGCAATCAGGGTTTGCAGGTCGTGCGCGGCATTCCATTGGTCGACCTGATGTGTCAGTTGTTGTCCAACACCAGGGACATGTGCAAAGGCCGCCAGCTGCCCGTCATGTATCACTCGCGGGCGAACAATATTTTTTCCATCTCCGGTAACTTGGCGACGCAATTTCCCCAGGCGGTGGGCTGGGCCATGGCGGCGGCCATCAAGGGCGAAGACAATTTGTCAGCGACCTGGATCGGCGAGGGCAGCAGTGCCGAAGCCGATTTCCACCACGCCTTGCTGTTCGCTTCGGTGTACCAAGCACCTGTAATTCTCAATGTGGTCAACAATCAGTGGGCGATCTCCACCTTCCAGGGCTATGCCGGCGGTGAGCAGCGTTCGTTCGCAGCCCGCGGGCCGGGATATGGCATGGCGGGCATACGCGTCGACGGCAACGATTTTCTTGCCGTGTACGCGGTGACGCAATGGGCCGCCGAACGAGCCCGTACCGGCGGCGGTCCCACGCTGATTGAACTCGTGACCTATCGAGGAGCCGCACACTCCACCAGCGATGATCCTGCACGCTACCGCGCCAAGGACGATGCCGAACACTGGCCTCTGGGCGATCCCATCCTGCGCCTGAAGCAGCACTTGATCAGAATCGGCGAGTGGTCGGAGGCGCAGCACCAGGCCATGACCGCCGAACTCGAGGCGCTGGTCGCGTCGAGCTGGAAGGAAGCGGTGGCGTTCGGCACGATGACCGAGGGTCCGAGACTGAATGCCGACCTGATGTTCGAGGATGTGTTCAAAGACATGCCGCAAAATCTTCAGCGCCAGCAGGCCTTGATGCGCAAGGAAGGCTAAGCTCATGGCCAACATGAACATGATCCAGGCCCTGAACTCTGCCATGGACATCATGCTCGGGAAGGATCCGTCGGTGGTGCTGATGGGCGAGGACATCGGCTATTTCGGCGGCGTGTTTCGCGCCACCGAAGGCTTGCAGCGCAAGTATGGCGAGCACCGGGTCATCGACACACCGATCGCCGAGGGCGGCATCGTGGCAACCGCCATCGGCATGAGCGTGAACGGTTTGCGCCCGGTCGCCGAAATTCAATTCGCCGATTACATCTATCCCGGCTTTGACCAGATCGTCAGCGAGCTGGCACGTATCCGCTATCGCAGTGCCGGCGATTTCTTCGCGCCCGTCACCATCCGCACGCCCTGCGGCGGGGGCATCCGCGGCGGCCAGACGCATTCGCAAAGTCCCGAAGGCATATTCACGCATGTCAGCGGCATCAAAGTCGTGATGCCTTCGAATCCGTACGATGCCAAAGGCCTGTTGATCACCTGCATCGAGGACGACGACCCGGTCGTGTTCTTCGAACCGAAGCGTCTGTATAACGGACCCTTTGATGGCGATCCCAACAAGCCCGCCGTGCCTTGGAGCACGCACGCCAAGGGTCAGGTGGATGAAGGCTATTACAAGGTTCCTTTGGGCAAAGCGGACATCGTGCGTGCCGGCGCAGCGGTCAGCGTCATCACCTACGGCACCATGGTGCATGTCGCTGCTGCCGCTGCCGCCGCGATGAATGTGGATGCCGAGATCATCGACCTTCGATCGCTGGTACCACTGGATGTCGACACCATTTGCGCGTCGGTCAAGAAAACCGGCCGCTGTGTTGTTGCCCACGAGGCCACTCGCTTCTCGGGGTTCGGTGCGGAGATCCTGTCGATCGTGCAAGAGGAGTGCTTCTGGGACTTGGAGGCACCGATACAGCGCGTCACCGGCTGGGATACCCCGTATCCGCATGCGTTCGAGTGGGAGTACTTTCCCGGCCAGGCGCGCGTCATGGCGGCACTCAAGACTGTCATGGAAACTGCATGAGCCGGTTCACATTCAAGATGCCGGATTTGGGTGAAGGGACGGTGGATGCAGAAATCGTCGCCTGGCACACCAAGCCGGGCGATGTAGTCACCGAAGATCAACTCATCGTTGAGGTGATGACTGACAAGGCGGCCGTGGAAGTGCCCGCGCCGGTGAGCGGCCGCGTGGTGTCTGTGACGGGTGCGCCCGGCGACAAGATTGCCGTCGGCTCGCCCCTGATCGTATTCGAATTGAGTGAAGCCGGCGCCGTGGCCGCTCCCGCAGCACCGGCAGCGCCCGCCGCGGCATCGCCGGTGCCGCCCAAAGCGGCGGGTACCCCGGCACAGACCGTGGCGTCGAT
>JALYIH010000124.1 GCA_030775865.1 Pseudomonadota bacterium | reverse complement strand
AACTCGTGCAACCCCCAAAACGACGGCACCGCGCTCGAGGGTCCCGCATCCCCGCCCGCCGGCGCCTCGACCCCCGGTACCAAGCTCAGGACGCTTGCCATGTCGGTCGCGCCGCGCGCGGCCATTTCCTTGCCCGAGACGACGGAAATGTCGGCCGGTATGCGATCCGCGCGTTCCGGAATCCTAGTCGCCGTGACCACGATGACATCGAGGGCTTCGGCGGTCGAGCGCACCGGCATCGCGAAAAGCGCGGCCATCGTTAGACTCACACTCGCAATCATCTTCAAAACATTTCTCCGGGGTTTAAGGTCACGACGAACAGACGGCAAGACGCCATCACTGGGCCTGCTCAAAATCGGTGTACGTTAGCATGGGGTTCATCGGCGGATTCTTCGTGTGACTCAAGAACGCCACGAAGGTTTGGATACAATGGCGAATCTTGAGTGGAGCGGATGAATGAGCGAAGAGCCAATCGATCGGCGTGCCTGGTCCCCTCAGCGCCAATGGCGGGCCGTCGCGATCGCCGCCGCAGCATTGCTCGGGGCCTTTCTGTGCATCTGGGCCGCCGGCAGATTTTTCGCCACTCATACGCCTGAGACAGCTCAATCCTCGACCCCGGGTACTTTTCGACCCAGCCCCCAGCAGCTCAAGACCTTCACGATAGAACCCGTGCAGACGCGCTGGCGAATCGCATCATCACCTTTTTTGGGCTTGCACTGGTGGCGATGACGGCACTGCTCGCCGTGCGCTCCCTGGGCCTGGAATTTCTGCCCAAGCTGGAAGAAGGGAATCTTTGGGTTCGGGCGACCTTTCCGCAATCGATTTCTCTGGAGGAAAGCGACCTTTACGTGAATCGGATGCGGCTGCTCATGTCCCAGTACCCCGAGGTGCAGTCGGTGGTTTCGCAGCACGGCCGGCCCGACGACGGCACCGATGCCACTGGTTTTTTCAACGCCGAATTCTTCGTGCCCCTGAAGCCCTTAGACACGTGGCCGGCCGGGATGGACAAGGACAAGCTGACTCAGGACATGACCAGCGCCCTGGGCCGGCAGTTTCCCGGCGTGGACTTCAATTTTTCTCAATACATCCAAGACAATGTGGAAGAAGCGGCATCGGGGGTGAAGGGAGAGACTTCGGTCAAGATCTACGGCAACGATTTGGAGACGCTGGAGAAAACCGCCAACAGCATCGCCGCGGCGCTCGCCAATGTGCCGGGTATCACCGATCTGGCGGTGCTGCGCTCGTTGGGTCAGCTTACCATTCGCATCGACGTGGATCGGGTGCGCGCGGCACGATTTGGCTTGGCTCCAGGCGATATCAACGCCGTGGTCCAGGCGGCGATCGGCGGCCAGAGCGCCGGGGATCTTTACGAGGGCGGAAGTGATCGTCATTTCCCGATGACGGTGCGTTTGGCAGCGCCCTATCGTCAAAACTTGGATGCCATACGGCATATTCCGATATCCGCGCCTGCGAGCACGGGCAACGGCCTCATCCAGATCCCCCTGGAGGACGTGGCCGACGTGCGTTTAGGCGTGGGCGCTGCGTTCATTTATCGGGAGCAGCAGCAGCGCTATGTGCCGATTAAATTCAGCGTGCGCGGCCGTGATCTTGGCAGCGCGGTCCTCGAGGCGCAACGCGCCGTCGACGCTCAAGTCGTATTGCCGGGCGGATACCGCATCGAGTGGGTGGGCGAGTTCGGCAATTTACAGGAAGCGGCCGCACGACTGAGCGTTGCCGTGCCGCTGTCGCTCGCGCTCATCATCCTGCTGCTTTATCTCAATTTCGGCAGTTTGCGCGATGCGCTGCTGGCGGCGAGCGTGATTCCGATGGCACTCCTCGGCGGTATCTTTTCACTCTGGATCACACGGACCCCGTTCAGCGTGTCGGCGGCCATAGGCTTCGTTGCGCTGTTCGGCATTGCGGCCATGGACGGCATATTGATCTTGTCCTATTACCACTTGAGCCTGGAATCCGGCTTGAGCCGCGCGAACGCCATGCTGCAAACGTGCCGCACGCAGTTGCGGCCGGTCATGATGACCTGCATCGTGGCCTGTGTCGGTCTGCTGCCCGCCGCATTTTCGAGCGGCATAGGATCGCAAGTGCAGCGGCCGCTGGCGCTGGTCGTCGTCGGCGGCATGCTGCTGGCGCCGGCGCTGATTCTGCTGGTGCTGCCGGTGCTGGTATTGAAATTCTCCCGCGCACAAGAGCTGCCGGAAGAATTGCCGCGGGAAGGCGCCACATGATCCGGCTGAGCACAGCGTTTGTGGCGGGCGGGACGGTGTTATGGTGGTGCGAAGCGCTCGCCCTTTGCGCCTCTCTCGTCGGCCTTTGCGCCTGCGTGGGGCCCAATTTTCATAGGCCCGCGCGGCCCAATGTAGACAGTTTCACCGCGCAGGCTCTGCCCCCCGAGACGGCCTCGGCGCAAAGCCCCGGGGGCGCGGCGCAGAAGTTCCTCGAGCAAGACGTGCCGCTGAACTGGTGGACGCTGTTTGGTTCGGTGGAACTCAACACCTTGGTGGCGGAAGCTTTGCACGCCAACCCCACCGTGTTGTCGGCACAGGCGGCGTTGCGTCAGGCGCTCGAGAATACCGCGGCTCAACGCGGCGCCTATTTTCCGACGGTGCAAGCGGGTTTCAGCGCGACTCGCAACCTCAACGCCGTCGGCGTGCTGGCGCCGAATCTGGCCTCCGGAACAGCGCTCTACAATTTGTTCACCCCGCAAGTCACGGTGAGCTACATACCCGACATATTCGGCGCGAACCGCCGGCAAGTGGAATCGCTGGCAGCTCAGGCGGAAGCCAGCCGTTTTCAACTCGATGCCACCTATCTGACCTTGACGGCGAACGTCGTTACCGCGGCCATCCAAGAGGCCGGATTTGCGGCCCAGATATCCGCGACCGAGCGCGTGATTTCGCTCGAGGGTGAATCCTTATCGATACTCAAACACGAGCTTGACCTTGGCGCGATCGCGGAAGTGGACGTGTATGCGCAAGAGGCGGCGCTGGCGCAGCTTGAGGCCTCACTTCCGCCGCTGCGTCGACAATTACAAACCATACTCGATCAGTTGGCCGTATTGACGGGCCACCTGCCCGCGCAATTCCAAGCGCCGGGCTTGGCGCTGGACAATTTGGTGCTCCCGATCGACTTGCCGCTCGGTGTGCCCTCCCAGCTCGTCGAGCGGCGACCCGATGTGCGCGCCGCGGAGGCCCAGCTGCATGCGGCGACCGCCATGAGCGATTTGTTCAAGGCCGGCACCGGGCGGATCCGTGACGCCGCCGCCGCCTCCGGTCAGGTGACTGGCGTGAGCGCGGTTCGCGCGCTTTCCCCGCGGGCATCATTCTGGTATATTGATTAGATGTCTAACCATTAGAGACCTGTGTATGAGCGATTTAGAGGAACGATTCAGCGATGCGCTGCACAGCACATCCCGGTCGTGGCGCCAGGCCGTTGATCGCAGGTTGAAGTACCTGGGCGTCAGCCAGGCAAGCTGGATGACGATCGCGATTGCCGCCAAGGCGCGCTCGCCGCTCTCGCAATCCGAACTCGCCGACAAATTGGCGGTGGAAGGCGCGACGATGGTGGCGATGATCGATCGATTGGTGAAGGCGGGCTTGGTTCTACGCGAGGCCTCGACCACCGATCGGCGCGTCAAGCGAGTCGTCCTCACGCCGGCGGGTTTAAAAATCTACGAAAAAGTCAAAGCCGAAGCCGCGGCGTTGCGCAAGGAGTTGCTGTCGAACACTGACCCTAAAAAACTTCTCATGGCAACGGAGCTTCTGGAGGGCCTGCAAGGAATTATCGACACGAAAGAGCCTGTCTAGACAGGCTCCTAGCCATGAATCGTCCGCTCAATCGACCGATGATCACGCTATCGATCATGCTGGCGACGATCATGCAGACGCTCGACAGCACCATCGCGAACGTCGCCTTGCCGCACATGCAAGGCACGCTGTCTGCTTCGCAAGACCAGATAGCCTGGGTATTGACCGCTTACATCGTGGCCTCCGCCATTGCCACACCGCTTACAGGCTGGCTTTGCGACCGCTTCGGCCAAAAGCACATATTCCTCGCCTCGATTTCTGGTTTCACCGTGGCCTCCGCGCTGTGCGGCATGTCGAACTCTCTGGCGCAGATCGTTGCGGCGCGGTTGCTGCAAGGCGTGTTTGGAGCGGCCTTGGTGCCCCTGGCACAAGTCGTCCTCATGGACATCAATCCCCGGGAGAAACAAGGCTCCGCCATGGCGGTGTGGGGTATGGGCGTCATGGTGGGACCGATCCTTGGGCCCACCCTCGGCGGTTGGCTCACCGATAGCTACAACTGGAGATGGGTGTTCTTCATCAATGTTCCCATCGGCGTGCTCGCCTTCTATGGCATGTGGCGATACATTCGCCCGGACCCGGGCGGCAAAAACGCGCGCTTCGACGTATTTGGTTTCGCGACCTTGAGTCTTGCCATAGGCGCTCTACAGCTGCTGATGGATCGCGGTCAGCAGAACGATTGGTTTTCCTCCACTGAGACCTGGATCGAGGCGATCATTGCGGTGATCGCAGCGACCTACTTCGTCGCGCACACACTGATGACGCCGGCCAAAGAGTCGTTTCTCGACTATCGGCTGCTGAGGAATCAGAACTATGTCACCGGGTTGATGTTCATCTTCATTGTGGGTCTTGTTTTGTATGCCACACGCGCGCTGACCCCGACCATGCTGGAAAACCTGCTCGGGTATCCCGTGGCGACCACGGGCCTTGTCACCGCGCCGGCGGGCATCGGTACGATGCTTGCCATGCTGATCGCCGCGCGAATCATCGGCAAGGTTGACCTGCGTTTGACCCTGCTCGTCGGATTTCTATTCACGGCATTCGCGCTGTGGCAAATGACCGGGTATTCGCTCGACCTGTCGGAGAGCGATATTGTCTGGCCGGGCGTCATTCAGGGATTCGGAACCGGCTTGGTTTTCGTGCCCTTGAGCGCTGCGACCTTTGCCACATTGAGTCCCGAAATGAGAGCACAGGGTACCTCGCTTTACAGCCTGGTTCGCAACATCGGCAGCAGCATCGGCATCTCGTTGGTGCAAACCTTGTTAACGCGCAACACCGTCATCGCGCATGCTTCGCTGGTGGAACGGGTGACAACGGGCAGTTCGGCCTGGCACAACCCTGCCGTTGCGGCGGCCTATGGCGTACACACTGCCCAAGGTGCCGCGCTGCTGGACAGCGCCGTAACGCAGCAGGCTGCCATGATTGCCTACATCGATGATTTTTGGTTCATGTTGTTCTTGACCGTGCTCGTCATACCCCTGTTGCTGCTCATCCGGCCGCCGCGCCGCGGCGCCGCCGTCGAAGAGCCGCAAGCCGTGATGGACTAGCGCTGCGGATGCGCCGCGAAGTCCTGGGTCCAGAAGACAGCCGAGCGGGTGCGCAGATTTTCGGACGCCAGCCGGCTTTTCACACGCTGGGTTCGGCGCGCGCAGCGGCGGAAGGACCGAGCTTTGGCTGATCGCTCGCCAGTTCGGGCGACCCGCCGGTCAGCGCCTGTGTGCCGGCCAGCACCGCGGTGACCTTCGGTCCGACCCAGCGCTCGATGTCGTCGAACAACGTGAATACCGCCGGCACGATGACCAGCGTCAGCATGGTGGAGGTGATGAGTCCGCCGATGACGGCGATCGCCATGGGTGATCGAAAATCGCTGTCGCCGCCCCAGCCCAAGGCGATGGGCATCATGCCGGCGACCATGGCCACCGTGGTCATGACGATGGGCCGGGCGCGCTTATGTCCCGCCTGCAAAATCGCTTCGAGGCGCGGTTTACCCGCGCGCATCTCTTCGATGGCGAAATCCACCAGCAAGATCGAATTCTTGGCCACGATTCCCATGAGCATCAAAATCCCGATCATGACGGGAAGCGAGAACGGCACGCCGGTCAGCAGCAGTGCGAGCACGGCCCCTCCCAGCGACAGCGGCAGGGCCGATAAAATCGTGATGGGCTGGAATACGCGCACGAATAGCAGCACCAGCACCGCCAGCACCATGAGAATGCCTGCGCCGATGGCCAGCAAGAAACCATCAACCAATTCGGTCATGAATTCGGTATTACCGGTTTCAACCAGGTGCACCCCCGGCGGCAAATTCTTGAGCGCGGGCAAAGCGTGTACTTTGGTGTTTGCCGTGCCCAGTTCGACGCCGGGCACCATGTCGGCATCCAAAAATACACGCCGGCTCAAGTTATAGCGTCGCACCGCGGACGGCCCTTGGCCAAAGCTCAAGTCAGCGACGGTTTTCAAAGGCACGCTGGCGCCGCTGGCGGTGGGTACCGGTAAATTTTCCAACGTCGTCAGGTCATGCCGCGAGTTCTCCGGCAAGCTGACACGAATGGGGATCTGCCGATCTGTCAGGGAGAATTTCGCGCCGTTTTGCGGCAGGTCGCCCAACGTCGCGATGCGAATCGTCTGGCTGATGTTCTGCACGCTGACACCCAATTGGGCCGCGATATCGAGCCGCGGATGCACGACGATTTCCGGCCGCGGCAAATCGCCGTTGATGCGCGCGTCCTGCAGCTCCGGCATCGCGCGCATTTCATCGAGGACCTTGTGCCCCGCGACTTCCACCAAGGCCGGATCGTCGCCGACCAAGTAAAGGGAAATATCGCGCCCGCCAAAATTTTGTCCGTTGAAGCTCAGGTGTCCGTCGGGCACCTGCGACAAGAGCGGCTGCAGTTTCTGCTCCCATTCCTTCTCGCTGAGGCCGCGCTTATCGCGCGGCACCAGGCTCACGAAGATCGTCGCGGTGCGCAGGTTGTCGCCCTCGCCGCCGATGAACTCCACGGTGTCGGTCACCTCGGGGGACTTTCGAACCAATGCCGCCGCTGCGGCCGATACCCGTTCGGTGTCTTCCAGCGTGCCGCCCGGCGGCAATTCGACATTGACAATGGAGGTGGAAAAATCCTCGGCCGGCACGAATGCTTTCGGGATCGCCATCAGGCCGCCGAGCGACAGCAAGAAAAACACCGCGCCCGCGGCAATTGTTTTCCAGCGATTGGCGACACACCAATTCAGGGCCTGCAAATAGCGCGTCATGATGGGCCCGTCGCTGTTATGCACAACCAGCGAATCGCTGTGCAGTCCGTAGGCGGCCAGCACCGGCGTGATCATGCGCGCCACCATGAGGGAAATGAATACCGCCGTGGCTACGGTCAAACCGAACTGTTTGAAGTACTGGCCACTGATGCCGCTCATGAAGCTGACGGGGAGAAAAACCGCAATGATGGTAAACGAGGTCGCGACGACAGCGAGTCCGATTTCATCCGCCGCGTCGATCGCCGCCTGAAATCCGCTCTTCCCCATGCGCATGTGTCTGACGATGTTCTCGATCTCCACGATGGCATCGTCCACCAGCACACCGGCAACCAACGAAAGCCCCAGCAAAGTAATGGTGTTGAGCGTGAAACCCATGAATTGCATGAAGGCGAACGTCGGAATCGCGGACAGTGGTATCGCCAAGGCGGAAATCAAGGTGGCCCGCCAGCTGCGCAGGAAGAACCAAACCACGACCACGGCCAGAATCGAGCCTTCCACCAGCGCCTCCAGCGATGAGTGGTAGGTCGCGATGGTGTGCTGGACCGTCGTGAAGATGGTTTGCAGGTGCAGCGCAGGATTCTCGACCAAGATTTTATCGAGTTCCATTTCTACTGCTTTTGCAGTACTCACGTCCGAGGCGCCTCTTGCCTTGAAAACACCGAATGCCGTCGCAGGCCGGCCGTTCAACCGGGCGATCCCGCGAATTTCCGCAATGCCGTCGCGCACATCCGCGATTTCGCGCAGGCGCACGACTTTGCCGCCCGGAACGATGATCTGCGTGTCGGCAAGCTGCCCGGCGGTCTTCGCGCCGCCCAGTACGCGAATGGCTTGCTCGCCCCCGCCGACTTGCGCACGGCCGCCGGCGGCGTCCATGTTGAGCTGGCGCAGCTGATCGTTGACTTGCACCGCCGTGAGGCCCATGGCTTGCATGCGGCCGGGATCGAGTTCGACGCGGATTTGGCGGTCCACGCCGCCGATGCGCTGCACCTGTGCAACGCCGGTGATCGCCAGCAAGCGCTTGGTGATGGTGTTGTCAATGGCCCAACTGAGTTCTTCGGGCGTCAGCGTGGTGGTGCTGAGCGCGTAATACACAAAGGCGCCGCCATCCACATCTTGACGCTGCACCTGCGGTTCAAAGATCCCCTGCGGCAGATCGCTGCGAACTTTGGCAACGGCGTCGCGCACATCCGTGACCGCGCGATCGATGGGCGTGCCGATCTGGAACTCGATCCCGATGTGGACCTGTCCCTCGGTAATGAACGTGGTGATATGACGCACATTGCCTATGCTCGAGATCGAGCCTTCGACCTTTTGGGCGATCTGCGTCTCCATCTCCGAGGGCGCCGCGCCCGGCTCGCTGATCTCGACATTTACCGCGGGAAAGGACACATCCGGATTGAGGTTGATCGGCAAACGGATGAAGGCGACCACGCCCATGAAGAACAGAACGACGAACAATACAATGGGGGTTACCGGATGCCGGATTGCCCAGGCTGAAATATTTCTCATGACTTACCCGCAAGGATGAGCATGGGTCTGACCACTTCGCCCTCCTGCAGGAAGGCGCCCGCTGTCGCGATGACGCGGTCGGTGCCGGCGACACCCTCGGCAATGGTCACGCCGCTTTGCACGATTCCGGATACGCGAACCGCGCGGCGCTCGACCTTATTTTGCGCATTGACGATCAGCACATAGCTGCCCCTCTCGTCTGTCAGCACCGCGGTTTGCGGTAGCACTGCGCGTTCGGCGTTGCTGACCGTGACTTCGGCGCGGGCAAAGGCGCCCGGACGAAGATTTGGATCCGGCGTGAGATCGATTCGCGCCATGCCGAGCCGGGTGGCCGGGTCAATGACCGCGCCGAGCAGGCGGATGGTGCCTGTGTAGGTCTTGGACGTGCCCGTCAGCCGCACATTGACTTGCTGCCCCACGCTGAGCAGCGGCAGGTCCTGTTCGGCGACCTGCCCCTTCATTTCAACTTGGCCGCCCTTCGACAAGCGGAACAGGGCTTCTCCGCCCGGCAGCGCCGTCTGCCCCACTTCCACATTGCGGGTCAGGATGACGCCGTCTTCGGGCGCGCGGATGTCGGCGCGCGCCAGCCGCGCCTTGGCCTCCGCCAGCTGTGCCTCTGCAAATTTGACCTTGGCCGCCGCTGTGGCCCCGGTGGATTTACGGCGTTGTGTTTCCTCGGCCGACAGCGCGCCGGATGCCCCCACTGCCTGGGCACGGTGGTATTCCGCATCCGCCAGTTCAGCCTCGGCGCGGGCCTGCTCCAGTGCAGCCTCGAGATTGGCGACTTGCGGTTCGAGCACAGAGACGTTCAAGCGCGCCAGTATCTGGCCGCGCTTCACATGATCGCCCGCTTCAACCAAGATCGAGGCGACGCGTCCGGCAGCGTCTTCGACGCCGATGGGCATGTCGTAGCGCGCGCCGATGGTGCCGATGATGCTCACGGTGGTCGGTACCTTGCTGATGCCAACCTCGGTCACCGATACGGTTGGCACCGGCCTGTTGTTGTTGACCGGGGTGACGGCCAATACCTTGGTCAGACGCACGGCGAGAAAAGCCACCAGGACAATGGCGGCCACCGCAAATACCCAGATCCCTGCGCGCCCGGTAATCCAGGACCCCATGGTCGTGCGATGTTCACTCGGAGTTATATTCATAGCACTACATCCCAGGGATAACTTCCTCTGTCCAGGATGAATCCAGCCAGATGATTCATCTCTTCGTCCTCATTCCGCTCTGCCCGCCGAATGTTATTGGCCATGCGGCGCTTGGCCTGCTGCGCAAACACCCGCGCAATGGCGACCGCCTGCGAACCACTCTCATCCGGGGTCGCCGCCAGCCTCGCGGCGCGCGACAACACACAAAGCCCGACAAAGAGATCAATCGCAATGTCGGCGACGCGCTTCAGCGCATGCTGCCGGTCCGCTATCGATTTTCCATACTTTCGCAACAAGAAATCAGATGTCCTAGCGAGTTCAACGGTGTACTTTTCATAAATACCCGCCGACTCACGTAAAAGTTGCGGCATCGGGGTGAATATTTTGTCGCGCCCCACTCCCGTTGCCTGCGTCAAGCGTCTTTCCGCGTAGTCGGTCAAGACGCCGAATCCCTTGATCGGGTTATTGAAGATGTCGTCAACCGCCGCTTTCATGTCGCCCAATGTCTTTCCGAGGTCCTTGAGGGCCGACAGAGCTATATACAGCCGCAATACCTCGTTGGTTCCCTCGAATATCGTGAGAATGCGGCAATCCCGCGTGATTTGCTCGTAGGGAAAATCGCGCATAAAGCCGCTACCGGCCGCGATCTGCAAGGCCTCGTATGCGCTGCGTTGCAATGCCTCGCTAGCAAACACCTTGCTCATCGCCGCTTCCACCGAGTAGTCCTCACTCCCTGAATCAATATAGTGCGCAACCATCCAGACGACGCTCTCGGCCGCAAAGCAGTCGACGGTCATTTGCGATATTTTCTCGCGGATGAGGCCGAACTCGGCGATCGGCTGGTTAAACTGCTTGCGAGTCTGTGCTTGATTCGCCGCCATGGCGAGCAGCGCCTTCATTCCGCCCACGGCGCCGCCCCCCAAGCCCGTGCGCCCGTTGTTCAGGATGGCCATCGCCACTTTGAAGCCTTTGCCCTCCACGTCCAGCACGTTCTCAGCCGGGACCTTTACGTCCGCAAAACTCACGGTGGTGGTCGACGAGGCGCGGATGCCCATTTTGTCCTCGTGCTCCCCATGGCTCACTCCCGGCCAAGCTGCTTCAACCACAAACGCGGTGATCTTGCCCGCGGCAGATGAGGTTCGTGCGAACACGGTGTACAGGTCCGCAATGCCGCCGTTGGTGATCCAGATTTTCTCGCCGTTCAGCGTCCAAGTACCATCGGGGTTCCTGGCCGCCTGGGTGCGAATAGATGCGGCATCCGACCCGGCAGCCGATTCGGTCAAACAAAATGCGGCGATCATCTCGCCGCTGGCTAATTTCGGTAGATAGCGGGCGCGCTGCTCGGGGGTGCCAAACAACAGGATGCCCTTCATGCCTATGGAGCTGTGCGCGCCGATGGTGAGCGACACCGAGCTATCGTGCGAGCTGCTCTGGCTCAACACTCGGGCATAGCCGGCGTTGGAAAGGCCCAGTCCACCGTGTTCTTCCGGAATGATCAGGCCGAACAGCCCCAAGTCGCGCAGTCCTTGAATGAACTCCGCCGGCTGTGCGCCCTCTCGATCCCAGCGCTTGAAGTCTTCATGCTTGGGCCCGAGGAATTGGTCGATGGCATCCACCATCATGCGCAAGACCTCTTGATCCTTCTCCCGCAATTGCGGATACGGAAAAAGCAGCTCTTCGAGAATGTGTCCGGCAACGAGACTTTTGGCGACGCTCATCATTCCGCCTAATCAGCGACGCGATCTATCACCAGATCCAGCGCCCCGTCGTGGCCGACTTCGTAGCCCAGTTCGCCGTACAAGTCGCCCGCCGCGGGCGTCGGCTGCCCGCTGAATGACACACGGGCGGTGATGGAAACCTTTCGCCCGCTGACCAGCACGCGTCCGGGCATCATGGAGTCTGCGGCTGACAACTGCACCTGGGTGCCGATGGCGGCGCTTGTCAAGCGTTTCGCAGCGAGTGGCGGTCCAACGCTTCCGGGCTCACGGGCAAATACGAACAAAGGGGCCTCCGGTTTCAGGCGCGATTTCAATGCGGGCGCGATGCGTATATTGACAGTGACTTGCGCTGCTGCCGCCCCCTCGGAGGTCGCGTCCGTCCCCGCGGGCGACGCATTCGTCCCTGATCCCGGCGCAGGCCCCAACTCGGCGATTCGTGCGTCCAGCATCTGCTCGATCTGCGCCGGCGGGTGCAGATCCTTCAGCGCCTGCCAGCGGCTGCGCGCCAGCGCGCGCTCGCCACGCGTCGCCGCAGCAAAGCCGCCGTACAGCAACGCCTTGGGATTGTTCGGCTCCAACTTCAGCGCATCCTCGAACAGTTGTGCTGCGGGTGGGGTAATTTCTCCGCCGGCGCGCAAGGAGAGGGCCTCGCCCAATCCCAGAGCCGCCTCGGCACTGTTGCCACCCAGTCGATGAGCGCGATCATAAGCCGTGACGGCATCGTCCAAGCGCTGCAGTGCCGTATAAGAGCGTCCCAGCATCAGCCAGCCCGCCAGATCATTGGGATCATCGCGCAGATGCTGCTCGAGCTTGGCGACCATGGCGGAGACTTCCGGAGCGGCGATCGCCTGCGGCGGAGCCGGCGCGTGCCAGTCCCAATTGGACCACAACGGATAAAGTCCCGCCGCAGCACCCGCCACCAGCAGCGCAGCCAGCGCACCGACCAGACGGCTTTTCTTATCGCGCATCAGTGGCAGGGCCACGACTGTCGCGGCAATCGCAGCCATGAGGGCTGCGACGATGATAAAGGCGCTCATTCGTCTAGGGGCATGCGCGAGCGTTGTCGGGCGACGCGGTAAACGATGGTGCCGCCCAACAGCAGCATGACGAAGGGAGCTCCCCAAATCAGCGCCGTCTTCGGCGTCAGAGGCGGCGCGAAGCGGACGAACTCCCCGTAGCGGTCCGTCATGAAGGTGAATATCGCATCATCGCTCTTGCCGGCAATCAGCATTTCGCGAACCTGGCGGCGCAGGTCCCGCGCCAGATCGGCATTGGAATCCGCGATCGACTCGTTTTGACACACCAGGCAGCGCAGCTCTTTGGCGATCTGCTCGAAACGCGCCTGCAGCTTAGGGTCTGCCAGCTGACCATGGGCGTCCAACGCGGGCGCGACCGGCTCTGCGAAAGCCCCACCTACGGCCGACACCGCCAGGATGAACACCAACCAATTCGCTAAGGATCGCCTGCTCATGCGCCCTTCCCTGCAGCAGCAATGCGCGGCAAGAATTCCTTTTCCCACACTTCCCGAGTCATGGGTGAGATGAACTTGAAAATCACTTTACCTTGACCGTCGACCAAGAAGGTTTCGGGTGCCGCGTAAACTCCCCAATCGATGACCGTGCGGCCCTCCTTGTCAAAGGCGACCTGAGCGTAGGGATTGCCCAGTCGTTCCAGCCATTGTTTTGCCTTATCGCGCTCCCCCGGCCCATGATCGATGGACCAGTCGATGCCAATGATGGGCACCACATGCTGCTGGGAGATCGAGAGCAGTACCTCATGCTCCACGCGGCACTCGGCGCACCACGTGCCCCACACATTCAAGACGTACACCTGCCCCTTGAGTGCTGAGCTACTGACCACGCTCGACGGATCAATCACATCCGTCAGAGCGAATTCCGGCGCAGGCTTGCCGATCAGCGGCGAGGGCAATGCATGGATGTCGCGTTTGGGATTCAATCCAAACGCAAACAACACGACGAGCGCGACAAACGCCGCAAAGGGCAGCAGGAATTTCCACATCAGGCGGCACCCAGTTCCGGGCGCGGATTGGGCGGCGAGACGACACCTTGCGAGGCAACCGGTACCTTGACCCGATAGCGCCGATCAGTCGCCGCAATCAGTCCGCCCAGAGCCATGATGATGGCGCCCAGCCAGATGTAGCGCACCAACGGCTTGTATTGAATGCGCATGCTCCAGGCGTTCTCGCCCAAGGGCTCTCCCATGGCGACGAACAAATCGCGCGCCCAATTCACCGAAATGGCGGCCTTGCTGTTGCTGGTCTGCTGCACCCAGAAATGACGCTTCTGCGGCAATAGCGTCGTCGCCGGCTTGCCCCCGCGCGTCACCTCGATCAGGCCTTGCACGGCATCGTAGTTCGGTCCACGCACATCGGTGGCGTTCACGAATTTAAAATCGTAGCCGGCGATGGCAAAGCTGCCGCCCGGCTTCAGGGCCACGTCTTTCTCGATCTTGTAGCTTTCGACGCCGCTCGCGCCGATGGCGAACACACCAACGCCCAAGTGTGCAATGGACATTCCCAGAAGCGCGGCCGTAAGTGTTTGCTTCTGACGCAATCGCCGCACCGGCTCGAGCAGCGCGGAGAAAATGATCCAGAAGCCGAAGCTGAAGCCGATGAGACCCACCGGGTGAAACTCTTTGAAAACCAATCCCTGGATCGCGACGGACAACAGCACCGCCGCGCCGGCCAGCCACCACAGGGGTTTCGCGGTGACCGTGAGCTTGCCGCGGCGCCATGCCGAATGCATACCGATTGCGAGAAAAATCATCAACGGGAATACGGGCACCAAGAACATCAGCGCGAACACCGGCGGCCCGACGGAAATCTTGCCGATGCCCAGCATCTCATAGACCAGCGGCGACAAAGTGCCCCACAGCACCAGCGCGGCAACGCTCACCAGGATGACGTTGTTGACCAGGAGAAAAAATTCTCGTGAGTACAATTCGAAGCCGCCCGGCGCATACAGCTTCGGCGCCCGCCACGCATACAGTGTCAGCGAGCCGCCGATGGTGAGCACCAGGAACGCGAGGATATACAGACCCCGCGTCGGGTCGGTCGCGAAGGAATGCACCGACACCAGCACGCCTGAGCGCACCAGGAAGGTGCCTACCAGGCTCAGCGAGAAGGCAAATATGGCCAGCAGCAGCGTCCAGCTCTTGAAGATGCCGCGCTTCTCCGTAACGCTCAGAGAGTGAATCAAGGCCGTTCCGACCAGCCAGGGCATGAATGACGCGTTCTCGACCGGGTCCCAAAACCACCAACCGCCCCAACCCAATTCGTAATAAGCCCACCAGCTGCCAAGCGCGATGCCGATGGTTTGAAACAGCCACGCGAAAATCGTCCAAGGCCGCGTCCATTTGGCCCAGGTCTGATCGAGCCGACCTTCCAGCATCGCAGCGCAGGCGAACGCGAATGCCACGGAGAAACCGACATAGCCGGTGTAGAGCATGGGCGGATGAATGGCGAGGGCAAAGTCTTGCAGCACGGGATTGAGGTCCGCGCCGTCCTGGGCGGCCGGAATCAGCCGCAAGAAGGGACTCGACGTCCAGAGCGTAAAGAGCATGAACCCTGAGCTGATGAGGCCCATCACGCCGAGCACGCGGCTGGAGAAGGACAATGGCAGTGCGCGACTGAAGGCTGCGACGGCCACGCTCCAGATGGACAGGATCAAGATCCACAGCAGCAGCGAGCCTTCGTGCGCGCCCCACAGCGCCGCGACGCGGTAGAACAGCGGCAATTGCGAATTTGAATTGCGCGCCACGTACAACACCGAGAAATCATTGTTCACGAAACAATACAGGAGGCAGGAAAACGCCACGGCGACGAACACGAATTGTCCGGTGACCGCCGGTCGCGCCACCGCCATCCAAATCGGCTTGGCCTTCCACGCGCCCGTCAGCCCGAAGAACGCCTGAGAAAGGCTAAGCACAAAGGCCAGAATCAGCGCGAATATTCCTAGTTCAGGAGCCATGGTAATGATTTACCCTTACGTGGTTGGCCGAACAGCAGCAGGAGCCGCTGCGTTCGCGGGAGCTGCGGCGTCAGCCGGACCTGCAGCGTTCTTGTTCTTCAACGACGCAGCCACTTCGGGCGGCATGTACTTCTCGTCGTGCTTGGCGAGTACTTCGTCTGCCACGAAGGCGCCGCTCGCATTCATCGTGCCGTGCGCAATGATGCCCTGGCCTTCGCGAAATAAATCCGGCAGGACGCCGGTATATTCCACGGGAACCTGATGCGCGAAGTCGGTCAGCACGAAACGTACTTCAAGATCACCGGGCTTGCGCTCCACGCTGCCCTTGACCACCATGCCGCCGATGCGAAAGCGCTTCGCGAGCGGCGCCTTGCCCGCGACGACCTGGCTGGGATCGAAATAGAACATGATGTTTTCGCGCGAGGCCATTACCGCGAGCGACACCGAAGCGGCAACGCCGCCCAGAATCCCGAGCACCACGAACAAGCGCTTGCGCCGCGGCGTCATCGCGCATCACCCGAGGCCATTGCAAGCGCACGCTCTGCCCTCAATCGGGCGGCAACCAGCAAACGCCGCGCCGCCCACAGATTCCAGCCCAGCACCACGCCGGAAAATCCAAAACAAGGCCATACGTAGCGTGCGTAACCGCCCATGGACCAAAACCCGCTCATCATGACTTGATTGCCTCCCGCACCCAGGCTGCCTGGCGCTCCCGATTGAGCACTTCAGCCTGCACGCGCGTACACAGCACGGCGCCGTAAAACAACATGAAACCCAGCCACATCGACAACAGCGGCCAGAGCATGCTGCCCGGCATCGAGGGTGCGCCTAGTTTAACAATCGTTGCTCCCTGATGCAGCGAGTTCCACCAGACGACGGAGAAGTGGACGATGGGCACGTTCACCACGCCGACCACCGCCAGCAGTGCGGCAGCGCGATCGCCGCGCGCCGGATCTTCGAATGCCGACCGCAGCGACATCACCCCGACATAGACGAACAGCAAGATCAGTTCCGAGGTCAGCCGAGGATCCCAGGCCCAATACGTGCCCCACATAGGCCGTCCCCACAGCGATCCTGTGACCAGCGCCAAGAGCGCGAATGACGCACCGATCGGCGCCGACGCCGCTGCGACGGCATGCCCTACCTTGATGCGCCAGATGAGCGCAACGGCGCTCGCCGCAGCCATGACCATGTACACGCTCAAAGACATGATCGCGGCGGGCACGTGCACGTAGATCATTCGAAACGCGTCACCCTGCTGGTAGTCGGGGGGCGCTACGCCTAAGCCGGCGATGAGACCATAAACGATGGCCAGCGCAGCGGTGCCGAGCAGCCAGGGCATGAGTGCCGCCGCAACCCCATACACATAGGGCGGAGAGGCAAGCTTATAGAACCAAGTCCACATAGTTTTCTCAACCGCTATTCCAGCGTGATGCGCAACGCCGCTGTCGCGGCAAACGGTGCCAACGTGCAAGTGAACACACACAGCGCCGCCAAAAAATACACTGCTCCCACCGCGCTCGTCCCTGAAATCGCCCGCTCGGTCGCGGCGGCACCAAAGATCAACAGCGGCGTCGCCAGGGGCAGCACGATCAATGACAACAGTACATTGCCGCGGCGCAGGCCGATGGTCAGACCCGCGCCTATGGCCCCCAGCCAACTCAAGGTGAGCGTGCCCAAAGCCAAACTCGACATCATTGTCGCAAATGCAGCGGCCGGAATCCCCAGCGCAGTCGCCACAATGGGCGATGCCACCACCAAGGCCAGCCCCGTCAGCAGCCAGTGGGCGCAGGTTTTGGCCACGACAATAAGGGTTAGTTCCTGCCCGCTGAGCGCAAGTTGCTCCAACGTTCCGTCATCCGCGTCACTCTTGAACAGAGAGTCAAGCGACAACAGCGACGATAGCAGCGCCGCCACCCAAAGCACACCGGGCGCGATGTCTCGCAGCTGCGACAACTGCAGGCTTAAACCCAATGGAAACAAGGTAGTGACGATGAGGAAGAACACCACTGGCTGGAACAGTTGCTCCGGCCGCCTGAAACTGAGACGCAGCTCACGGTGCACGATCAGGACAAAGGCCTCCCCTGCGCCCACTCTCATGAATTGAGCTCCAAGCGCCTGATACTGCACGGAAGCCGTAGCTCATGATGCGCGACGACCAGCGCTAGTCCGCCCCCGTCGACATGCGCCTGCAGCAGCCCCGACACCAGATCAGCGCCCGATGCGTCGAGATTGGTGTAGGGCTCATCCAGCAGCCAGACCGAGGCGTTCATCGCCAAGACCCGCGCCAGGGCGACGCGGCGGCGCTGGCCGGCGGACAACACGCGGGCCGGCAACTCGGCGCAGGCAGCAACGCCGGTGCGATCCAACGCGGCATGCAGCTCTCCGACGGTGATTCGCCGTTTCAAGCCCACCGCAAAGCGCAGGTTCTCGAGCGCCGTCAGGTCATTCTTCAGGGCCGGCTCGTGAGAAGCGTAGGCCAATGACGCCTGGTATTCGGTCCGAGAGGTCGTGATCGACTGCCCCAGCCAACGGACAGACCCCTGCTCCGGGCGGAGTAAGCCGCTGACGACCCGCAGTAAAGTGGTCTTGCCGGTGCCGTTGGGACCCGAAATGTGCAGCAACTCGCGGGGGTGTACGTGCGCGCTCACGCCCTGAAGCACGTGCCGGTCACCGCGCCAAACGTGGACCTTCTCGAACTCTAGACCGTCTGAGGGGATATTCATGCGAGCGAGAGCTTAACTAAATCAAAGAGTTGAAGCCACCTATTCAGTCACTTTTGATCATAAGAAACGCCCCTTGCAGCGTGCGGGATGGGTGGGTATCTTGCTGCGCAACCCAACCAAATGTCCGTGCAGCGGTACTTACGAGGGAACCTTTTGTTTCGCAGAGTTGGACCGGAGGATGCGATTGTCTGCACAAGCCGTCGCGATTGATGCGCGCGTTGATCTACACCTACACCGATTGCCGCTGGCGACGCTCTACCTGACGGAACGCTGCAACTCCCGGTGCGTGACCTGCGACTACTGGCGCCACGGCCGCGCCGATATGAGCTTGGACGCGATTACGCGCCTGTTGCCCAGTCTGGTGCGCTTGCGGACCCGCGTGGTGCTTCTCTCCGGCGGAGAGCCTTTGCTCAATCCCGAATGGGCCTCCATTGCAGAACTGCTGCGCGAGCAGGGCATCAAGGTGTGGCTGCTGACTTCCGGTTTGTCATTGGCCAAACATGCGCGGCGCGCCGGCGAACTCTTTGACGCCATCACCGTATCCCTGGATGGCACGGACCGCGAGACCTACGCGGCAATTCGCGGCTTGGACGCTCTCGACAACGTTTGCGACGGCATTCGCGCAGCAGCCACACACGGTGTACCCCCAGGCATTCGGGTGACTGTCCAACGCGCGAATTTCAAACAGCTGCCCACTTTTGTCGCCATGGCGAAAGAGCTTGGCGCCCGCCAGGTCTCCTTTCTGGCAGTGGATGTCGCGAATCCCCATGCCTTTGGGCGCACCGACGATTTTGGCGCGGACCTCGCATTGCGGACCGAGGAGCTGCCGGAATTCGCGGATGTACTGCGTTCCATGGAACAGCATCACGGTGAGGATTTTCGCTCAGGGTTCATCGCGGAGAGTCCGCAGAAGCTGCGGCGCATTTTCGAGTACTTCGCCGCCGTCCGCGGGCAGAGCGAATATCCACAGGTTCGTTGCAATGCGCCGGAGTTTTCCGCCGTCATCGGCGCGAGCGGCAAAGTGCAGCCCTGTTTCTTCATTTCGGGACCCGCCGAGAGCGCGCTGCGCAGCATCGCTCAGGATGGCGGCCAAGAGCGGGACCTAGAAGGCGTGCTGAACAGCGGCGCCATGACCGCACTGCGCAGCGCCATTCGCGCAGGCGAACGCGCCGAGTGCAAGACCTGCGTTTGTTCCATGTGGCGCGACCCGGAGCGCTTTGACATGTCGATTCTCTGATGAACGTCGCTGCCGAAACGCTGGCGGCTTACGCACAATGGGCGCCCCTGTATCCGCCGGTCGCCCACAATCCCTTGATGCGCGCCGAGCAAAGCGCAATGTCGAAGCATTGGCCCGAGGTACTCGGCCGTCGAACCCTGGATCTGGCGTGCGGCAGCGGGCGCTATTCGCGGCTGCTCAACGAAGGCGGCGCCGCCCAAGTGGTGGCGCTGGATTTTTGCTTACCCATGCTGCAGCAAGTGTCGGCGGGCGCCAAGGTGTGTGCGAGCATGATGCACCTGCCTTTTGCAGCCGATACATTTGATGTAGCGATATCAGGCCTTGCTTTGGGTCACGCGGCAGATATTCATGGATGGATGGCCGAAATTTCCAGAGTACTGCGCAAAGGCGGCGTCTTGTTGTATTCGGATTTTCATCCCGAAGCGGCCCGCGCGGGTCTGACGCGATCGTTCAAGAATCTGGATGAGCAGACGTATTCGGTGCCTCACCGCTATTTTGATGTTGCAACCCAATTGCAAGCAGCGCAGGCGGCAGCGCTGACGGTGGAACTGGTGCACGACGTCCGCGTGGGCGAAGAGCTGCGCGAAGCGTTTCCGAAATCGGAGGATTTCTATCGCCAATGGGATGGCCTGCCCATCGTGCTGGTGGTTCGGGTGCGAAAGTGACTCACCCAGCAGGCGCCGCGTTTACCCTGATCAATGCCCAATTTAGCGACGGCGACATCGGTAGCCTGCGCGTAGTCGGCACGCGCATCGCTGCCCTGCATGCAGAGCCGCAACCCGAGGATTTGATCATCGACCTGGCGGGTGATCGGCTTCTGCCCGGTCTCATCAACGCCCATGATCATTTGCAACTCAATAGTCTGCCCGCCCATGCGGCGCGCGGTGGCTACCGGCACGTGCGGGATTGGATTTTCGAGGTCGATTCGCGGCGGCGCACCGACCCGCAATTTGCAGCCAGCGCGGCGATGCCTCGAAACGACAGGCTGTCCGTTGGAGGTATCAAGAATCTGTTGAGCGGCGTGACCACCGTCGCGCACCACGACCCCCTGTACCCGTTCCTGATTGGCAGCGAGTATCCCGTTGGCGTCGTCCGTGACTTCGGATGGTCTCATTCGCTTTACATCGACGGCGAAGAAAAGGTGTTGGCTTCGTATCGGTCCACGCCGTCCTCATGGCCCTGGATCATCCATGCAGCTGAAGGGCTGAACGAAGAAGCGGGGGCGGAATTCGACCGCCTCGATGCACTCGGCTGCATTCAGCAGAACGCTTTGCTCGTCCACGGCATCGCTTTAGATCAGAAGCAGCGCAAGCGTTTGGTGAATGCCGCCGCGGGATTGGTATGGTGTCCGTCCTCGAATCAAAATCTGTTCGGTAAGACGGCGGACGTTGCAGATTTGATCGCCGCTGGACGTGTCGCATTGGGTACCGATTCGCGCCTCAGCGGCGCGCGTGACTTGCTGGAGGAATTGCGGCTCGCGGGTAAGATCAGCGGTTTGGACGAGGCTGCCTTGGAGTCGTTAGTCACCAAGGACGGGGCGGATCTGCTGCGGCTGAGTGATCGCGGCGCACTACGCCCGGGACTGCGCGCCGATCTGCTGGTGCTACCGGCACGAACGCGGTTGGCGGCGGCAGCCAGAGCCGATGTACGCTTGGTCATGGTCGGCGGGACGGCTGGTTACGGCGACTCGGACTGCGCGGGACGATTTGCACCGAGCAGTGAGTGGGCGCATGTTTTGGTCGACGGCAGACCAAAAGTCCTTAGCCGGCATACTGCTAAACTTCTCGCGAACGCGCGAGCGGCCGAGCCTGGTCTTGAAATCTCGAATTTGACATGGAGGGCGGCGTGACCGCTGTTTGCAAGCGACGTAAGGTCGTACTTTACAATCCGCAGGCGGTGTTCTTTACCATGCCCTTGGCGCTGCTCGCGATCGGCTCTGAATTGGATCCCGACATCTACGAGGTCGTGACCATCGATGCCAGGCTGGACCCGGATGCGGAAAACACCGTGCTGTCACATCTGGACGATGCGCTTTGCCTCGGCATTACCGTGCTCACCGGCGCGCCCATCTCCGATGCGCTGCTGATTTCGCGCGCGGCGAAACGCGCGCGACCTGATCTGCCCGTGGTTTGGGGAGGCTGGCATCCTTCCATGTTCGCCAAGGAATGCCTTCTCGAGCCTTCAGTGGATGTCACGGTGCGCGGCCAAGGCGAAGAGACGTTTGCCGAGATCGTGCAGCGGCTGGCCGAAGGCAAATCACTGTTGGGCTGCGAGGGCTGCACCATCCGGCTACCGGACGGCACCGTCCACGAGAACCCGGCCCGAGATTTGGCGCAGGTGGACAAATTCCGCGCTCACGACTATGGACTGATTCCCGTCGAGCGCTATTTCGAGCTCAAGGGCAAGCGCCAGCTCGATTTCATTTCATCCCAAGGCTGCAATTTTCGTTGCGCCTTCTGTTCCGATCCCTTCGTTTATGGACGCAAGTGGGTGGGGCTCGAGCCGGTACGCATGGCGATGCGCTTGAAGGAACTGTGGGATCGTTATCATTTCGATGACGTCAACTTTCAGGATGAAACCTTTTTTACCAAGGCCGGCCGCGTCGAGGCCATGGCGGATCGGATCGTGGAATCCGGTATGAAGATCACCTGGGCGGCGACCATGCGCGCTGACCAAGGAATTAGACTCCCCGACCATGTCTGGGTGCGATGCAAGCAATCCGGACTACGCCGACTGCTCGTCGGTGTCGAATCCGGATCCAACGAAGTTCTGAAGCGTATCCGCAAGGACATCAAGATCGAGCAGGTGTACGAAGTCGCAGAAAAGATGCTGAAGTTTGGCATCGCCGGCCACTTCCCCTTCATTGTGGGCTTCCCGGACGAAACCGATGCGCATATCCAGGCCACGTTAGATTGCGCCAAGCGGCTGCGCTCGATGAGTCCGGATTTCCTCACGCCGATTTATTATTTCAAACCCTATCCGGGTAGTGCGCTGGTGATCGAAGCCGTTGCGCGCGGCTTTCGACTGCCGGAAACTCTTGAAGCCTGGGCGCAGTTCGACTACGTGGCCGGTGAACCGGGGCCGTGGGTATCGCCTGAAAAATTCGAACTTATCGAGCGCTTTAAGTTTTTTCACGAGCTCGCTTGGAAGCGGGTATCGCGCGGCAAACGCTTATTGCAGCGGCTCGCGCGCTATCGCTGCAATAAGGATAACTATCGCTGGCCGGTCGAGATGCTTTTTACCCGCTGGCTGGTTCCCGCGCAGAAATTATCATGACGGCTCGCAAGCACGTTTTGTTGATTAATCCGACGATCACGTCGCGGCGCAGTGCCCGCTTTCCGCTTGCCGTCCTGAATTTGTCGGCCTCGCTCGATGGAAACTATGGCTCCAGCATCATCGATGGGAACATCGATCGCGATTTCGTCGCCACCACCTTGAGGACGCTGGCCGGCGGCACGGTGGACGCGGTGGGAATCAGCGTCATGGGCGGCCCGCAGCTGCGCACGGCCATTTTGGTATCGCGTGCCATTCGTGCGAAGTTTCCGAAGGTACCCATTATCTGGGGAGGTCATTTCCCAAGCATCTGCGCGGAACCGGCACTCAATACGCTCTACCTGGACTACGCAATCCGCGGTCAAGGGGAACAAACCCTTCGAGAAGTTCTGGACACGGTATTCAACGGCGGCGACTTCTCCTTGATTGCCGGTCTGTCATGGCGTTCGGGCGATCAGGTCGTTCACAACAAAAGCCGCGCATTTTCCGCGGCCAGTCTCACGCGAACACTGCCCTACGAGCGCGCCGGAGACCCGCGCAACTATTTGGCAAAGACTTTTCTTGGCCGGCGCACAACCGGCTACCAGGCAGCTCTGGGGTGTCGATTCCGCTGCACATTTTGCGGCGTGGCCTCAATGTTTCGCGGCAAGACAGCCCTGCCCCCGGCTGCGCGCCTGGATGAGGACCTGCACTACCTGTCCTCGCACCTGGGCGTCGATTCCGTGCAAGTTTTTGATCACAACTTCTTTGACCGCGAGCAGGACACGGCGCCGTTGCTCGAAGTGTTGGCCAAGCATCAGCTGCCGTGGTGGTGTTTTGCTCGATCGGATGCGCTGCTGAACTTGTCCGAGAGTTCTTGGAAACTGGTGCGCAAGAGCCGGCTACGCATGGCGTACATCGGCGCGGAATCCCCGAGCGACTGGCTGCTGCATGATGTACGTAAGGGCACCAAAACCGATCAAACCTTGGAAGCGGTCGAGAAATGCCGTAGCAATGGTGTCATACCGGAATTGTCGTTCATGTTGGCGCCGCCGCATGATCCCGAAGGCGAAACGGAGAAGACCTTCGACTTCATCCGCCATGTTAAGCGCATTCATCCCAAGACCGAGATCATGCTGTACGTCTACGCGCCGCTGCCGCCGGCACCAGGCGCCAAGAACCCACAGGTGGAACGAGCGGTCAGCAGTTTGCGCGACAGCGACGGCGCCCCCTTGGTATTTCCCACCACCGCGGACGGCTGGGCCGAGCCGCAGTGGCTGTCCTACTGGTGCCATACCGACGTTCCCTGGCTGACGGCGCGCATGCGTGCGCGCATCCGCGACTTCACCACCGTTTTGGGATGTCGGTTTCCCACCATCACCGACGTGCGCTCACCTTTTTGGGGCAAGTCTGCGCTGCGCGCACTGGCATCATGGCGGTATAGGTTTGAGCGCTACGAGCGACCTTGGGAATTGGACTTTTCCAAGCGTTTCATCAAATTGTGGGATCCGCGGGTATCGGGGCTGTGAGTTTATTGCGGGACATTTGGAGCGTGCTCACGCCGCCCCAAAGGCGCTGGGTTCTGTGGACGCAAGCCTTGTCGATTCTGATGGCGTTTTCGACGCTGGTCGGAATCGCGTCGATCGGTCCGTTTTTTTCGGTGTTGGGCGATCCTCAATTGATCGAGCGCTCGGCGCCGCTCAAGTGGCTGTATCTGAGTTTTGGATTCTCGAGCACCCGCAGTTTTGAGATCGCTCTGGGTTTGGCGTTCATGGCCGCTGTGTTCATGGCGAACATGATCAACATCGCCGGGTCGTTCCTCATGATTCGACTGTCGTATCGCATCAGCGCCGAAATGCAGTCTGCGCTCCTGGATGAATACCTCAATCGTTCTTATATTTTTCACACCAAGACAAACAGTGCGGTTCTTTGCAATAACGTCATTCATGAGACCAATCGTGTGACCAATGACGTTTTGCAAAGCGCTCTTCCTCTAACGACGAACATCATTACCGGAACGCTGATAATTCTGTCAGTCATGCTGCTCAATCCGGCCGTAGGTGCCTTGATAATCGTCGCGCTCGGCGGAGGATATACCCTTATATATCTGGCGGTCCGCGATTGGTTATCGAAGTCAGGCGAAATTCAGTCTCACTTGCTTATCGAGCAAGGCAAGACCATCAACGAGAGTTTCGGCGCGATCAAGGAAATTCTTGTGTTGCGAATTCAAGATTTCTTTCGCGACAAATTTACGAATACCAGCGCGGCCCTGGCGCGCGCTGCGGCGACCGGTAAAGTCATCAATCAAAGCCCGAAGTACCTCATGGAATGCGTCACCGTGGGAGCGCTGGTCCTGATAGCGCTTGTGACGGGCGGTCGCGAACAAGGGATCGGCCCGCGACTGGGGCAACTGACCTTTGTAGGATTTGCCGCGTATCGGCTGCTACCGATACTGCAGCAAGCATTCGCATCTCTCGTTCGAATACGCTCGGAGCGCGCGGGATTTTCGGCCATTGCTCCGGACCTACGCCTGTCGCGCGCGCGCAAGCACGCAATAACCGCGGTCGATCCATCCTGGCTGGCTCGTCCGCAACTGGACATCCGTCTCTGCAAAGTCGCATTTCGCTACGAGCCGGGTCGATCAGCGCCGGTGGATGGCGTCACCCTGCAAATTCCTGCACGCTCTGCGGTGGGCATTGTCGGCGCCAATGGTTCCGGAAAAACCACCCTCGTGGATGTCATGGCAGGGCTTCTTTTGCCGGACAGCGGACGCGTGGAAATAGATGGTATCCCACTCGAGGCTTCAAATAGGAATTCCTGGCAATCGCGCATCGCCTATGTGCCACAGAACATTTTTCTCTTGGACACAAGCATTGCGCAAAATATCGCCCTGGGCGTTTCGCCTTATGCGATCGACCGCAAGCGGCTGGAGATGGCGGCGCAGCTTGCGCAACTCGATGACTTCGTGGGCACCTTGCCCGGCGGCTACGATCACATCATCGGTGAGCGCGGCATCAGACTAAGCGGCGGCCAGCGACAGCGGCTCGGCATTGCGCGCGCGTTGTATACGAGCGCGACGGTCCTGATACTTGACGAAGCAACCAGTGCTTTGGATGGATTGACGGAGCAGGAGCTGGTATCGACGATCATGAGGCTGCGCGGGCGTTACACAATTATTTTGATTGCTCACCGCCTGAGTTGCGTACGCGCCTGCGATTTCATCTTCGAGATCGATTGCGGAAGAGTCCATCACGCCGGAACCTATGCGGATTTGCTTGGAGAATCAGATAGTTTTAAGCGGTTAGCCCACACCCAGTAGATGCAGGAACTCGCGCCACGCCGGCGGTTCTCTGAGCGGCACGCATTGGAAGCCGCGGCTGCGCATGGTCGTCAGTACGAATCTGGCCACTTCCAACGCCATATTCTCCCTCGGATCGGCCAGATGCGACTCGTTCATGGGAAAGCCGTCGTGCAACAGCACAATACCACCTTGAAAGCTTTCGAGCGCTTGTTCAAAGCGTGAGCAGAATTCGCCAAAATCAATTTTTTCAGCATGACCGGATCGGCGCTGCAGTCGCCAATCATTGGCCTCGATGTCCCATCCATAGCGGCCGATGTAGCGCTTGGAGACCGGCAAATCGTTGGCGTATGCTGAAAATCGCGGATCCGACCAGGCACCGCCCGGCGCGCGAAACGGTATCCTGGACTGCGGAACAAACTCTTCGATTTTCTCATGGCAGGCAGTGATTTGACGGGCGACTTCAGCGCGATGATCACCGCAAAAGTCGTCCAGATTTTGGTGGCTATACGTGTGATTGCCGAGGCGATGTCCGTACTTCACCACGGCAGAAAGCGCCGTACGGTCAACTCGCTCGCCTAGCACAAAAAACGTGGCCGCAACGCCCTCGCGGTGAAGCAATCGAGCGAGGTCGGTTGTGATGCCATCCGTGGGCCCATCGTCAAACGTCAGGGAATACTCGTTCGCCCGATAGTTCAAGTTCCGGCCACGCAGCTCGTTGGTGAAAAACATGCCCGAATCCTAGGCGATGCCGTGAAGTTCGAGGCCGGAAAAGCGCTCGAGGCCGTGTTCGGCCAAGAGTTTGCGAGCCTCGTCAAATTGCCAGGCTCGAGCCTCGGGTTGAAGGTATTGCAGCCAACCTCGCTGCCGATAGGCAGCCCACCAGGCCTGCGGAACGGCATCAATTCTCGCCGTCGAATCCTCGCGTAATGTCCAATCGTACATCTGATTCAGATCGGCGGCAGTGCGCATGCCAGGATACGTAACTGTTTCCATCATCTTGTACCAGGCGGCTTTGCTTTGCAGGCGGTCCTTGTTGATGAACTGCAAATGAAACAGGCCGCCGCGCTCCTTACGGGAAACCGCGAGCCCCTGGTCGATGGCCTCAATGGGAGAGCGCCGGTGCAATTGGTAGGCGCTCGATGAGTTCCAGTGCAATTCTGAGGAGTCGCCGAACGCCCAGGGAATGGCGCTTTGCTCGCCCCAGGGCCCATCCCACCGGTACATCGTTGCCGAGTAATAGGGTGAAATCATGGGCAAAGCAATGCAGCAGCCCGGCTGCGCACGCAGGGCCAGCGAGCGCAACTGCGGCAACAGATTTGCTGTGGGCACTTCGTCCGCATCGACGATGACGAAATGTGTGGCGCCGAGCCGCCGACCACGCTCCAGCATTTCCTGACGCAGGTCAGCTTCCCTCCATTCCCCACTCTCGACCCGACGCACATCGATGGGGCAATTCGGAAATTCAGCCTGTGCATCGCGAATGATCTGCGCGCTTCGATCCGTCGAACCATGATCCGTCACTACCACCGCGTCGCAATAAGACAAGCTCACGCGAAGCGATAGCCCGAGCACCCAGTCTTCGTTACGCGTGGCCGTTAGCGCAACGAGTTTGGGTGCAGCCACGGGCCGGGCGAGCGCGCGCACACGCCGGTAGAGTCGCTTAAGAATCTGCACCACGCCTTTGGACACTTTGAGCATATTGCAGAAATCATCAACTTGCAGCCGAAAAAAATCAAGACGCGATCTTGGGATCTCCAGCGTAAGTACCTCAAGAACCCGCAAAAGTTACCGCCGCGCGCCAAGCGCCGCTAGCATGTGTCTGGCAAAGCGCAGCAGCCAGATTGGATCGTAGCGCATTCCTGCTGTTGCGTAGAAAACGAGCTGTCCCCAGCGTCGAGAACGGGCGGAACGAATTGCCATCTGCAGCGTTTCGCGGGTTCGGCTTCGCGTTATGAGACACCTTGCGCGCTTCGATAAGGCGGCCCGGCGCAGATAATCAGCCGTCATCCTATGGTGCTCGCTTACGATGGTATCCCAAATTGCCTCGCTGCCCCCGAATGTGAGCGAGCCCGGATGAATCCGATATCGATACATCAGCTTCGATATGTGTCCGCAGCGCAGCCCGCTGCAGGCCAATCGCAGCATGAATTCGCGGTCGCCGGCCACCCTGTAGGAGGCGTCGAAAACGCCGATCTGGGAAAATACCGCGGCCCGAAAAAACCAGGCATTCATCGAAGGATTGCCCAGGGTGGCGTGATACAGGACATCCTCACCGGCACCGGTAAATCGAACGACCTCAACTGCGGCAGCATTCGATGCGCCTCGAAAGGCGACGGCATTGCCACCCAGGGCCATGACTCCGTCTTCCGAAAAGCCATCGCCGGCAGTCGAAAGCGCGTCGCGGGCATAGCAATCGTCGGAATTCAGGATTCCGATGATCTCGCCCGTGGTGGTTTCAAGCGCTCTGTTCAACGCGTCGTACACTCCGGCATCGGGTCCAGCCAGAACCTTCAAATGCGGGTAGCGCTTCAAGATCTCCAGGGTTCCGTCGGTCGAGCCGCCATCCGCCACGATGTGCTCTACGTTTGGATAACCCTGCACCAGCACACTCTCGATCGCCTCGCCTATGTAGCGCGCCGAGTTCAAGCAGGGAGTAATTACGGTGATACGCGGCGCGGCTATTCGAGGGTTCACTTGCTTGAACGCCTGGGCTGCAATGCCGCCGCGACCGCATTTGGGATTAGGCTGCGGATCACACCCCGGACAGCAGCCCACCACCAATGCGGGTAGCGCCAGGAAAAGGTCATTGCATATACCAACGTCGTCCATGCCAGGCGATATTCACGCTTGCTGGCGTGCGCTCGGACCAGATTCAACGACTCGTCCGCTTGCATGCGCGCACAGTATGCGCGCAATCCTGAATCGTCCGTCATGCCGGCCATTTTCCGATACAGGCGCAACCATCCTGCGTGGTTGGCAGTCCAGTCGCTGCTGTAATGCTCATGATGGACTCGCACCGCACAAAGGCGCTCCCGCACCACGACGACCTCGCCGCCAAGGGCCAGACGCAGGCAAAGATCGTGAAACTCGCCGAATAGCTGCTGTTCATCGAAGCCGCCTACTTCCTCGAACAAAGACCGCTCCACGATCACCGTAGGCATGGCGATGCCGATCTCCAGCGTGAGGAGTTGCCTGAATATCCAGCCTTCGGGCGCCGGAGGCGCCGGACGCTTCTTGGGTATCAAGCGGCCTCTTTCGTCTATGTGCCTACAAGCCGTATAGCTCCAGCGGCACCGCGGTCGCTCGCGCAGTGCGGCCAATTGGCGCTCCAGTTTCTGCGGCGCCCATTCATCGTCTGAATCGAGAAAGGCCAGGTAGCGGCCGGAAGCGACTGCCGCCGCGGCATTGCGCACCAATGACGGATTGCCGGAATGCGGCAGCCATACGATTCGCACGCTAGGGCCGGCAATGCTGCGCAAGTATCGCTGCGTTTCTTCATCCGACCCGTCGTCGGCGATGATCAATTCCCAGTCGGAATGCGTCTGATTTACCGCGGACTCAACTGCCAGCGTAAGGAATTGCGCGCGATTAAAGGCGGGGATAATGATCGATACGCTTGGCATAGTGCACTCGCGATTCTATACCAATGCATCTCTGCAAAACGCACGTGGACTTAGAGCTTGGTCCGGCCACTGGCACAGAGCTCTGCGTAGTCGCGTGCAAGGCGTTGCAACTCATCCAGTGTCGCGTCGATGTCGGGCGCGCGGTTGAACCGGGGTCGGGACGGCAATTTCGGGGTTCGGGCAATTACCTCGGCGATCGCGCTCACTGGCACGACTGCAGCCAGACCTTTATCGATGAGCCCACCGAACGCCCCGCGCGCCTCTTCGAGCAGGAAAATCGCCGGAACCCCGAATTCTGCGGCCTCGGCCGCAGAACCCGAGGCGAGCGATAGCAAAATGCTCATATGCCGCAGCAAGGCGGGCAGCGGCAGCAACGTGGCTTGCTCGAGCACGACGTTGGCCACGCGCAGAGAAAGCAAACTTGCGTACTCCTCATCCTGCAGCGGGGTCGACGCCGGGTGCCGCCGAATCCACCATCGCCAGGAAGCAGGCGCTGCTTTGATCTGTTCGGCGAGAACCTCCCATTGCGCGCGATGACCGCCAATCGGTTGAAGCGCGACCAAGATTTCCCGATCGTAAATCGGCCCGGCGCTGACGGCTGCGAATTTCCTGTCCCAGGCGGCTGCCGCTGTATCCGGGTTTCCCAGAAAAGGCGCTAGTTGTGTATTGCCGCCGTACAGGCTTCGGTGCCATGGACGCTCGAGCCTACCGGTCCAGTTCCGTATGGCTGCCGCGTCCGTCTCACTCCAATTCCAAAAGATCGCCGGCAACGACGCATATCCCGTATTCGGCACCGCCGACCACCCATATGCCTTGTGCGCGCCCTCTTGAGCACAATGTTGCAGGTCTATCGACAATGTTCCTCGCCGGCGGCAGGCCAGCAAAAAGGCGTGACCGAGATTGGCGTAGTAGGTAACGACGAAGGCAAGCGTTGGCTTCACAACTCGCATAACTCGCTCGAACTCCGCGGCGGTTGCCGCAACCACGTTCGCCGTGCGTGCGAGCTGGCCCAGATCTAGGGACGCGGAGTGAACACCGTTGCGTTCGAGAAACTCCACTACCTCGGTCCGGTCCGGCAATTCAAGCGGTATTGCCGTGCCGTTATTGGGCCGATAGCCGCGGCCGGCGATGAGGTTGGCTGCATATGTCGGGCGGTACCACGGCAATCGGCGCAGATCGCCGTTCTGCATCAGGAAAGAGTTCAAGCCGCGCCTCTCGAGCGCAGCAATCAGCGGTTCGCTGAATCGATCGCGCCAACTGCCGTCGATGAAATCGAGCGACACGCCGTCGCCGAGAAATATCGCATAGGCCGGCTTTGGAGCCGCAACGAAATGCGCCAGGTCGTGCCGGCTGCGCCACGCGTTGCGGATTGGTCTTGCAATCCGCGCGAGAGAACGGAACGGAAACGGCCGCGGCTGCGGGCGTGGGCGGCCCGCCGCCGTCCAATACATGTCAAGATACAGCTCCATTCGCGCCAGCGGCCAGACTTCCAAGTCGCCTTGCCGCCATCGGATCACCGGAAACTTTCGTTCGATCTCATCGACAAGCGTCAGATAGCGGCGATGAAAGGAGTCTTGCATCGACGCTAGCCGCTCAATCGCGGCAATTCGTCCGCAAGACGCTTGCGAAAACCCACGGCGGGATAGCGAACCCCCGGCATCAGTCTATTCGAGGAGTCGAATAATACGTCGTCGGCCAGTTGCGACGGCGCGGCCTCCAACACCGTATCAAAATACGCCGCGGACGCCGTATCGCAGAATCGAAAATTCGTGGTGAGCAGAAATAGCAAGCCGCCCGGCTTCACGCAGCGCGCGAGGTCGGCGACGATGGCCTGAAAGTCTTCAAACAAAAACCCGGGTGAACTGTATTGCGCATTGCCTGTCGTCAGGTCGCCGCGGCACAGCACCGCTAGACAGAAAATTGCGTCGAACGACGCGTTTGCTTCGGCTGCCACACTCTGCGCCGTCGTGAACAGCATCTTGTGCGGTAATTCGTCCCGCATGCGCGAACGACAATGCGCTATGTTGCGGGGATCGATATCGATACCTTTGATGACTGCCGTCGGAAAGTATTTGCGCAGCGCGAACACCTCGTCGCCGCGCGAGCACCCAAAGGACAAAAGCTTCAAATCCGCGGATTTCACCAGAGACTCAGCGGCAAACTGAAACATCCAGGGATAGCGATCCGGCAATGTATAGCTATATGTCTGAAACTGTCCGGTAATGAACCGGGGCGTATTGCCAACGCGACTCGTGCGGTCGCGCCTGATTACCTGCCAGGCCCTTTGCATCAGTTTCCCGATAACTTTCAGTTTGTGGAACTTCATCTGCTAAATCATAGTCGCACGCTGGCTATTCCGCACAGGTCACGTTCCGACCAGTGAACATCTCGGCGTGACTGTTCGAAGTCGTGTTAGGCTACTCACACACGAATGCGATGAGCAAATACGATAGGCCAGGATGATCCCATGCGACCGGTACGCGCACTAGTCATTGGCGCCGGTCCAGCCACAAACGCGATGCATCTCCCGGTGCTGGCTGGACTGCGTGATACCGGCAAAATTGAGCTCGCAGTTGTATGCGATTTGGAGCATGAACGCTCAGAACTGGCGCGCAGTCAATTCAAATTCCGGGAATCTTGTGGAGACGCCGGTGGCGCGCTGCGACGCACCGACATTGATGCCGTGTACATCTTCGGCAGCGCACAGATGCACTATGAATACGGCTTGGCGGCACTGCAAAATGGCAAACACCTGTTTGTCGAGAAGCCGGTCGCTCCTGGCTTCCAGCAAGCGTTGGCCTTGTGCGAGATGGCTCGGACGCGCGGACTCATCGCCGCAGGTGGACTCAACAGGCGATTTTATAAATCCCTTGCCGCGGTCCGCGCTCGCAATGGAAATGCCGGTTGGCGGTCCGTGGAAGTGGTATTTCATAAACCCGAGCTAGGTAAGCCCGCTCCCTTTGGCGCGCGCACTTGGTTGAGTGCCAACGGCATCCATGCGCTCGATGCGCTGGTATTTGCAATGGATGGCCTTCCGGCGCATCTCACGGCCATTGCCGGCGATCCTGGAACTCCCGAAGCTGCGATCTTCTCGGCTGTAATGATCTGGCCCAATGGTGCACAAGGCGTATTTCTGTGTAACAACAATGCCGGTGCACGCCGCGAAGGCTATGTGTTTCATGGCGTGGCTGAGACCTATACGGTGGATGAGGGCTCACTGACAATAGAAAAAGTCGGCAGCACAACCCGCACACCGATCGCGTCGCTCGGAGACGGTATAGCCGCTGAACATGAAGCTTTTCTTCAAGGCATACAGAGTGGTAGACCACCTTTGCATAGCATATGCGCGATCGCCCCGTCGCTGTTCCTGGCGGAACTCATCGAAAGCGGATTTAGCGGCCGAGTCGAGCTGCCGCAGGCAAGCCAAGAACGTGCGCTGCAAGCGCCCAAGCGCGGATCCATACTGGTCGCCAACTGCGCAAAACATCAAGCTGCACTAACGCGGCTGCTGCCAGAATTTCCACTCGTCGCGTTTGAACATGTGAACCGGTCTGCTGAAAAGAGGCCGGACATTCGAGCGGCCATTGTCGGCGCAGGACCGGCACTAGACCCCGGTATAGTTTCCAAGATTCCAAATCTCAGTGTCATCGGTGTCATTGGTCTCTCCGTTGCACGCAACAACCCTGAAACTTGGTTGGCGCGGGGTATTTCCATCGTGAACGCAAGTGAAGCTTACGCAGAGAGCGTGGCGGAATTTGCCCTGGGTCTCGCAATTCTTGGCCGCCGGCGCGCCTTTGGCTCGAGTAGCGCGATGCGCGCGGGCGGATGGGGAACCGACTCCAGTATGACGGGATTTAGGAGCTGGGTGCACCGCATGGCGCGCGCCGCTCGGCCAGCAATCAAATCGCTCGGACTTGAGGCGAATGCCGCTAAACTTTGGAGGCAGTCGCAAGTCGGCAGGCGCACCCCCGGTTCGGCGGTCAGCACCCCGCGTGACCTGAGCGGAGCGGTCGTGGGAATCATTGGTTGGGGCGCGAATGCTCGGGCGTTCACGCTGAGACTTACGCATGCACGCGCTCGCGTACTGGTCTATTCGGAACACGGCGCACCGAGCGAGATTGCCGGCTGCGGAGCCGATGCGGCCTCACTCGCAACCGTGCTGGGCGCCGAGATAGTATCTTTGCATCGTGGACTCTCTGCGCGCACGCGGCATTTCCTCGGCGCAGCTGAGCTTGCCAAATTGCGCCCGGGCACAGTGCTGATAAATGTGGCACGAGGTGCCCTGATCGAACCCAATGCACTGATTCAACGCCTGCGTCAGGGCGATATCTTTGCCTGTCTCGACACATTTGAAGAGGAGCCGCTTCCCGCCTCACACCCGCTGCGTAAGCTGCGAAACGTGTTCCTCACTTCGCATATTGCCGGCGGGTCTCATCGTATGCAGGCCGAAGCGGCGGACGAGGTCGTCCGCAAGGTCATCGCGCATTTGGACGGCACCGCCCAAGAGACGCTCACGCTGGAACGCCTGCGCAACATGACCTGAAATGCCACGCTTCAGCTGCCCGCAGCGCCGATCATGGCAGCAAAAGCCCCAGTATGCGCGGCGCAACCAATGCATCGAATACCGGCCGCCGGAAATGCGCGCAATCTGACCATAGGGTGAAATCCGACAGCATAGGCGAGCTCCTTTCGGCGTCTATTACCGAAAGATGCGGAATAGACCGAAGCTGCGATAGGAAGTCACGAACGTCAGGGTCATCGAATACCTGCTGCTTCCAACTGTTGTATGGTGTAACCCAGATGATCGCTTGAAAGTGATATCGACCCGAGAGTTCTGCGAGTTCGCGATAAGCCGCCAGCTTCAGAAATAGAAGCCGTCTTTCGGCTGCGGATAGTAGCGGCGGCCGACAAGGAGGGGCCGCAAGGTCCGTAGGACTTTTCATCCGCCATAGATATTCGACGTGGCCGTCCGGGTCGTACTTGAAGTGAAACGGGGAGCCAAAGATCATCTGGCGCCAGTAGTCGATCAACGGCTGCGGGGAGAATAAAAACTTTCCGAGAAACGCCAGCCGGTTCTCTCCGCTGATCAACGGACTTTCGGCGTTCAGCAAACTGGAGTCGTTGCCGTCCGAGACAATGTCGATGGACTCTCCGACGATGATCGCGGACGTGGGACAGCCGATGCCTGTGAGGAATTGCACGCGGCGCACGATCGAGGTGATCTCATCTCTCGGAGCGGCCCAGTTGTAGAAGCGGCGACCGCCAGCGTTGTCGAGATCCTGCCCGGTTAAAATCTGCGCGCGGGAATCTCCGACAAAATAGCTATCATAATCAGTGCAGTGGCGCGATAGGAACTCGAGTTTGTAAACACGCGAATTCGGCTCGAACGCCCGTGTACCGATTGCCGCATGAACGATCCGATAAGGGTCAACAATTATGTTGAACGTGATCAGGCATGCAGCTGCGACTATGGCAGTCAACACGAATGTTCGCAAATACGCGCCCATTAGAATTGAAAGTACAAGAAGGGCGACACCTTTTGCATTTGCGATAGCGTGGCTACCAGAAGGAAGGCCGTCAGGCTGGGAATCGCGTACTGGTAGAAACGCGACGATCTGTGTGCCGCGCAAGCTCTTTCGATGCGATCCGCTATCTGCCGTGTATTGGGCATCGCAAACAGCAACACCGCCGCACTGAGGAAGCGCACTGCCAATTCGACGCGACTTGAGGCGAACTGAAGATCCTGGAACGCCCCTTCGGTAAAGACCACGTCCTGCGGGAGCAGACGCCCGACTCCTTGCCAAAACGCGCCTGCCCCCTCACGCACGGCAATTCCGTTGAATCCGGCGATGCCCCTCAAAAGATTGAATGCACTGGGAACGTCTTCGGCTCGGAAGAATATCCATGCGGCGGCAACCGCCAGAAACGTTATCGTACCCGAAACAGGCGTCCACCGTTTGTCAGAATGCCGCCTCTGCCCAAAGACAGAGCGCCACGCATGATTGATCATCAAATAGCAACCGTGCAGTCCGCCCCATATCAGAAACGTGTAGTTGGCACCGTGCCACAATCCACCCAGGACCATGGTAGTCATCAGATTCAGGTAACGCCGCAGCTTCCCGCGCCGATTGCCGCCAAGTGGAAAATACAGGTAGTCGCGTAAAAATCGCGACAATGTCATATGCCAACGCTGCCAAAACTGAATGACGCTGGTGGACTTGTACGGCGACGCAAAATTGATCGGCAGATCAATGCCGAATAATTTTGAAATACCGATGGCCATATCAGAATAGCCGGAAAAATCAAAATACAGTTGGCATGTGAATGCGAGTACGCCAACCCATGCTCCAAGCAGCCTAATCGGCACACCGGCATGCGCAGCTGCAAAGATCGGCGACACCATGTCTCCGAAAGGGTCTGCGATCAGCACCTTCTTCGCCAAACCGATGGTGAATATCGTCAGCCCTACTCCGAAGTATCGCGCCGAAAATCGGTACGGAACCGCGGACGCGAATTGCGGCATCATCTCCGCGTGATGAAGAATGGGGCCGGCAATCAGGTGCGGAAAGTAGCTGACGAACAGCAGGTAATGAACGAAGCGGAACTCCTTGACGACCCCCCTACTGGCGTCCGCGAGAAAGGCTATCTGCGTAAAGGTGAAGAATGAAATGCCAATCGGCAGCGCGACATGCAACAGGGGTAGATGAATCTTGGCCAGGTCGTTGGCCGACGAGGCAAAGAAGTCCGCGTATTTATAAAAGCCCAACAGCAGCAGGTTCACGGCAACTGCGAAGGTGAATAGCCAGCGGCCTCCACTGCTTCCGGCGTGCTTCGCAATAGCGCGGCCGCAGAGGAAGTTGCCGGCCACCGACCCTAGAAGCAGGACGATGTACTTCGGCGACCAATAGCCGTAGAACGCAATCGACGCCAAGGCGAGCCACGCGGCTGCCCAGACCCGATTCAGCCGACCAAGAATGAAAAATAGCGCCAAGGCCGGCGGCAGGAATCCCAGAATGAAGGCAAAGCTGTTGAAAAGCATTGACTCAGCTCATGAGCTGGGTTCGGACCGGGTATCCCAAATAGCCTCGAGCGCCGGTTCGGCGGTCATTGCACCCAACTCCGAGAGGTGCTCGTCATCGCTGTACAAAGGAGTGTCATCGCGCGCGATCGAGCACGTGCCTCCGGCGCAGAGCAGGTCCTGTGGCTTTATTATTCGAAATTCGTAGCGCTTTTGCAGGCGCTCAAAAATCTCCGTTGCGCTATGTTGCTGCACGTCATAGGCCACGCGGCTGATTCGAAATTCTCGGTTCAGATGCAACCGCTTTGCGGCGCCCAGGGCGTAGGGAACATCCACCAGACTCTGTGGCGCATCATCCATGAGGAAGACCCGTACCCGCAGGCCTTGCAGAGCGGCGAGAAGTCTGTCGAGGCCGCGCTCGAAGACCGCGGCATTGTCGGCCATGGAGAGATTCTCAGGGTTTTGCGCATCGGTAAGCCGGCGCGAATGCTTGTCCTCGGCATAGGCGATCCAATGTGCAGCCAGCATCACGGTACCGACGTGATTTTGGGAAATCCAGTTCAACACCGCTTCGACGTGGCGTTTGCATGGCTCGCTATCTCCGGCTTCATGCGCATCAATCCATGTGCGAAACCAGCTCGGCTCCGCGCTGGAGAAATTGCGGATCTGTACTCCCAGCAGCGGCGGACATCCGCTCCGTTGCGCAAAAATCGCCGACTCATGATGTCTCGCATAGGCCGCATCGACCGCCGGCAACATGGCCAACGCGTGTGAATCGCCCCACAGAATCGTTTCAACAGGTGTGCCCTTGTCTCCGAGTTTGCATGGCAGCCCGCGGCCGACGTCCTCGGGGGATGTATCTCTACATCGTATCTGGTCGACGGTGTTGCCGGCGAACAGAGCCCGCTCGCGCGCGGTGTAGTATCGCTGGTCGGAAACACGATGCAGGAAAAACGTAGTCAGGATCAGCACGAATCCCGACACAGCCGCCACGCCATATATGGCCGGCCGACTCAGAATCGCCCTTGGCCCCCTGAATGGTTGCTCCATGTAGCGCCACGACAGCGCTCCCACGACAAAGACCACCGTCAGCAGTATGCAACGCTGCGAAACGGACAGCGGATCATAGGCGTAGTACTCTGCGAGCACCAACAAGGGCCAATGAAACAGGTACAGTGAATACGACCACAACCCGATCCTAGTCATGACCGCGTTATCGAGCACCCTGCCAACTACAGTGCTTCGATCGCTTGAGGCATAGATAATCGCCAATGCTCCGGCGCACGGGATGAGTGGCCATCCGCCAGGATAGGGGATGTTGGGGCGCAGAAGCAGATCAGCGCCGACAATAAGCAACAATCCCAATAGCGCGACGCCCGCTCGCATGCGAGCGCCTCCGGAGAATGAGAACTTGCCGACGGCCAATAGCGCGCCGGCCAGCAGCTCCCAGGCGCGGAACGGCGTCAGATAAAATGCAGCCTCCGGTCGAACCAGAGTTACGACGACGCACAATATCAAGGACATCAAAGCCGTGGGCCAAAGAACCATCAGGTAGCGACCTCGCAGAAACCGCGCTATCCCTATCATCAGCAGCGGAAAGAACAGGTAGAACTGCTCTTCGACTGCCAATGACCATGTGTGCAGCAGCGCGATGTGAGCCGCCAATTCGCCACTGTAGCTGCCCACGTTTTGATAAAACCCGTAGTTGGCAAGAAACGGAATGACGTAGGCGGCCAACCGAGCCTCCGAATGCAGGTCGCGCCGAAGATAGATCCAGGAGACCAGCATCAGAAACAGCGCATACATCAGGAAAAGAGCGGGTAGGATGCGCCGAATACGACGTTCATAAAATTCCAGCAGTGAGAAACGACAAGCTTTGATGTCATTTTTGATGTGGGCCGCAATCAGGAAGCCGGAAATGACGAAGAACACATCAACGCCGACGAATCCACCGCTGAAACCGGGCACGAGATAGTGGTGCAAAATGACCGAAAGCACTGCAAGCGCGCGTAGACCGTCGATGTCGGCGCGATACGCCCGAACGCGGTCCCGTTCACAATCGGGAGAGACCGTCATTTCTGAGTCCCGGTCGAGTGGGATTGCAGTGCCGACACAAGGCGCGGTAGTCGAGTCGCCCGTCATCTCTTTCTCATCACAATCAGAAAATGATCACCCATTCCGCGAATCAAAGGCCAACCCGATATGCGCCGATCCACACTCCAAAGCCGCTGGTGCAGGCGCGGATAGCGGTCCCGCACGCCCGTCAAGTAAGGTGGCGGTGCAAGCACGCACAGACCGCGATACTGCTCTAGGGTAAAGTGTGGCCTGAAAGGCCGATAGAACTCGCGTGGAGTGTAGTAACGAGTCCAAATCGTGTGATTGTTCATTCCCACGGGCACCGCGTCGCGGGCAAAACGTACTTTTGCCCTCGCCCATCGTCCGCGCAGCAAGTAATGCACAACTTCCCACGGACAATATCTTCCAATAACGGTAAACACCAGCCTACCGCCCGGTCTCAACACCCTCGCGCACTCGCGCGATACCTCGCCTATTTCAGGCACGCAATTGAGCGGACCAAGATTCGAGTAAGCACCATCATAGGTGCCCGCTTCTTCCAAGCGTCCCAATTCATGGGCGCCTATGTTGATTGCGCGTACACGATCAGAGACTTGCTGAGCGGCCGCGCGAGCTGCGGTTCTTTCCACCATCAGCGGAGACCAGTCGGTCGCGGTAATATTGAATCCCAGATGGGCCAGATGTACTGCGTCGAGGCCGGTACCGCAGCCCAAATCGATCAAGCGTTCGCCAGGTACAAAGGCGGCAGTCAGCGAGTTCCACATTTCGCCGCGCATGTCTTGAATCAACTCATTGTTGCCGCGGGGCCCGTCATAGTCTGCTGCGACGCTGTCGAACGCGTCCCGGGTTTCGAGGAGCTGGGGCAGCCTTTCTGATTTATTCATGTGGCACGGGATTAAAACACTTCAGTATTGCCGTCTGATTGGGTTAGGGTACCCACACATATGACGAAGAAGAACCGCCGAGTGGATCCCAACCTCGAATCCGATCCGTTTGCCGAACGCACCGCATTCCTCACTCGTGGCGCGATCAGCCTCCTCGGCGGGAAGTTTATCTTCCAAAGCAACAGCGAAGAACTGCTCGCCCTTGTCGATGCGGCCTATGCGGGGTTGCCCGATCATCTATTCTCTTCCGCGTCTAAGACTTTTCGCATTAACCTCTTGCTCACGCCAAAGCCGGTTCCTAATCCGATCCGTCGCGCTGCTCGCAGAGTGGACCCGCCCCCCATATCCATGTTGCAAGGTGCCGGTTTTCTCGGCAGCGCCACCCCGTCCTCGACCTTTGTCGTACTCCATCCAGAGAATCGCGCCGGACTTGTATCCGCATCCCCAGAAATGCTGCGCTTTCCTTACCACGTCCGCTACGAATTAATAGAATTTGCGGTGTTCACGCTCGCGTGCCGCGCACAAGGCCTGGTGCCATTGCACGGGGCATGCGTTGGTCTCGACGGGCGGGGAGTCTTGCTCATGGGACCCAGCGGATCCGGCAAGTCAACCGTTGCTTTACAATGCTTGTTGGAAGGCCTCGATTTCGTGTCGGAGGACAGCGTCTTTGTCGCGCCCAATTCTATGCGCGCCACCGGAACTCCAAACTTCTTGCACGTTCGCGAAGACTCACTGCACTGGGTTGAGCAATTACGCATCAGATCTATGATTCGCAAATCGCCGGTCATTCGCCGCCGCAGCGGCGTGGAAAAATTTGAGGTTGATCTGCGCCGTAAGGAATTCCGGCTGGCCAAGACGCCTCTCCGAATCATCGGCGTGGTATTCCTCTCCCCGCGGTTGGCCGGTACCGGGCCCCTTCTGCGGCCGCTGTCCGCTGGCAATACATTGGCGAGACTCAAAGAAGAGCAGGCGTACGGCGCCAGCCTGCCGCAATGGGCGACCTTCAACAAAAAGTTGTTGCGCTTGGGAGGATTCGAGGTCTTCCGCGGCCCACATCCTTCGGCGAGCGTCGAGGCCCTGCGGTCGTTGCTTGTGAAGGACGACATCAAATCTCACCCGTCGTCAGGGTAAAAGTCTGCAGGAAGTGGAAATCGCATCGCCGCAACGCATAGTCGGCGTCCTGCGGATTGCACAGCCTCGCAAGTTCCTGATAGTCATCAGTTGGCAGATAGGGGCGCAGCCGCTCTCCCCAGGTATCACGGAAAATGGTGTCGCGTAGATAAAGTTCCGTCGCCTCATCCACGGGCCACGTGCGCTCGATCACGACGGTGCTCACCGTGACATTCCGCAGAGCGGCACGATGCAAGATACCCACCAACGCCCTTACTGCCTTCAAATCACGCTCTTCGATGTTGTAGCGATCCTGATAGTAGCGGCGCACGGCATCGTTGGTCGCCCGCTCGAGTCTGGCGTCCCAGGCAAAGTACATATCCGGAAGAAATGAGCTCTGCCCCAGCGCCACGCGACCACCCTGGCGCAACAGCGTCGCAAGATGCACCACCCCTTTTACCGGATCGATCAGGTGATTGATCGTATTCACGCACCAGACGAAGTCAAAACTCGCCGGCTCGAGCGGGGCATCGAACAGATTCGCCTGATGAATTTGTATGCTCGGAGGCACCCGAAGTCTCGCCGCGGAAGCGTGCGCCGCCGCCAGGTCGACACCAACCACTAGTTCCGACGGCGCCACTTCGCCGAGCAGCCAATTGAGCGCCTCGCCGGTCCCACACCCGGCATCCAGGACGTGCATCCCGGGTCTGAGGCGCAAACTCTTGATCAGCCGGCGCAGTTCCGGTTTGGCATAGTCGTTGAATCTCGACAATTTGGCGGCATAGTCGCGTGCTGCGGTATCGCCCAGCAAAGAGCTGGACCGCGCTGAAACAGCCTCGCGCGCCTCTGTCATTGCGCCTGTGCAAACGCCGCGGAAATGGCATGCAGGGTCGCCGGGCGCGCCTGGCGCGAGGTGAGCCAGCGCAGAATGCGGCGACCCTGGGACATGCGCGACCATCCTTGTTGCTTCGCCCAAGTTTGGGTGGTCACGGCATGTTGGCGCTGGGCCAAGTGCTTTGCGTTTGGGCGCACGCGGCTTGCGGCATAGGCCAGCAGTTCAGGAATTGTCTGCGACCATTCTATCCCCGGAAAGGCTTTTACCCAAAGATAAGAATAGGAAACATCGATCAGCGATTTACGCCGCGCAAGTGCGCGCAGCAAACGGGAACAGTCATCATATAGCGCCGCAAGGAGGCTCGTGGGCACTCTCGATTGGTAATATCGTGACATCAGCTCCAGCGGTGGAAACGCCCACCACATGCCGACACCTGAACGCGAGCCGGCAAGCTCGTTCCAATCCGACTCGCTCATACGCCCGGCCAGAAGAGCGATATCGTGCAAGTGCAGCATCCGCAAGCCCTGGAATGCCATCGAGCCGGCGGCGTGCAGCAGCAAGTGGCGCATCAGCGCGCCATTCGATGGGTAGGCATTCAAACCCGGACACGGCTGCAATGGATATATGAATTCCGACACATCGGTCATGCGCCACGGCAATTTCTCGCAGATCCGTTCGTGCAACTCGATTTTCAAACTGTTGTTCGAATGTTCCCCAAACTCAGCGGGTGCGAGTTCATCGATGGCGGTGAACACCCGCTCCTTCCAGGTTTCCCCGGTTTGGCGGAATCCCGAGGATGCCAGCAATGCCGACATGCGCTGCGCATCGGCCGGCCGCACCAGCAGATCGATGTCCGCCATGGGTCTGTCGCCGGGCGCGTACAACCCCAACTCATGCAACGCCGCACCCTTCAACGGCGTTACTGTGACCCCCGCTTCACGGGCCTTTTGGCCGATGGACGTCAAGACCTCGTGAACGCGCGTGTGCCTCGCCGCCGTGTGAGTCCTCTGCTGGTCAAGGAATCTGGTCCAGCCGACAGGTCCTTGCCACCGCAAAGAGTGTGACAGCAATGGCGAAATTCCGTGCATGGCGGCGACCGCTCGCGCCATGGTCCACTCGAACTCGGACCAATCGGGCGCGTTGTGAGTTGGATTCGCGAGTTCACGCGCAAGTCGCTCCGTGACCATGCATAAGGTCGGGTGGAGCTCTGCGGGCGGTGGAACTCCAACTGTGGAAGCTGTCGCGCGCACAGTCATCTACGCGCTGGCTGCCGAATACTCGCTGGGCGAGCGGTATTTCAACTCGTCCGTCAACAATTCCTGCCAGCGGCGATCGATCGCCGTAACCGCGCTAGCGTGGCCGTGTGATCCCGGAGCTGCGGCTATCTGCAACGAAACCTGATCGTGCAGGAGGTTGCGCACTGCGCGATAGAAATCCGACGTATAGGTACCGTGAAACATCATGTCCAAGTCATTGCTTTCTTGCCAATGCGTCTTGGCGCGCATCTGTGCCTTTACAAGATCGTAGAACTTCGTGCCCGGCAACGGATAGGAAACGCTTACGCCGATATCATCGGGCCGTGCCGCGGTCAACAAATCCCGGGTGGCCAGGATGTCATCGAGTTGCTCGTCCAGGTATCCGAGCTGAATGAAAAAGCCGACTCGAATTCCCACGGACTTGAGCCGATCGCGCGCGGTAAGAATCTCGGACACCGTCGTGCCCTTGTTCATGGCATCCAAGACCTTTTGGCTGCCGCTTTCTGCGCCAATCCACGCTTCTTTGCAGCCGGCATCGCGCAGCGCCATGGCCATTCGCGCACTGATGAGATCGGCCCGTGTCTGAATGGTGAACGGAATCTGCGCATCGGCGGCTTGCGTCGCGGCGGCGAAATCCGCAACCCAGTCGACCCGGAATCCAAAAATATCGTCGGCGAACCAAATATGGTCCGGATTGAATGCGCGCTTAAGATGGCTCATTTCGGCCGCCACTTCGAGCGGACTGCGCTGCAGATATTGATTTCCCCAAATGGGCTTGGAGCACCACGTGCAGCGGAAGGAGCAGCCCCGAGAGGCGGCCATGTTCAGGCTGAAGTAGCCGTGTGCCTTCATCCAGACGGAGCGATAGCGATCCATGTCCACCAGGTCCCAGGCCGCGAGACCGGCGTTTTGAGCGAGCGCCAATCCCTTGGTGCCGCTTGCCGTCATGACTTTGCCGCCGGCAAGGGATGCAATGCCCGAAAGCCCGCGGACGAGATCTACGTTCTTGATGTCAAGTTGTGCATCGATCCTCGGCAGCAGGGCCAGGAGCGTCGATAGACCCTCCCCGACCAACGCCAGATCGGCACCCGCGCGAAGGTAGGGTCCCGGAGCATCGCTGACATCCGGGCCGGCCGCGACAACCCGGGCGCCGGCACGCCGTGCCGAACCGATCATGTCGCAGGCTGCCCGGCGCATCGTCGCCAGGCACATTTTGCTCAAGAAATTGAAATTGTCCTCATAGAACAGCACCAGCTGAGGTGCGTCCGCCTCGAGCAACCGGTCGTATTCGTCGATCCCCTCGGCCAGCATGGCGTCGAAAAACGACACCCGATGTCCCGCCTCGCGCAGCAGGGATACCACCTGCAGCGTCGCCAGCGGCGGGTACGGCTTGGCACGCGCGATCTGTTTTTGGTCCAGCCGCAAAAAATAAGAGTGGCAAACCAGGATCGAAAGCATCGTTTCTCCGTAGCTTAAAGCACGCCCCATGCGGCAAGACCGTGTCTGATAAGGGCACCCGCCGTGTGAGCACGGTTATATCGGGTAAGTACCGGCACCGGGAACTAAGGTTTAAAAAGAGACATTTCAGTTCACTGGGACGGTTCTGGCTCACCTTCTTAAGGTGTTGGAAGCCCGGGCAGCCGCTGGACGCAATTTCCCGGCCTATGGATCCTCTCCGTCGATGCCGGGTACGTCGCCAACTTGGCGGTGGCCCGTATCGGCCGCCGCACCAGCTCGCCGCCGCAGTTGGGGCAGATGCCCTGCAGTACGGAATCGGCACAGGAATCGCAGAACGTACACTCGAATGAACAGATGAGCGCTTCCCTGGAGTCCGGCGCCAGCGCTCGATCACAGCATTCACAGGATGGGCGAAGTTGCAG